>NZ_LT635782.1:0-312500 GCF_900128425.1 Anaerococcus urinomassiliensis
CCCCAAATCTGGATTAAGTGGAAAAGGATGTGAACCTACCAAGACAACCAGGACGTTGGCTTAGAAGCAGCCATACATTCAAAGAATGCGTAATAGCTCACTGGTCAAGTGGGTTTGCGCCGAAAATAAACGGGGCTAAAATCCAGTACCGAAGCTTCGGATTGATAGAGAATTTAAAATTGCTCAATCAACTCAAAAACGAGAAAAAAGGTAAAACTTAGACGGAAATATTAAACACAATCAAGATAAACGAGTTATTCAAAAATTACGCAAAAATCAAACACAAGAAAAAGGTAAGTTGTAAAAGAACTCAATTATCACCGAACAAGCAGTCATAAAACAAAAGTTAAAAATGACAACTGGTTGAAATATCGTCAAAGTATTTACCAGCAATTTTAAACTCTCTATCAGTGGTAGAGGAGCATTGTATTAGGGGTGAAGCCTAAGCGAAAGCAAGCGTGGNCCTGGGCAATGGACATTGTCAGTTTGGCAGTTTGACTGGGGCGGTCGCCTCCCAAAAAGTAACGGAGGCGTTCAAAGGTTCGCTCAGAATGGACGGAAACCATTCGCAGAGTACAAAGGCACAAGCGAGCTTAACTGCGAGATATACAGATCAAGCAGAGTAGAAATACGGACTTAGTGATCCGGTGGCACCGCATGGAAGGGCCATCGCTCAACGGATAAAAGCTACCCCGGGGATAACAGGCTTATCTCCCCCAAGAGTCCACATCGACGGGGAGGTTTGGCACCTCGATGTCGGCTCGTCTCATCCTGGGGCTGAAGTAGGTCCCAAGGGTTGGGCTGTTCGCCCATTAAAGAGGCACGCGAGCTGGGTTCAGAACGTCGTGAGACAGTTCGGTCCCTATCCAGCGTGGGCGTAAGAAATTTGCGAGGAGCTGTCCCTAGTACGAGAGGACCGGGATGGACATACCACTGGTGTACCAGTTGTTTCGCCAGAAGCATAGCTGGGTAGCTAAGTATGGCATTGATAAGTACTGAAAGCATCTAAGTACGAAGCAACCCTCAAGATAAGATTTCTAAAAGAAGGTAAAGAAAATACCTTAGATAGGTCCAAGGTGTAAGTACAGTAATGTATTAAGCTAAAGGATACTAAACTTTAAATCTTGACTGGAAATATTGTGCCTGCCCTATCCCAATTCGATGAAATCGAATTGTAGGAAGGTCAGCTGCCAGATTTGTTCAAGGTGCGAAGCAGCTTGAGTACAAATTACGGCGTATGATAAGGATAGAGTAGGGTTTATTTAAGAAATTAAATAGACTGCTATTTAGAAAGTTCAAAAATTAAATAATATAGTGACGATAGCAATGAGGATACACCTGTTCCCATACCGAACACAGAAGTTAAGCTCATTAACGCCGATGGTACTCGGAGGGTGACCTCCCGGTAGAGTAGGAAGTTGCTAAACAAAGGCAAGCCCGGCCGGCTCATGGAGGAAATTGTCCCCGTCATATTGGGGCTCCATGAAATGGTCGCAGGGCGTTAGCCCGAGAATATAAGCTAGCCTAAAAGGCTAGGCTAGTGATAGATGAAATATAAATATGCTTAGGTAGCTCAATGGTGGAGCACCCGGCTGTTAACCGGTAGGTTGTGGGTTCGAGTCCCACCCTGAGCGCCAAAATTAGTTTTTGAGAATTGACTTAAAGGCTAGTACCTAGTAAAACAAAGTATTTGCCGGGGTGGCGGAACAGGCAGACGCACAGGACTTAAAATCCTGCGATGGTCAAACATCGTACCGGTTCGATTCCGGTCCTCGGCACCATTAACTTAGTGGTATAATCCTTGGAGGACTTAGATTAAGCGTGGAAATGTATACCGCGGGATAGAGCAGTCTGGTAGCTCGTCGGGCTCATAACCCGGAGGTCGTTGGTTCAAATCCAGCTCCCGCAACCATTACATATTTTGTAAAAAAATATTTGCATTATAATAAAATTTATGTTATACTAATAAAGTCGTTTCACAAGGCTCTTTGGTCAAGCGGTTTCTTGATCCTAACCCCAAAATTTGTTTTGGCTGGTAGGTCAAATGTCGCGCAGTCCAAATCTATGATTTGGCAAACGAAGCCGACTAAAACACCTCAAAGAAAAGCTTTGACTATCTATAAGAAAATCATAATATATAAAAAAGAAAAAAAATAAGGCCCTATGGTCAAGCGGTTAAGACACCACCCTTTCACGGTGGTATCCCGAGTTCGAATCTCGGTAGGGTCACCATAATGATCTATCAGCATTTACTAAGTAAATGTATTGAATGTCAGATGTCGCGGTATTTCAAAGTTGCCTGCAACTTTGTCAACAAGCCGACAATAGTATGTTTAGAATAAAAATATTTTTTGAACATACGGCTCTGGAAGTATAGCTCAGTTGGGAGAGCATCTGCCTTACAAGCAGGGGGTCACAGGTTCGAGCCCTGTTACTTCCACCAATAATCTAGCCCGTGCGGCTGATAGAGCACCCTGCATGGAATGGTTGCACGAAGTGCAAAAGCCCGTGCGGCTCGTGGAGCACCCTCAATGGTATACTCTTACGAATTAAGAATACCAAGTGTGAGAAGTGTATTCAAATAATAGATATAATTAATAAATCATATATGGCCTGGTAGTTCAGCTGGTTAGAATGCCGCCCTGTCACGGCGGAGGTCGTGAGTTCGAATCTCATCCAGGTCGCCATTTGGATTGCAATAGTAATCCAATGTGCTGATGTAGCTCAATTGGCAGAGCAATTGATTTGTAATCAATAGGTTGTAGGTTCAAGTCCTATCATCAGCTCCAAAAAAAAGCCTGTGCGGCTCGTGGAGCACTTTCCATGGAATGGTCGCAAGCTTATAAACAAATTAATATATACTTGGGGATGTTCCAGAGTTGGCCAAATGGGACGGACTGTAAATCCGTTAGCTTTGCTTTCAGTGGTTCGAATCCGCTCATCCCCACCAAAAAAGTTTTGTCTTTAAAGGACATATCATAGATAGTGGATGCTAAGTCTACTGTTTGAAGAATGCCAAATATCATGCGGGTGTAGCTCAGTGGTAGAGCCCCAGCCTTCCAAGCTGGTTGCGAGGGTTCGATTCCCTTCACCCGCTCCACAAAAAGATATGCGCCTGTAGCTCAGCTGGATAGAGCAACGGACTTCTAATCCGTGTGTCGGGGGTTCGATTCCTCCCAGGCGCGCCAACAAAAACTTTTAGATATAATCTGCATACTGTATTTTGGGATATAGCCAAGTCGGTAAGGCACCAGACTTTGACTCTGGTATGCGTAGGTTCGAGTCCTGCTATCCCAGCCATATGATCCATTAGCTCAGCCGGTAGAGCACCTGACTTTTAATCAGGGTGTCCGGAGTTCGAATCTCCGATGGGTCACCAAAAAAGATAAGCCTATTTCATATGAGATAGGCTAATCTAATATAATTTTTAACAATTATTTGTCAATGGAGAGGTACCGAAGCGGTCATAACGGGGCGGTCTTGAAAACCGTTAGAGTCTTTGGCTCACAAGGGTTCGAATCCCTTCCTCTCCGCCAATTATTTTATAAATAAAAACTTAACAATAGATGGCGAGGAGACTTCTTCCGACCATTTTAACGAAGTATTCCAATATAAGCCAGATGGTCATTTTTATTTAATGGAGAAGTACTCAAGTGGCTGAAGAGGCTCCCCTGCTAAGGGAGTAGATCCTTTCAATAGGGATGCGAGGGTTCAAATCCCTCCTTCTCCGCCATTTTTTTATTTATGCCCAGATAGCTCAGTCGGTAGAGCAGAGGACTGAAAATCCTCGTGTCGGTGGTTCGATTCCGCCTCTGGGCACCACAGCACGCCTGCCCGGCGTCCTGAGAGGGCCCGTGCCCAATAGGCACGGAATTACCGCAGGAGCGAAGCGACGAGGACCATAAAATATTTTGTCAAAGTTGCCGAACATTAATTCTTATTTGATTAATTATTGTTATTTGTATACAAAGGATAAATCGCCCAAAATTACATAAGTTTTTACCATCTAGGGGAGTAGTTCAGTTGGTAGAACGTCGGTCTCCAAAACCGGATGTCGCGGGTTCAAGTCCTGTCTCCCCTGCCATATGGACCTGTAGCTCAGGTGGTTAGAGCGCACGCCTGATAAGCGTGAGGTCGGTAGTTCGAGTCTACTCAGGTCCACCATAATTTATTTATAAATTAAATAACACATTTTATTTGTGGGCCTCTAGCTCAGTCGGTTAGAGCGCCCGGCTCATAACCGGTAGGTCCAGGGTTCGAGTCCCTGGAGGCCCACCAGACTAGCACCATCATTGATGGTGCTTTTCTTATTATGTAGATAAAGTCTTCGTTTGACGTACCGGTTATGAGCCTTTCGGCTCTTAACAGTTCTCTGGATTCGCTATGCTCATCTCAGAGATTTCAGATGCAAGCATCTGAAACTCTTCCGGGACTGCGTCCAGGGTTCGAGTCCCTGGAGGCCCACCAGACTAGCAACATCATTGATGGTGCTTTTCTTATTATATAGATAAAGTCTTCGTTTGACGTACCGGTTATGAGCCTTTCGGCTCAAACAGTTCTTTGGACTCACTACCGTTCATCTCAAAGATTTTAAATGCAAGCATTTAAAACCCTTCCGGGACTGAGTCCAGGGTTCGAGTCCAAAACAAGCCCGTCCGGCTGATAGAGGACCCTCCATGGAATGGTCGCACATGTGCGATCCCACCAGACTAGCACCATCATTGATGGTGCTTTTCTTATTATATAGATAAAGTCTTCGTTTGACGTACCGGTTATGAGCCTTTCGGCTCTTAACAGTTCTCTGGGTTCACTACGTTCACCTCAGAGATTTCATATGCAAGCATCTGAAACCGCACAGCGGACTGCGTCTAGGGTTCGAGTCAGAAACAAGCCCGTGCGGCTATGGGAGCACCCTCCATGGAATGGTTACACAAAGTGCAAAGCCCGTCCGGCCAAAAGAGGACCCTCCACGAAGTAGTCGCACATGTGCGAGCCCACCAAGTTTTGAACCTTTTGTAGGGGGTTCTTATTATATACATTTATGCTTCGTTTAAGTAACGGTTATGAGCTTTATTTATTGTACCATTTCAAATCTCTTTAATACTCCAAATAAGATTTTTCTATTTTCGCCATATCTTATAAATTTCTATTCTCATTGTCTACTATCCATTTGTTCTATTTATCTTCTTATGATTCTTCTATTAAACGTACAATTATTTTTAACTGTCTTTACTTTTCTACATTTATCTATTATTTGTTATAATGGTTAGTAGATGAGTAACTTATTATTATGGAGATGATTATGACTGATATTAATAAAAAGAATGAGACTATTGGGATTTTGGCGGCTTTTTTGTGCGAGACTCTCTATGGTCTATCTTACATTTTTACAAAAAAGGCTACTCAATCAGCCACTGCTTTTGCTCTTTTGGGATGGAGGTTTTTGATTGGGGCTGTTGTTATGTCCATATTTGTGTTTTTTAAGATTATTAAAGTTGATTTTAGAAAAAAGTCTATTAAGGAACTTTTGCCTGTTGCTCTATTTTCTCCTTGTATTTACTACATAGCGGAAACTATTGGTATTGATCATACAACGGCTTCAGAAAGTGGAATATTCCTGGCTTCTATTCCTATAGCTTCTCTTATCGCATCGACTTTATTGCTTAATGAAAAGCCTAGCAAAAGACAAGTTACTGGTATTGTTGTTACCCTAATAGGGGTTTTGATTACAGTAGTATCTCTTGGCTTATCGTCAAGTTTTTCTGTAATCGGATATTTGTTTTTGCTTATTGCTGTTATCTCCTATGCTCTATACAGCGTTTTTGTTAGCAATGTCAAAACTTACACAGAATCTGATGTCACATATATGATGCTTATTTGTGGAGGCTTATTTTTTACGATTCTTGCATTAATCGAGGCTTCTGCTAATGGTAGTATGCAAAATCTAATAAGTCTTCCATTTAATGATAGGAATTTTTTGATTGCGATTTTATACCAAGCTATTGGTTGTTCTGTTTTGGCATTTTTCTTATCTAATATGGCTATTGCAAGAATCGGTGTTAATAGAACTTCTTCTTTTATAGGGGTGTCTACAGCAGTTTCAATCCTTGCTGGGATTTGGATACTAAATGAGGGATTTAAGCTTTATCAAGTCCTTGGAGCCATTGTGATTATGGTGGGTGTATATATAGCAAATATTAGTAAGTAGCTGTTTAAAAATAGCTGAAAAATTGTATAGTTATATTATTATATTCTTTAAAAAATACTACTTTATTTGAGTAACAGATTGGAGGTTTTATGAAAAAATTTGGCAAATTTATCTTAGCCTTACTTATTGTAGCAGGTGTTGGATACACAGGTTATACAATAGGTGGCAATATGGGTGGAGTTTCTACTGCAAACACTAGGGATAGTGAACATATAGCCGATATGCAAGGACTTAAAGCATTATTAAAGCAAAATTATTTGTATGATTTTACTGATGATCAAATATATGAAGGGTCATTAAAAGGTATGTTTGCAAACCTAGGTGATCCTTATACGTCTTATTATTCACCAGATGAGTTTTCAAAACTTATGGAAACTTTAAACGGTAGATACCAAGGTATTGGTGTCTCTGTCCAAGCTAGCAAGGAAGGATATATCAAAGCTATTTCAGTCTTTGATAACTCTCCTGCTAAGGAAGCGGGTATCGAGCCTGGTGATTATATAACAAAAGTCAATGGAACTGCTTTTACTGCAGATCAGCTTGAAGAAGCTGTTGCAGAAATCAAAGGTGAACCAGGAACTAGTGTTAATTTGACTATCCTAAGAGTGGAAGAAAATTCTACAAATTCTAAGGAGTTTGATGTCAAGGTTGATAGAGCCGATGTAAATGTTGACACTATAGATGATGATATGGTAGAAATTGATGGAAAGAAAATTGGCTATATTCACATAATGGCATTTGATGATGTGACTTGGAATGACTTTTCTGAAAGCTTTAACAGACTTAAGGGCCAAGATATTGATGGACTTATCCTAGATGTTAGAAACAACCCAGGTGGTGCCTTGGATGTAGTAATTAATATAGCTGATAATTTCCTTGACGAAGGAACAATTGTAACTACAAAGGAAAAAGATGGCAGTGAAACTGTTGAAAAGAGTAATGGCGACTTTGACGATATACCGTTAACTATTATCCAAAATGAAAACTCAGCATCAGCAAGTGAAATTCTTGCTGGAGCTCTAAAAGATAGAGGCAGAGCTAAGGTTGTAGGCAGTCAATCTTTTGGTAAGGGAGTTGTTCAAAAAATCTTTAATCTTCAAAATGGTGCTGGTGCTAAAATAACCATAAGTGAATATTTCACACCAAATGGAACTCAAATTAATAAGGTTGGTGTTACTCCAGATATCGAGGTGGAAGCTGACGAAGACTTTGATATTAGCAAAAAAGACTTGGCAAATGATAAGCAATTTATATACGCATTAAATGAGCTTTTAGAAGAAATTAAATAGGTGTAGATATGTTTTCTTATACCGATACAGAAAAAAGGCTCAATGACCTTAAACATTTGCTAGATGAAAAGAAAGTAAATGAATTATCAGACCTGCTTCGCAGGACCAATCCAATAGATATAGTTGAATTTATAGAAGAGTTACCAGCGGAAGAAGCCCTTATAGTATTTAGACTTCTAAAAAAAGAAGACTCTAGAGAAGTATTTGCAGATCTTGATAGCGAAGATAAGGAAAAACTACAAGCTGGACTAAATGATACAGAGTTTAAGGAACTTCTCGATGACTTAAACTTTGATGATATGATTGATACCTTAGAAGAAATGCCGGCGGCAGTTGTAGAGAATATCTTAAAGGCATCAGATGATCAAACAAGAGAACTTGTAAACGAGTACTTGCAATTCCCAGAAGATTCTGCTGCAAGTCTAATGACAACCGAGTTTGTAGAAGTAAGCCCGGAAACAACTGTTGGCGAAACTCTAGCATATATAGAAGAAGTTGGAAAAGATAAGGTAACCGTCTATACTTGTTATGTAACAAGTCCCACAAAAGAACTTTTGGGATATGTATCACTTAGGATGATTGTAACTAGTGATTTGGATGTAAAAATAAAAGAATTGATGTATGAGGACGTTATTACCGTTGAAACCACTGAAGACCAGGAAGATGTAGCTCGCAAATTCAAGAAATACGGTTTTACGGCTTTGCCAGTAGTAGACTTAACCAATAAGCTTGTTGGTATAATCACAGTTGATGATATCATGTGGATTATTGAACAAGAGGCAACAGAAGACTTCCAACTTTTGGCAGGTACTTCACCAGAAGAAGAAGATTACTCAAAGATGAGTCCTTGGGACTTGGCCAAAAACAGGATTCCTTGGCTGATGTTTTTGATGATATCGGGAGCTTTTACATCTACAATATTAAAAAGATATGAGGATGTAATCCAAACGGTGATTGCTCTAAATATGTTTATACCAATGCTTACAGGATCTGGTGGTAATGCCGGTAGCCAAGCATCAACCCTTGTAATCCGTGCTATGGCAACTCATGACATAGAGCCAAGTGATTGGGCAAAAGTTGTTCTAAAGGAAATATCAGTAGGTTTGATTTGCGGGGCAATCTTAGCCTTGGCAGCATTTTTAAAGTGTTATTTCTTTGATAAAGTTGCTATAAATGTTGCTCTTGTAGTAGCTCTAACCATTATTTCAGTTGTGGTGCTTGCAAAAGCAATCGGATCTTTGCTTCCAATAATAGCAGAAAAATTGGGAGCAGATCCAGCAATTATGGCAAGTCCGCTTATTACTACAATTGTAGACTCACTTGGACTAATCGTTTATTTTAATATAGCTCAAATGATCTTGCCAGGACTAGGTGTGTAGAAGGAGGATAGGATGTATAAGTACAATTCAACAGAAGATAGAATAAGAGAACTTTCCTATCTTCTAGAACAGAAAAGAACTAATGAACTATCCGAACTTTTAAGAAGAACAAACCCGGTAGACATAGTAGAATTTTTGGAAGGATTGACTGCTGAAGAAGCCTTAGTTGTATTTAGACTTTTGAAAAAAAATGATGCAGTTGAAGTATTTGCTGAACTTGATTCAGATCAAAAGGAAAATTTACAACAAGCCCTAAATGAAAATGAATTTAAGGCCTTGCTTAGAGAACTAAATTTCGATGATATGATCGATACCTTAGAAGAAATGCCAGCAGCCTTGGTTCAAAGAATACTAAGGTCTTCAGATGCCGAAACTAGAAATCTAGTAAATGAATATCTCAAATTCCCTGAGGATTCAGCTGGTGGCTTGATGACCACAGAATTTGTGGAACTAAAAGCCTATATGACAGTAAGAGAAGCTCTAGCTCATATCAAAAAAGTGGGCAACGATAGTGTAACAGTCTATACTTGCTATGTAACAAGTCCTACAAAACAACTATTAGGTTATGTGTCATTAAGGCAGATTGTAACAAACAAACCTAATACAAAAATAGAAGAATTGATGTATGAAGATGTAATTGCAGTACAAACCACAGACGACCAAGAAGATGTAGCTCGCAAATTCCAAAAATATGGATTTACTGCCCTACCAGTAGTAGATAATACCTCTAGACTAGTTGGTATAATCACTGTAGATGATATCATGTGGATTATAGAGCAAGAGGCAACAGAGGACTTCCAACTCTTAGCTGGTACCAGACCAGATGAGGAAGACTACTCAAAGACAAGTCCTTGGGACCTTGCAAAAAATAGGATACCATGGCTATTGTTTTTGATGATATCAGCAACATTTACATCAACCATTCTAAGAGGTTATGAATATGTCCTCCAAGCAGCGATAGCACTTAATATGTTTATACCAATGCTTACAGACTCAGGGGGAAATGCTGGGAGCCAATCATCAACTCTAATTATTCGTGCTATGGCAACCCATGATATAGAAACAAGCGATTGGGCCAAGGTAGTTCTTAAAGAGATTTTAGTAGGTTTAATATGTGGACTAGCCCTAGGCATAGTAGCATTTTTAAAATGCTTTTTCTTTGATAAGGTAGGCGTACAAGTTTCTATAATAGTAGGCATTACCATAGTAGCAATAGTAGTAATGGCCAAAACTGTAGGTTCCCTACTGCCAATTATAGCAGAAAAATTTGGAGGAGATCCTGCAATAATGGCAAGCCCACTAATATCTACAATAGTAGACTCCTTATCATTAATTGTTTATTTTACAATAGCAAAAATGTTGATAGCTGGTCTATAAATAATGTAAGTAGGAGAAGAACCACATTTGCTGGTTCTTTTTTATGTTAGAAAATCTATCCAGGTAAATAATATTTTGCATAACAAAAGCTTTAAAATATAGTATATGTAGAAAGAAGGGATTTATGGCCTATAGCGAAATATATAAAATACCAGAAGTAATTTGCGATAAAGATGGAAATTTATCGATAAGAAACTTAGTCATTTTGATGGGAGAAGTTCTAATTCGCCACTCACATATCCTAGAAAATGGCATTGATATGACTAGACTTAGGTGGATAGTATATTCTTGGGATGTAGAATTAGAAGAAGAAATCAAAGTCTATGACCAGGTAGAAGTCACTAGTTTAGTATTGGGCATGAATAAATTTTATGCTTATCGTAATGCTTACATCAAAAGAGATGGACGTGTAATAGTAAAAGCTTACGGAGTCTTTATGTTAGTTGATATAGATAGGATGCGCCCTATAAAAATGAGAAAAGATCTAATATCAGCTTACAAAATTGACGATAAGATTTATGGTAAAAATGACTTATCATATAGGAATGACTTTACAAATTCAAAGGAAATTATGGTAAGATATACTGATATAGATAGCAATCTTCACGTCAACAATGCCGTATATTTTGACTATATATGTGACTTGTGCAAGCTAGATACAAAAGATTTGGCGTTTTTTAATATAGTTTATAAAAATGAAATCCGAAACAAGGACCTTGTTTTGGGAGAGTTTGTTGAAAGTGATGAAATTATAGATTTTAGATTAAGATCTGTAGAAGATAATACAATTTACACATACGGAAAGATTAGAAAAAATGTATAAAGATGGATATGGAAATATAGCAAATAGAGATAAAATAATATCATATCTTGAAGAAGGATATAATAATAATCCAGGCAAGTGGGTCTTACACTCATGGATTATTGGTCAAACAGCCAAAAATATGGCAAAAGATTTAGGACTTGATCCAGACGTTGCCTTTGCTTGCGGAGCCTTGCACGATTTGGGAAAATCAGAAGCCTTAGACAATGCGGCACATTTCATAAGAGGATACAAGATTTTAAGATCTGATTCCTATTTTTTTCCAGCAAGAATCGCCCTAAGCCACAGTTTTCAAATAAAAGATGTCGATGCTTATGTGGGAGCTTGGAATGTAAGTGATCAAGAAAAAGATTTTGTAAGAGACTTTCTAGCCTATAATGATTACAACGATTATGATTTATTGATTCAACTTCTCGATGGTCTTATAAAGACAGAATACCTTGGCATAGAAAAGAGGGCCCAGGGAGTTTTGGAAAATCACGGTTCTAACCCATATTTTGAAGATAGGAAAAAAAAGTTATATGAGCTTGAAGAATATTTTCAAAAAAAATTAACAAAGCCAATAGAAAAATATATGCCTAGGGAAAAATGGTACAAATTTCCATATAATCTTTATAGAAAATAGGAAATACCATTGCAAAAGTCTTATATTAACGTATATTATAATTGAATTTATTTTACCATATTGGGGAGGTTTTTACCTCCTCTTTTTTTGTGTAAATTTAGGCGGGATTTTTAATAAAGTAGATAGGTATAAAATATAATTTAGTTACATAACTAGATAAAGTACTAAATAATTATGGAATAAATTGCAATCTATTATCAATGATGTGTCAATATCAACAACAATATGGATAATAATTCATTAATGTTAATAAAAAACCATTAAAGCTATTGACAAAAGGAAATTTAAGGAATAGAATACTAGCAATATATAGAATATATATTAGGAGGAAAAAATGAAAATGAAAAGAATATTCTCCTCACTAATGGCTTTAGGTTTAGCAACTAGCCTTGCAGCTTGTGGTGGTGGAGATAATACTGAAAAACAAGAAGATGTAAAAAAGGAAGAAAGTCAAAGTAGCGAAGAGACTAGTGAAGAAACTACTGACAAAGAAACTGATTCTGAATCTATGGATGATTCTACTGATACAGATGAAAATAGTGATGATGAGAATACAGACAAAGAAGCTATGTCTGATGACGACAAAAAAGAAATAGCTGATTTCGACAATGTGACAGCTGATGATACCCTAGTTATTGGTACAAGTCCAATGAATGGTGACTTCTTTGAAGGTTGGGCTAACAACACCTATGATGTAATAGTTAGACAACTTATCGGTACCCAAGGAACCAATGCTTATAATACAGCTGTAGTTGATGATGCTGGTCAATGGCAAGATAATATGACAGTTCTTGCTGAAAAACCAAAAGAAGTAGAAAATGAAGATGGATCAAAGACTATTACATATAAGCTAAATGAAGACTTAAAATGGTCTGACGGCGAGCCTGTAACAGCAGATGACTATCTATTCTATTCCCTACTATTTTCCGATGCAAACTATAGTAAGGTATCTGGGGCTACAACAGTTGGTAAAGATGCACTAAAGGGCTATGAAGCCTTCCATGATCCAAATAGTGAAGTGGATGAGTTTGAAGGTTTGGAAAAGATTGATGATTATACATTTTCTGTAACAATCGATTCATCATTCTTGCCATACTACGAAGAGTCATACCTTTCCCAACAATCGCCATTCCCAATGCATGCAGTTACTGACAACTTGTCTATAAGCGACAATGGTAAGAAACTTGTTGCAAAAGAAGGCTATGAAGTAACAGAAGAAGATAAAAAAGCCTACCAAGAGTCTATAAAAACTCAAATTGATAATCTAAATAAACAATTTGAAGAAGATAATGAAGGGGCAGAAGTCGACGAAGAAACACAAAAAGCTCACGATGAGGCTATAGCAGACCTAGAAAGTAGATTAGATGGAGACGTAGACCCTACTGAACAATTGAAAGAACAAGCTATGCTTAAGATTGCTAATGAATACAGATTGGCACCATCAGTAGTATGTGGACCATATGTATTTGATAGCTATTCAAACAACATGGTTAAACTTTCCCTAAACCCTAACTACAAGGGTAACTTCAAGGGTGAAAAAGCCACTATACCAAATGTTATAGTACAAATTGTAAATGCTAATATAGCTGTAGACCTTCTTGAAAATGGAGATATAGATATTTGGCAAGATGAAACTGAAGGCGGCAAGATTGACCAAATCAGAGCAGCTGCTGATGCAGGTAAAATCAAATACAATTCATATGACAGAAACGGTTATGGTAACGTAACATTCCTAACAGATCGTGGATCTACAAAATATAAAGAAGTAAGACAAGCCATAGCCCACCTAATGGATAGAAATACTTTCGTACAACAATTTGCAGGTGGATATGGAGTTGTAACCAATGGTCTTTATGGTGCAAGCCAATGGATGTATAAGGAAAAAGGACCAGACTTAGAAAGCAATCCAGAGCTTACAAACTATCAATTAAACCTAGATGAAGCGAATGCCTTGCTAGATAAGACCCCATATACATTTGAAGAAGATGGTAAAACTCCTTGGGATATAGCAAAGGCTGAAGAAGCATTTAAAAATGATCCTGATGGCTATGACTACTACAGATATGATGAAAATGGTAATAGACTAGTTGTAAACCAATTTGGTTCTGATGAATCCCCAATTACAACATTAATCTCTAACCAAGTTCCAAACAACGCTAAGCAAGTAGGTATGGAATATAACGTAACAGCAGGAAACTTTGCAACCTTGCTAGATTACTATTATTCTCCAAAAGAAAATGCTGAATACACAGCATTCAACATGGGCCAATCTTTTGAACCACCATTTGATCCATACTATCAATACAACTCAAAAGGTTTTGACAACCATACAAAGACAAACGATCCAAAGGCTGATGAAGTAACAGAAGCTTTGAGAAAGACGGATCCCAAAGATAAAGAAGGATACTTGGATAAATGGGTTGACTTCCAATTATGGTACAATGATTACTTGCCAGAAATCCCACTATATTCTAACCAATACCACACAGGATATACAAACAGGGTAGAAGGCTTCGATCTAAATACACCAGAATGGCCAGCTCAATATCAAATCAATGCTATGACCCTCAAAAAATAGTATTGTGTATGCAAACGCCCATTAATTTGGGCGTTTTTGCTTGATAAATTGACAAATATAAAAGAGAAATTAATTGATAAAAATGTAAAAAAATTTAAATTTATTAAATAAATTTGACATAGTTTTTTTTAGGTGGTATTATAATTCCATCAAATAGATTTTACAAAACCAAATGATAAGAAGAGTAGTCTAGATGGATATTCTACAGAGAGCCCAGTACTGGTGAGATGGGCGGATACAAGTTTAGATGAAGATGGCCTTGGATTGGGGTGAGTCGATAGTTAGATTCACACGGGACTTCCCGTTATAGAAGTAGAGTATGTATGTACTTGATGAGAGTATGTATGCGTGAGTATGCATAAATTAAGGTGGTAACGCGATTAATATCGTCCTTAGATTCTATTATTAGGATTTAAGGACGATTTTTTTTATGTAAATTAGAAAGGTAAAAAATGACTAGCAATGAAGTAATCAAGAAAAAAATAGATGAGTATTTTTCTGATACCATATCTTGGAGAACTTACCTGCACGAGAACCCAGAAGTAAGTGATAAGGAATACCAAACAGCAAAATATCTCAAAGCTGAGTGTGAAAAACTTGGACTTCTAGTAGAAGCTGCAACAAATACAACAGGTTTTACGGCCTTGCTTGATACTGGAAAGCCAGGCAAAACTATTGGAATAAGAACAGATATTGATGCACTTCCAATAGCAGAAAGTCAATACAATCTCAAGAATAAAAAAACAGTTGTATCAAAAATTGATGGAGTAAGCCATGCTTGTGGCCATGACTCACACATGGCAACACTTCTTACAACAGCAAAAATCCTTCTTGATTTAAAAGATGAACTTAAGGGTAAAATTTATTTTATATTTGAAGAAGGTGAAGAGACAGGTGGTGGGATCGAAGCTATGGTAGAGCATCTTAAAGATAAAAATCTTGATGCCTGCTACGGTAATCACCAATCACCATTTATGGAAATCGGAAAAATTTCTGTAATCAAAGGCCCATCTCATGCAGGATGTGCTGGTGTAGAATTTAATGTTATAGGCAAGGGTGGCCATGGATCTCGCCCTGATAGGTGCATAAATCCCCTTACAGCAACAGCTAATATAGTTACAGCACTTACAACAGCTTGGGTCAACCAGCTTGATATAAGTAAAACTGTGACATTTGGTCTGGGAGCTATAAACGGTGGATCAGCCTCAAATGTAATCCCCGACATATGCAATGTAAAAGGGACCTTGAGATTTTTTGATGATAAGGCTGGAGAAGATGCCCTAGAGGTATTAAAAGAAGTAACAAAGCAAACTGCCAAGGCCCATAAGTGCGGTATAGAATTTACAGACTACACTAGAATAGTAGCCTATCCAACCATAAACGACCCATACCTAGCAGAAGATGTTAGAAAATCATTAAATGATATCTATCCGAATGCCTTTGAAGAAGCAGAAACGAGCTATGGTTCAGAATCATTTTTTGGATATTCTAGGCTTTGCCCTTCAGTTTATACTAGATTTGGTGTTGGTAATAAAGAAAAAGGAATCAGTGCAGGTGCTCATACTCCAGAATTTGACCTAGATCCAGAAGGTATCAAATATGCAGTAGGCCTACAAGTAAAATTTGCAAGTGATTTCTTAAATGGAGTTTTTGATGATTGATTTAAAAAATATAACAGTAGATTTTGATGGCTTTAAAGCTGTTGATGATGTAAACCTTAGGGTGGAAAAAAATGATATATATGGAATTGTAGGGTTTTCTGGAGCTGGTAAATCGACCTTGGTAAGGACCATAAATCTTCTCCAAAGACCAACAAGTGGCCAGGTCTTGATAGATGGAGAAAATCTTTTGGATCTTTCCAACAAAGATTTGAGAGCAAAGAGAAAAAATATTGGAATGATTTTCCAACATTTTAACTTACTAAACAACATCACTATTTTGGATAATGTAATATTTCCTATAAGGAAGCTAAAAATACCAAAAGAAGAAAAAGAAGCAAAGGCAAGAAAGCTACTAGAGCTAGTAGGTATTGGCGATAAGGCTAGCAATTATCCGAGAGAACTTTCTGGTGGTCAACAACAAAGGTGCGCTATAGCTAGAGCGCTAGCATCAGATCCTGAAATACTACTTTGCGATGAGGCTACAAGTGCCCTAGACCCAAAGACAACCAAGCAAATATTAAAACTATTAAAGGAACTTAATGAATCTTTGGGACTTACAATTGTAATTATCACCCATCAAATGGAAGTGGTAAAGGACCTTTGCAATAAGTGTGCAGTTATGCAAGATGGTAAAATCGTAGAATCTGGTTCAACTCTTTCTATATTTGCCAATCCAAGAGATAGGCTGACCAAAGAATTCGTTGAAACTTCGACCAATATTTCAGATACCATAGAAGAAGTTAAACAAAATATAGGAATCTTAAAGGAAAATGAGCTCTTGGTTAAGCTAAACTATGTAGGAGAATCTACAACAGAACCACTTATAAATGATATTTACCAAAAGTTTGGCATTAAAACAAATATCCTTGCAGGAAATATTGAGTTTATCACAGGAGTTCCTGTTGGTAATCTAATAGTAAGTATTTCAGGTGATCCGGATTCACTAAGTAAACTTGGAAATTACCTAGAAGAAAGAGAAGTTAGTGCAGAAGTATTGGGAGGTAAAGATGGGATTTTTTGAGTACTCATGGTCCATAAGAGATAGTATAATCGAAAACTTTAAGACGACCCTTTATATGTTGCTTATATCAGCAATATTTGCTGGAATATTTGGACTAATAATTGGCATAATAATGGTTGTCACAGACCATAACAGGATTTTGGAAAACAAGCTTATCTATAGCATCTTGGACAAACTTACAAATATTTTTAGGTCCATACCTTTTGTAATCTTAGTTGCCCTTATTGCACCGATTACAAAAGAAATAGTAAAAACAAGAATAGGCCCAAATGCAGCTATAGTTCCCCTAGTATTTTCTTGTGTGCCATTTTTTGCTAGACAAGTAGAACAAGCCCTAGCAAGTGTGGAACCAGGAAAGATTGAAGCGGCGGAAGCCATGGGAGCTTCGCCTTTTGAGATTATAACAAGGGTCTATCTTAGAGAAGGCCTACCATCACTCTTGCGTGCTGGTTCCATAACTCTAATCTCCCTACTAGGACTTACAGCCATGGCTGGCCTTGTAGGTGGAGGTGGTATAGGAGACTTGGCCATAGCAGTCGGCTACCAACGCTACAAGGATGATGTAGTAATAGTAAGTGTTGTTTTGATACTAATAGTAGTATTCTTAATTCAGGCTATAGCAAATCATTTAATAAGAAAAACAAGTCATTAAGGAGGAATTATAATGAAAAATTTAGGAAAATTAACTTTAGGATTGGCCCTAATTTTAGGACTTAGCTCATGTGGATCAAATGGAGATAACAAAGAAGCAAGCGAAGGAGAAAAAGCTCAAACAGAAGTTTCCGATACTATAAAAATTGGTGTTGTAGGTGAGAAAAATGAAGTGTGGGAAGAAGTTATCAAAAGATATGAACAAGGCACAGGCAAAAAGGCTGAACTTGTAAAGTTTTCTGACTATACCCAACCAAATGAAGCCTTGGCTAGTGGTGATATAGATGTAAATAGCTTCCAACACTACAAGTTCTTGGAAGAATATAACGATGCCCAAGGAGAAGAAAAACTTGTGGCAATTGCTGACACCATGCTTGCTCCATTAGGTTATTATTCAAATCAAATAAAAAGCTTAGATGAGCTAGAAGATGGAGATAAGGTTGCTATACCAAATGACCCATCAAATGGACCAAGAGCCCTATTCTTACTCCAAGCAGCAGGGCTTATCAAAGTAAATGGAAATCCTGGTGAAGCTATCACCCTAGATAATATAACAGAAAATCCAAAAAATCTTGAATTTATTGAAATGGATGCAGCTCAAACTGCAAGAGCCTTAGATGATGTAAAAGTGGCTGCAGTTAATGACAACTATGCCCTAGACTCTGGACTAAGTCCAAATGAAGATGCAATATTTTTAGAAGACCCAGAAAATCCAGATGCTAAGATCTATGTAAATGTTATAGCAGCAAGGGCAGAAGATAAGGACAATGAAGCCTACAAGGAACTTGTAAAATACTATCAGACAGACGAAACAAAGAAAGACTACGACACATATACAAATGGTGCTTGGATAGCATCTTGGTAAGAAATTATAAGGAGAATGGTAATGAAAAACATCAGTAAAATAGGCCTAGGCCTTGCCTTAATCTTAGGACTTAGTGCTTGTGGGGCAAAAAATAACGAAAGCGCACAAACAGCAGAGCCAGAAAAGACAGAAACAACAACAGAAGCTAAAAATGAAACAGATCCATTAAAAGATAAAGATGTGATAAAACTTGGTGTGGTCGGAGAAAATAACGAAGCTTGGGAAGATGTAGCAAAAAGATACAAAGAAGGCACAGGAAAAACTATAGAAATAGTCACATTTAGCGAATATAGAGAGCCAAACGAAGCTCTTTTATCTGGTGACATTGACATAAATGCTTTCCAACACAAAAAATTCCTCCAAGACTTTAACGAAGTTAGTGGATCAGATATAGTTTCAATTGCAGATACATCAATTGCTCCACTTGGTATATACTCATCAAAAATAAAGGACCTAGCTGACCTAGAAGATGGTGCAAGAATAGCAATACCTGATGACCCAACAAATGGATCAAGATCACTATTCCTCTTACAATCAGCAGGACTTATAGAAGTAGAAGGCGAAGATGGAGATTCCATTACTCTTAATGAAATCACATCAAATCCAAGAAACTTTGAAATAGTAGAGCTATCAGCTTCCCAAACAGCTAGATCTCTAGATGATGTGGACATAGCTTGTGTTAACTCTGGAATGGCAGTAGATGCTGGCTTCATACCAACAGAAGATGCAATTTACCTAGAAGACCACAATGAACCAGGTAAAGATATTTATGTAAATATCATAGCAACAACACAAGATAAAAAGGATAGCCCAACCCTAAAGGACTTGATTGACAATTACTATCACACGGATGAAACCAAGAAAATAGTGGATGAAACAACAAAGGGATCATCAATCCCAGTTTGGTAAAATCTTTAAATGTTATAAAAATCACGTATAGTAATATCATCGTAAAATAAGGAGTTACTATGACAGAGATTTATGACATAATTGTAAAAGATAATAATGGTGATGATATATCCCTTGAAAAATATAAAGGCAAGGTACTTTTGATAGTAAATACTGCAACAGAATGTGGATTTACTCCCCAATACGATGCCTTGCAAAATTTGTATGAAAGTTACAAAGATAGAGGCTTTGAAATATTAGACTTCCCATGCAATCAATTTGGAGGACAAGCTCCAGGAAGTGACCAAGAGATAGCTAATTTTTGCACATCAAACTTTGGAACAACTTTTGATAGATTTGCCAAAATTGATGTAAATGGAGAAAATGAAGCAGAGTTATTTAAGTTCCTAAAAAATGCTAAAGGGGGCATTTTTGGGGATAAAATTAAGTGGAATTTTACCAAATTTCTTGTAGATAAAAATGGAAATGTAGTAAATCGCTACGCTTCTCAAAAAAAACCGGAAAATATAGCTAAAGATATAGAAAAATTATTGGAAGACTAATATGGACAAACTAGTACAATTAGCAAAAGATTCAATTAAATATTATGAGGAAAACAAGACCTATTTAAAGGACTATGACGATGAATTTAAGGCAAATAACAATGGAGCAATCATTGTAGTTAGTCAGGAAGATAGGATTGAGACAAGTGGTTCTATCTATCCAACTCGTTCTGATATAGGCCTTGATGTAATATACGAAGCAGTCAACGCTACTATTTTTAATAATGGAGTAGATTTAGTAAACTATGATGTAGATGATCTCTACATTATCGTTTATGAAGTAGTCAAAATCCAACAAATCCAATATATGGAAGAATTTGGTATGTACCATGGCCTAGTTGTCAAATACAACAATGAAGACACCATGGTATTTAGAAATGACTATGAGTCTGACTATCAAATGTTTGAAGATGCCCTAGATAAGGCAAATGTTGATAGCCATGATGTATTTTCCCTATATAAATTCAAGGTAGTAAAACATATCTAAGGTTTTTACCCTTGACAAGCAGGACTAGATTAGTATTATCTATGTAGAATATCAACGTTATAGAGAACAGTAACTTATCAATAACTTTAAGAGAGGCGCTGGCTGGTGAAAAGCGCTAAGGGAAGGATAAGTGAATATCATCTTTTAGTTTGCAAAGTGAAATTATTAGCCTTGTACGAAAGCCAATCGTTAAGAGCAAAACTATCAATAAGTGGACCGTCTGTATGGACGGTTCTTTTTTTATGAAGGAGGTAAAAATGAGTGAATTCAAATCTCTAAATACAAACGATACAAAAAATCGTGAAGCGAGTATAGAAGAATATTGGAAAGAAATAGACCTATTAGATCAAACTTTTAAAACACGTGAGGATGCAGAAGAATACATAATCTATGATGGGCCACCAACAGCAAACGGCAAGCCTGGTATCCACCACGTTATAGCAAGAACCCTAAAGGATATGACTAGCCGCTACAAGAATATGAAAGGCTACAAGGTCCTTAAAAAAGCAGGCTGGGATACCCACGGACTGCCAGTAGAAATCGAAGTTGAGAAAAAACTAGGATTCCACGACAAAAACGACATCGAAGGCTATGGTATAGAAAAGTTCAACAAGTTTTGTAAAGAATCAGTATGGACCTATTCTGATATGTGGCGTGATATGTCTGACCGTATGGGATTTCTATATGATATGGATCATCCTTATGTAACCATGGACAACGACTATATAGAAACAGAGTGGTATCTATTAGATAAGGCCTTCAAAAATGGCTACATTTACGAAGGGGCAAAAGTTATGCCATACTGTCCAAGATGTGGTACAGGTCTTGCAAGTCATGAGGTAGCCCAAGGTTATCAAATGGATAAAACCATCACCCTTACAGTCAAATTTAAGAAGAAAGATACAGAAAACGAATATTTCCTAGCTTGGACAACAACACCATGGACACTTCCATCTAACGTTGCCCTATCAGTAAATCCAGACCTTGACTATGTAAAAGTTTTCGATAAAACTGACAATGCTTATTATTATATGGCAAAATCCTTATCTGAAAGTCTAATGACTGACCATGAATACGAAGTGGTAGAAACTCTCAAGGGTTCTGATATGGAATATATGAAATATGACCAGCTACTTCCATATGTAGATGTCAATGAAGAAAAGGCCTTTATAGTAACCCTTGCAGACTATGTATCTGCAGAAGATGGTACAGGTATAGTTCACTCTGCACCAGCCTTTGGTGAGGACGACTATCAAATTGGTAGAAAATATGGCCTAGATTTCGTTCAACCAGTTGATAAAGAAGGTAAGTTTACAGATACTCCTTGGAAGGGTCAATTCATCTTTGATACCAATGAAGATATCTGGCACCATCTTGTAAATGAAGGCAAGGTCTTCAAAAAACAAACCGTAGAACATAATTATCCACACTGCTGGAGATGCCACACACCACTAGTTTATTATGCAACACCATCTTGGTATATAGAGATGAGCAAGTTTTCTGACAAATTAGTTGAAAACAACAAGTCTGTAAATTGGTATCCACCAACTATAGGTGAAAAGCGCTTTGGAAACTGGATAGAAAATGTAAAAGACTGGGCTATATCAAGGAGCCGTTATTGGGGTACACCTCTAAATATCTGGCGCTGTGATGATTGTGGCCACACAAGGACAATAGGATCTAGAAAAGAACTGGCAGAACTTGCCATAGAAGATATAGATGAGAATATAGAACTTCATAGACCATATGTAGACGAAGTTTCTATCAAGTGTGACCACTGCCATGGAACTATGCACCGTGTGCCAGATGTAATAGACGTTTGGTTTGACTCAGGAGCGATGCCATTTGCCCAATTACACTACCCATTCGAAAATAAGGAACTATTTGAAAATTATTATCCAGCAGACTTTATATGTGAGGGTATAGACCAAACTCGTGGATGGTTCTACTCACTTATGGCTATATCAACCATTACAACAGGCAAGGCGCCATACAAAAATGTATTGGTAAATGACCTAGTAGTTGACAAAAACGGCCAAAAAATGTCTAAGTCAAAGGGCAATACCCTAGACCCATTTGCTCTATTTGACAAGTACGGGGCAGATGCAGTGAGATTCTATTCCCTATATGTATCACCACCATGGATGCAAACAAAATTTGATGAAGCTGGTTTGGTTGAAGTAAGAAACAACTTCTTCAGAACCTACGAAAATGTCTACAACTTCTTTAGCCTATATGCAAATACAGACAATCTTGGTATAGAAGAGCTTAAAAATATTGGGGAAGTAAAATTAGAAAAAATTGACAAATGGTTATACTCAAGACTAAACACACTAGTAAAAGAGTACACTGAGCAAATGGAAGTCTTTGATTACAACAAGGTTGTTCACTTGATTTCAGACTTCGTAGTAGAAGACTTGTCAAATTGGTACATCCGCCGCAATAGAAAGAGATTTTGGATGAGTGAACTTACAGATTCCAAAAAGGCAGTTTATAAAACAACTTATGATGCCCTAATAACTATTGCAAAACTAATTGCGCCAATCACTCCTCATATAGCAGAAGAAGTTTATAGAAATCTAACGGATGAAAAGACAGTTCACACCCAAATCATGCCAGAAGCAAATAGTGATTTCATAGATGAGAGCCTAGAGGCTGATATGGACTTAGTAAGAAAAATTGTAAATCTTGGCCGTGCAAGTCGTGAGAAAGAATCTATCAAAGTTCGTCAACCACTAGCAAAAATCATAGTAGACGGTTCTTACCAAGAAAGGATTACTGACTTAATCCCTCTAATCAAAGAAGAGCTAAATATAAAAGAAGTAGAATTTGCAAATGATCTCTCCGAATTTATGGACTTCTCACTTAAGCCAGACTTTAGAGTAGTTGGCCGTATTTTCCAATCAAAGGTAAATGATTTTGCAAAATATTTGGCAAGTGTAGATGCCAAGGACTTTGTAAACCAAACTAACGAGGGACCTGTTGAGATTGATCTTGACGGCGAAAAATACCAAGTCACAAGCGACTACCTAGATGTAAGAATCTCTGCCAAAGAAGGTTTTGATGTGGAAATGAACGGCAATGTCTTTGTAGTTCTAGACACTGAAATCACAGAAGATCTCAAAGACGAAGGTTATGCTCGTGAATTTATTTCAAAAATTCAAAACTTGAGAAAAGATTCTGGATTTGAAGTGACTGATAGGATAAATATCTCTTATGGGGCAGATGAAGATTTAAGCAAATCATTAGAAAAATTTGCCGATGAAATCAAGAAAGAAACTCTAGCAGATAGCCTAAAAAAAGAAGACTTATCAGCAGAGGAAATAGACCTAAATGATAAGAAGATTAAAATCGAAATAGAAAAATTATAAGAATTATGACTGATGAAAATAGCTTTATTTTTATCAGTCTTTTTTTGTTTAATAATATAATTTAAGTAATATTAGTAAGATAAAAATAAAATACAAACACCTATTGACAAAACGTTTTCTTCGGTTTATACTATAGTAAAATAGTAGTGATAAATTAAGGAGGTCTCAATGCTATTTAGAACAACTGATGAGCATGAAGCTTTACGTAAAAAAGTTAGAGCTTTTGCTGAAGAAAAAGTAAAACCAATCGCCTTTGATCTAGATCAAAACAACGAATTTCCTGATGATATTGTAAAAGAAATGGGTGAACTAGGATTTATGGGAATCCCATATCCAAAAGAATACGGCGGCCAAGGCCTTGATGCAATTTCTTATGCTATTACAGTAGAAGAATTATCAAGAGTTGACGGTGGTGTTGGTGTAATTTGTTCTGCACATACTTCACTAGGTACCTGGCCAATATTTGCCTTTGGTACAGAAGAACAAAAGAAAAAATACTTAGTTCCACTTGCTAAAGGAGAAAAACTAGGTGGATTTGGTCTTACAGAAGAAAACGCAGGTTCAGATGCGGGTGGTACAGAAACTACAGCAGAACTTGATGGAGATCATTACATATTAAACGGCAAAAAAATCTTTATAACAAATGCTCCAAAAGCTGACACATATGTTGTATTTGCAGTAACAACACCAGGTATTGGAACCCATGGTATTTCAGCTTTCATCGTAGAAAAAGAATTTGAAGGATTTACCTTCTCTGATCACTATGACAAACTAGGTATCAGATCTTCATCTACAGCAGAGCTTCACTTTGACAATGTAAAAGTTCCAAAAGAAAACTTACTTGGCAAAGAAGGTCAAGGATTTAAGATTGCCATGGCAACTCTTGACGGTGGTAGAATTGGTATAGCATCTCAAGCTCTAGGTATTGGTCAAGGTGCTTATGAATCAGCTCTAGCATACGCAAAAGAACGTGAACAATTTGGTATGCCTATAGCTCACCTACAAAGAAACACCTTTAAACTTGCAGATATGGCAACATACCTACACGGTGCAAGACTTATGATCTATCATGCAGCAGACCTTAAGACTCACCACGAAAGATATTCTGCCGAAGCCGCTATGGCTAAACAAGTTGCAAGTGACCTTGCAATGCAAATAACAACAGAAGCTATCCAACTTTACGGTGGCTCAGGATTTATCAAAGGTGTTGATGTTGAAAGATTCTTCAGAGATGCCAAAATCACACAAATCTATGAAGGTACTAACGAAATCATGAGAGTAGTAGTTGGTGCAAATACGGTTGGTCGTCCTCCCAGAGTTAAAGCAGTTGGCGGAAAATCTAAACAAGGTCCAATCGCAGGAGTTAGAAAGGGCGAAATCTTTGAGGGAGATCCTAAAGAAGCGGTTAAGAATCTAGTAGCAGCTCTTAAAAAAGACGGATATGACTTCACAATTGGTATCGATCCTTGGACACCAGTAACAGAAGCTGAAAGAATAGTAGTAGCTGGTCGTGGTATTGGCGAAAAAGAAAATATGAAGCTAATAGAAGACCTAGCTTACCAAGCAGGTGCAGCTATATCATCATCAAGACCAGTAGCAGAAACACTAAAATACGTTCCACTAGATAGATACGTTGGTATGAGTGGACAAAACTTCAAAAACAACCTTTACATCGGCGTAGGAGTATCAGGTGCTGGCCAACACTTAAAAGGTATCCGTGATGCATCTACAATAGTTGCAATCAACAACAGCAAAAACGCTCCAATCTTTGCAAACGCTGACTACGGTATAGTAGGAGACTTCAAAGAAGTACTACCACTACTAATAGCAGAACTTGACAATGGTGAAGAAAAGAAACCAGCTCCACCAATGAAGAAAGTAAAAAGAAGCAAACCACGCAAGATGGCTCCAAAAGAAGATGTATATGTGGACTTAGGTTCAGGTTATGAATATGACCCTGAAGTTGGAGATCCAACACAAGGCGTAGAGCCAGGAACACCATTTGATAAATTGCCAGATAGCTGGGTATCACCAGTATCAGGTGAAGCTAAAGAAGAATTTATTAAAGTTGAATTCCCAGAAGATAGAAAGTAGGTAAATATGTATACAGTTAGAAAAGTAACAGAAGATTTATACTATGTAGGTGGGGATGATAGAAGACTTGCCCTATTTGAGAATATATTCCCAATTCCTGAAGGTGTATCATATAACTCTTACCTACTAATGGATGAAAAAACAGTTTTAGTAGATGCAGTAGACTGGGCAATCACACGTGAATATATCATAAATGTAAGCCGTGTTCTTGATGGACGTGACCTAGATTATATGATTATCAACCACATGGAACCAGACCACTGTTCATCAATCGAATTGATGCTAGAAAGATATCCAAACCTTAAAATCATTTCCTCAGAAAAAGGGGTAATGTTCATGAGACAATTTGGTTATCACGTAGATGATAGATACATCGAAGTAAAAGAAGGCGATACCATGAACTTTGGTAAACATACCCTAGCTTTCGTAGAAGCACCAATGGTTCACTGGCCAGAAGTTCTAATGACCTATGATACAACAAATGGCGTATTATTCTCAGCAGATGCCTTCGGATCATTTATAGCAAACAATGGTAGACTTTTTGCAGACGAAGTTGATTGGGATCGTGATTACCTAGACGAAGCAAGACGTTATTATACAAATATCGTAGGAAAATACGGTACCTTTGTACAAAAAGCTTTGGAAAAAGCAGGAACATTAGACATCAAATACATCTGTCCACTACACGGATTGGTATGGAGAGATAACTTTGGTTACATCCTTGACAAATACACCCACTGGGCAACATATGAACCAGAAAACGAAGGTGTACTAATAGTATATGCATCAATGTATGGCAACACAGAATACGCTGCTCAAGCACTAGCAAGCAAACTTTGTGAAGCAGGCATAACAAATATTAGCTTAAGAGATGTATCAAGCACACACGTATCAACTCTTATAGCAGAAGCATTTAAATATACTAACATAGTTTTAGCATCTGTAACCTATAACCTTGGAGTATATCCTCCAATGCAAAACTTCATAGAAGATATGAAGGCTCTAAACGTACAAAATAGAGCAGTTTCTATCATAGGAAACGGATCTTGGGCACCACAAGCTGCAGAAAAAATGGAAAAATACCTAGATGAAGAAATGAGATTGATGGACGTTCTACCAGAACAACTAGAAATCGTAAGTTCACTAAAACGTATGAAAGAACCAGATATGGATGCCATAGTTGAAGGAATCCAAGAATCTATGAAAAAACGTAGAGAAGAAAAAGAAAAATCTGCTTCTCAAAACAAAGGCAAGAAAAAATAAAATTCATAAAAGGCTGGCGATAAAGCCAGCTTTTTTATGTTTATAACTAGTAAAAATCATAAATTCCAATAAAGTACTTATGTATGATTAATAATTTAGAGGAATTTATATGAAAACTAGACTAATGAATATGATAAAAATTGTAAACCCTAAGACAAATGAAGTTGTCATCTTGGATAAGGTGAAAAAAGAAGGCTGGGAAGGGCTGACTTTTCCTGGTGGCAAGGTAGAAGCTAGTGAATCATTTTATGATTCTGCCATAAGAGAAGCCAAGGAAGAGACGGGCCTAGATATTTTTGATTTGAAATTCTGTGGATTTATAACTTGGATTTCCGATGACTACAAGGATGTGGGTCTGCTTTATGAGACAAGTAAGTATAGTGGAAAGCTTATCAGAGACAATCGTGAGGGAACTCTTTCTTGGGTGGATTTTGAGGACTTCAAGAAAATGGACGGAATGAGCCTTTCTTTGGATAAGATTTTAAAGATCTATGATGGGACCTATCAAGAGATAATCTGGGATATAAGAGATGATAATGTTACATATATAAATTAAGTAATTTGAACTTCTAACCTATGAGATTAAATATCTTGTAGGTTATTTTAATATATGTTTCTTTAACCATGATGTAAATGAATATGAATATTATTTATATAAATAATTGTCAACTATCTTTTGAAATGATATAATAATTCAAACAGAGTGTGTGTCTAATAGTATGACACTATTTTGTAATATATTTTACATTTTGAAAAAAGTAAAAATTGGAGTTAATGATGTCGCTAATTGAAGTAAGATCTTTAAAAAAATACTATAAGATTGGAAATAATATCATTAAAGCTTTGGATGGCATAGACTTAGACATTGAAAAAGGTGAATTTATAGCCTTGCTTGGGACATCTGGTTCTGGTAAGTCAACTCTTTTAAATATGCTGGCTGGTCTTGAGTATCCGACCAAGGGTTCCATCAAGTATGGGAATATTATTTTAAATGAACTAAAGGAAACTGACATAACCAAGTTTAGGAATCTAAATATTGGCTTTGTTTTCCAATCTTACAATCTATTGCCCTACCTAACGGCCTGGGAGAATGTATCCCTGCCTTTAACCTTTAAGGGAATCGGAGTAGAAGAGAGGAAAAAAGAAGCCTACAAGATTTTAAAACAAGTCGGCCTTGAAGATAGGATGAACAACAAGCCAAATGAGCTTTCTGGTGGTCAACAGCAAAGAGTTTCTATAGCCCGTGCCTTTGTTGGGACACCAAAGATTATCTTTGCAGATGAACCAACTGGAAACCTAGACACAAAGACTAGCTTTGAAGTAATGCAGCTTATAAAGGATATTACTAAGAAAAACAAGCAAACCTTCATTATGGTAACTCACGATGACGAGATGACAGAATTTGCTGATAGAACTTTATTTATGAGAGATGGAAAGATAGAAAATATACATAAAAATTTAACTATTGATGAGGTATTAGAAAATGACGACATATTATGATGAAATAAATGGCAATGATTCTTCAAATAGCAAGGCTTCAGGAGATGATACTACAAACCAAGTACAAATGAAAAACCAGCCAAAGCTTATAATTTCAAACTATAGCCTAAATCCACAAACAGTTGAGGCTGGTGACTCATTTAACCTTGGCTTTACCTTGTATAATACAAATGCCAAAAATACTATTTATAACCTAAAGGTAACTATAGAGTCACAACTCCAATCCCAACCGCAAGCAAGTGGAGATAACAATGCCCTTGTAAGCGATGGATCAGTCTTTAGCCCTGTTGACCAATCAAATTCCTTTTATCTAGCAGCCCTTTACCCATGGAATACTTCCAATAAGTATATCACCATGAATGTAAATCCAAATGCCGCTGCAGGTAACTATGTGATTGGCCTAACTTTGGAATACGAAGACTACTGGGGCAACCAATACACCACCAAGGAGTCTATAGGTATACCTGTTGTCCAAAGGGCAAATGTAACCATTGGTGATGTAAAGCACGAAGATTTAATAGTTGGTCAGCAAACTCAAGTGTCTGTCAACATCTATAATACTGGTAAGGACAATCTAAATACTTTTATGTGTGATGTCATAGGCAAGGGCTTCACAATAGATAATGATAGGAGATTTATAGGTAATTTTAATACAGGAACAACAGAAACTTTCACCTTTAATATAACCCCAGAAAGAGAGGGAGATGTAGAGGGGAAAATTCTACTAACCTACGAAGACTCAGCAGGCAATGTCCACACACAAACACAAAACTTCAATTCTAATGTAACTTCTATGGATATGGGAGGCATGGATGGCATGGAAGGTGGTATGATTCAAGATCCAGAAACTGGTGAAATGATACAAACTGATGGCGGCATGGGAGAAGATCCTAGCCAAAACGCAGGTGGAGGCTTGTTTTCATCTCCATTCTTGTGGGTTGGACTAGCAATAATCGTAGCCCTTGTAGTTGTCTTACTAAGAAAAAGATCAAAAAATAAAAAAGATAAGGAGCTAATAATAGAAGATGAAGATATCTGATAGATTTATAATGGCCCTAAGAAACCTTTGGCGTCGTAAATCTAGGACTATTCTTACCATCTTATCAGTTGTTATAGGCTCAACCTCTATTATCCTAATGCTTGCCTTTGCTGAAGGCATCAGCAGTTCACAAAAAGAGATGATCGAATCCTTCCAAGGCCTTACCACCATAGATGTTATGGACGGGTCGGGAGAAGGTAACCTCAAGATAAATGATAAGGTGCTAAACGATTTAAAAAGAGTAAGTCATGTAAAGGCAGTGGTGCCTAGCAAGAACGTATATGTCCAAATAAAGATGTCTGACACTGAGGATTATGAAATTGATGGGTCAATAAATGTTATTCCTGACAATGTGTTTTCACTCATAGATAAGGATATGATGGATTTTGGAAATCCACCAAATGCCAAAGACGATAATAAAATTCTTCTAGGACAAAATACCCAAGCTACCAAACAAATAGCAGAAGGTGGCAATAATTTTTATATGGAGCCTGTTGAAGACTTTGACTTTAATGCCCACCAGTACTTCATCCGCTTAGGCTATGTCTTTGAAGAAGAGGACGATGGAGTCAATTTTGGCAATGAAAACCCTCAAAATGGACCTGAAGAAAAAGAAGAGCAAAAACCAGAATATACAGATGTACCGATAGAAATAGCAGGCAAACTAAACAAAAACTCATTTTTATCTGGCTGGGGGTCCTATATATCGGAAGCAACCTTCAAAATGCTAAAAAAAGAAGATGATAAGATAATGTCTCCAACTTTAAACCAATCATTTGATGAAAAAGGAAATCCAATCCCTGAAACAAGTGACGAAATAACTTATGACAATTTGCAAGTAATAGTAGATGATGTCAAAAATGTAGAAGCAGTCGAACAAGAAATCAGACAACTAGGCTACCAAACCCATTCTATGGCCGAGACTAATGAAGAAATCCAAAATCAAACAAGGACTATCATGCTTATCCTTGGAGGTATTGGATCTATCGCCTTTATAGTATCAGCCATAGGTATCATAAACACCATGCTTATGAGCATTTATGAGAGACAGAAGGAAATTGGGGTAATGAAAGTAATAGGAGCCTCAGTTAGAGATGTGGAGACTATGTTTCTAATAGAATCAGGTTTTATAGGATTTTTTGGAGGCATACTTGGTCTTTTCATTTCATTGCTCGTTGCTAAGCTATTAAATAGCACTCTGGGAGGAGATCCCAACTCAATGTTTGGCACTAGCGGAAATATAATAATTATTCCAGTCTGGCTAGCCTTAGTTGGAGTAGGATTTTCAGCCCTAGTAGGTGTATTAGCAGGATATCTACCAGCAAGACGAGCTACAAAACTTTCTGCTATAGAGGCTCTAAGAGCTAATTAAGGAGAAGATAATGAAAAAATATTTACCAATAGCAGCCCTATCTATTGCCCTTATGGGATGTGCCAATTCCAATGCGCCAGCGGGCGAGGATATTAAGGATAATCAAATCGAATAAGAGAATAAAGAAGATCAAAAGAAAGTCATAGAAGTATCAAAACCAGAGAAAAGTGAAGAGGAGTCTGAGGATAAAATTTCTGAAGAAAATAAATCAGAAGATACAGACAAAAGCAAAAAAGTTGACAAAGATATCAATGATAAAGAAGAAGACCGTGAAGAAAAAGTAGAGGAAAAGGAAGAAAAGAAAGAAGAAAAACCTAGCGAAGAAAAAGAAGATAAAGAAGTAAGCGAAGAGAAGAAAGAAAGCAAAGTTAGCGCTGATGATTTGTTCTTCTTACCTTATGGACCAATTGCAAGTATTAATGAAAATGGAGACCTTGTCGATGAAAATGGCAAAGAGCTTCTACCTAACCAACCTTCCAACCAATATGAATATGTAAAATATACAAACAATGTCTTCGTAAAAATGAAAAATGACCTATATGGGACAGTATCAATTGTTAGAATGAATGACAAAGATGTATCAACTTTATACGAGTTTCCTGAAGGAGAAGAATTTACTTCACTAGGCATGATTGGAGATAGGATATATGGTTTCCACTCTTATAAATCTAAATCTGACATCAATGGAACTCCAAGCTTAAAAACTGACAAAATAGCCATAGGCTATGTAGATCTTTCTAGTGGAGAAGTCCATGATTATGAGGATACAATAGATGTTCAGACTGGTGAAGCAGTTGTAATTGATGGACAGTTGCAGTTTACAAAACCTGGTGACAATGCAAAAGAAAATGTATATAACTATGACCTATACAAACTTGATCTATCAAAGGGCCTAGACCAAAAGGCAGAACTTGTAGAAAAGGACTTTGACCTACAATATTTATTTGGGCAAAAAAGATTTGTAGATGGCAAGCCAGTCTGGAAGATACTAAGGGCAGATAACGACAACATCTATGCCAATGACCAAAAATTCCCATTCTTGTGGGCAGAAGCAGGCCATCAAGAGATCATAGGAAATAATATATTTTATTTCCAAGTAGATGCCAAAGGTGAGGGCGAAACTGATAGATTATCAACAAATCTAAAGGTTATAAACCTTACAAGTGGTGAAACTGTACTGGAAGATACTGTTCGTGGTATAAAAATTGCTGATGGCAAATTATACTATATAACAAAGGACAATGAAGTTAAATCAATTGAAATAGAGCTTTAATGGAATGCTGGAGCTTTTTATGAAAAAGATCTTATCCATGCTAGCACTAGCAGTACTTTTAGCATCTTGTGCTAGCAATGGAAAAAGTTCAGAAAATATAAAAGAGAAAGAAAGTGTAGAAACTGAAATTAAGGATTCATCAAATCTTAGTGAGGACAAAAAAGACCCTGATACAGAAAAAATTGATGATAAACAAGTAAGTATAGAAGATAAGCCTAGTTTAGATATGGATGAGGATGTCAAAGTAGACAAGGACAGTGTTTTCTATATTCCTCACCTATACTTGGTACAATTTGATCGAAATGATAATTTAGTAGACCTAGACGGGAATACAAAATTTGAAAATGGATCCATGCTTTATGGACAAGTTCCTGGTACAAATAGCCTATTTATTGGAAGGTCATATGATAGAAACGAATATGGAATATATAATCTAGTTGGCAAAAATTTAAATCTTTTATATAGGTTTGCAAAAAACGAAGAGTTTTATCCAGTTGGTATGATTGGCAATAAGATTTACGGATATCATTATATAAGCATATTGGATGAAAATGGTAATTTAGCAGATAGAAAAAGAACCATTGGATATTTTGATATAGAAGAAAGGCTCATAAAAGACTATTACGGAAAGCATTCCCATAGTATTACATCTGTTGCAAGCAATAGCGACAAAGTCTATTTTGTAAACAATGAAAGTGGTAAAAATTGTCTATATTCTTTTTCGCCCGAATCTGACCTATCAGATGATCCAGAAATAGTAGAAAAAGATTTCGATTCTTACGATGTCTATGCGACAAGCTTTATAAAAGATGAGCAAGTAATCAATGATTACTTTAAATCCGAAGAAGATGGCATACACATAGGAGATCAGAGATGGAAAGTGCCTGTTAATTCGGAAGGCTTTGTTCAAATAAATGGCAGATATATTTTCTATTACACAAAATCTACTAGGGAGAATCCAAGTGACTATGAGCAAAATTTGAAAATTTATGATGCTTACAGTGGAGATTTAGTATTCGATGAAAATATAATGGGCCAAAAGTGTACGCAAAATACCTTCTACTATATAGACGAAAATAAGGATTTAAAGGAATTTGAAATCGATTTCTAGCCAAGAAATCAGAACTTTTGACAAATCCGTGTTATAATTGAAGTATGAAAAATATTAGAATATGGCTAATTTTAGCAGTTTTACTTTTTACAGGTTGTTCATCTAATAATAACGACTCGCTAAGTAAAAAGCACTTGGATGTCAACAAAGAAGAGATTTATTATAATCCAATTGAGAAAAAATTGCTAAAATTTAACCCAAATGGAAATACAAAAGAAATAATAAATTCTGGAGAAAATTCCCTTGCCTATGATATATACGGTGCAGGATCTATGTTTGTTATAGGAGATTATGATCTTCACCAATATAAGCTTGTCGACGTAGAAAAGACAGAGATAAAGACTATTTTTGACTTTGATAGTGGACAAGAGATCATACCTATAGGACTAATGGATGGCAACCTATATTTCATCAATAAGTTTTATGAAAATGATGAGGAAAATAGAGATAAGACTACTATAAGTGTCCTAAGTCTAAGCGATTTTACTGTGACCCAAATTGAAAATATCCATGGCGATATCAAAGATGGCATAGTAAGTCCAAATAATATCTTCTATACTACTTATAAGGCGAGCGAAAATTACTACGAACTTTACAAAAGATCTATAGAGTCTGGCAAAAAAGGAGATAGTCCAGAGCTTATATCAGTAGGCTACGAAACAGCAGACCTCTACCTATCCAAGGATTTATATAGGGAAAAGGAGATAATAAGCCTATACGCGTCAGATAAGGATAGGATATATTCTCAAAAGGAATCCCGGGATAAGCATGAGGCCAATTATTTCACACCATCTACAGTAATTGGCATAGACAAGGATGGAGAAGATATGGCTATAAGCTTCATGGATAAGAGAACGAGAACTGTTTTTACAAAAGTAGACAATGCCTATGGCATAAGATTTGAGGGAGATACAATAGTTATTGCAACTGATACAGGGGCAAGCAAGTACTAGAAGATAAAGAGGATAAGTAAATTGAAGGAAAGAAATGCCAATAAAAAGATTAAGAAAAAATCGCCTTTGAGATTTTTTAAGCCAGCCCTACTTTTAATTGCTGGAATATTAGCAATCATTATAATAAGGGATAGATTTTTCCCACAAAAGACTGTTGCCATAGTTCACAACAATCAAAATACAACTAATATTGAATATGTTTTAACTGACAAGAAAGTTGGGATATATAATGTCGACACCAGTCAATTTAGATTAGAAGATGTAGAAAGAATGATTGACGAAGCTGATGGAGTAATATTTGCTGGGGGAAATGACTTTGACCCATCACTTTATGGGGGAGAGCCTGACCTGGTGGAAGATTATTCTAGGGAAGATGACGAGAAAAGTCTTGGTATATTTACCTATGCCATAGAAAAAAATAAGCCAATACTTGGAATTTGTAGGGGCATGCAGCTTATGAATATCTACTATGGCGGTTCCCTTTATGATGATATAAAAACTCAATATTCTACAGAGATTATCCATAGAGGAGAAGGTAAAACCTTTGCCTACCACAGTGTAAATATAAGAGATGGTTCTTACCTCAAAGAAATTATTGGTGAAAATCAAATAGAAGTCAATTCCTTCCACCATGAGGGGATAAGAAAGCTGGCTGATGGTTTAGATGTATCGGCAGAAAGCCCAGATGGGCTTATAGAAGCCATAGAAAATCCCTACTATCCATATATGATAGGAGTCCAATGGCACCCAGAAGCAAGCTATAGTGACGATGAATACAGCAAAAGAATATTTGATGACTTTATAAGGAAATTAAAATGAAGGCAGCTATCATAAAAGAAAAACTACAAGAAAACTTTCTATCATATCTGGCTATCCCTAGCCAATCTAATGAAAAAAATCCCAATGTCCCATCATCTGTGGGACAACTTTTATTGGCACAAAAATTAGAAAAAGACCTAAAAGATTTGGACCTGGTTGACATAGCTATCAATGAATTTGGAGTCTTGCAAGCAAAACTTCCAGCAAATACTGATAACAGAGTCCCAAATATTGGCTGGGTATGCCATCTTGATATAGTCAATGTAGGCCTAAGAGATAAGATCAATCCACAAGTAATCAAAAATTATGATGGCAAGGATATCATTTTAAATGAAAAGGAAAATATAGTATTTTCCACCAAAGAAAACCCAGAAATCTTAACCTATATTGGTGATGACATAATTCTTACAGATGGGAATTCAGTCCTAGGAGCAGATAATAAGGCAGCTATTGCCAATGTCATGACGGCTTTATGGTATCTAAAAGAAAATAAGGACATTAACCACGGCAATATTTACATAGCCTTCGTCCCAGATGAGGAAATTGGCCTTAGGGGAGTAAGGAAGATCGACTTTAATAAATTTGATGTTGACTTTGCTTATACCATAGACTGTTGTGAACTAGGAGAGCTTGTATATGAAACTTTCAATGCAGCAAGTGGAGTCATAAAGATAAAGGGAGTAAGCGCCCACCCAATGTCAGCCAAGGGAGTTTTGGTCAATCCAATAATGATTGCCCACGACTTTATATCTATGCTAGATAGGGCGAAAATGCCAGAAAACACCGAAAATAGAGAAGGATATGTCTGGATAACCGATATCAAATCAGACGTACTAAATTGTAGGATAGATTTCAATATAAGAAACCACGATAAGGTAAAATTTGAAGAATCCAAAGCCTATCTATTTGATGCAATAGAAATCTTAAAAAAACGATACAAGTTAGCCGAAATTGCAATCGACATAGAAGATACTTACGCAAATATCATAGATAGTGTCGATGAAAACAATAAAATCGCTATAGACAAGCTAAAAGAAATTTACCAAAAATTGGACATAGAGGCAAAAATCATAGCGATGAGGGGTGGGACGGATGGATCATACCTATCAACTAAGGGAATACTCACCCCAAACTACTTCACAGGTGCCCACAACTTCCACTCCAACAAGGAGTTTTTGCCAATGGATAGTTTTTATAAGTCTTTTAAAGTAACTGTAGAACTAATGAGGGGCATATGAATAAGAGAAATATAATCTTGACAATAGTGATTGCACTATTTGTAGCCTTTGGCATATATAGTCAAAAAAGCCAAAATATAGAGGATGAGCTAGAAGAAATCAGCAATAGCCCATATGATGTTTCTCAATTTGATGAGATAACAGACCAAGAGTTTTTAAATGATGGCAATGGATTAACCGGTTTTGTTTACATAGGACGTGAAGATTGCATAGGTTGCAAGGTATTAGCACAAGGACTAACACAAATATCAAAAGAAAATGACATCAAAATTAGCTACTTTGATACAAAGAAATACAGAGATTCAAAATCTTATAAAGAAATCGTAGACAAATATCAAATAGAACAAGTCCCAGACTTCTTACTAGTAAAAAAAGATGGAACTTATGAAAAATTTGGTCAAGAAAATATTGAAAACGAAGAAAAATTCGAAGATTGGATTATTGAAAATAAGGACAGCCTATAGAGATGAATTTTGATTTACTCAGTCACCGTAAAATGTGGCTGAGTTTTTTTACTTGTCTTATAAAATAAATAAAGGTTATCTTAACTATTGACTTTAATAATATTAAAGAGTATACTTAATATAATTAAAGGAGGAGCTTATGGATATACTTCCTGAGTGGATGGCTGAGCTTAGTGATGAGGATATTTCTTTTATTAAAAATTTTATCCTAGCTTCAGGATCACTAAAAGAAGTTGCAAAGATTTACGACGTGACCTATCCTACTGTAAGGCTTAGGCTAGATAGACTGATTCAAAAGATAGAGATTAATGAAGAAAAGGGCAAAGATCCTTATATTCTCACCATAAAAAGACTAGCTTTAGATGAGAAAATCGATTTTGATACGGCTAAAATTTTGATTAACGAATACAAAAAGACAAAGGAGAGTTAGGATGAAAATATCTATGAATAATACAATAATAGCACTTATTTTATTTTTACTTATATGTGCTGCAATAATATATTTACAAGTTTATCTTTGTAAAAAGGAAAGTAAGTATTTAGGTTTAATCCTTCCAGTGATTTCTTTAATCTTCGCCTTGATGAATGTTGCAGCGGTCCAAGCTTTTGATTCTTTTAGCCAAGTAGAAAATTATGTAGGACTATTTGTAGCGTTTTTGGCTGCTAACATCCCAACTATAATATTAGTTTTTATTTATTTGGGTATCAGAGAAAAGAAGAATATGAAAAAAGAACTTGATAAGATGAATATCAAAGATTTATAAAAACAAAGCTTGAGAATTAACTTGACTCCTCAATCCGTATTCCGGATCTTGGGGCTAAGATCATAATTACTCAAGCTTTTTCTTTTTCTTCTTGAAGGCTGCTAGTATTTGGTCGAATTCGTCGACTTTTAGCATATATACTAGTCCCACGTATATTAGACCTGCAAGGGCAATGGTTACTAGTAGCCATAGGTTTGATGGTCTAAGGGTAAAGAAGAATTTTGTAAATACTCCCATAACTGCTCCAGCTAGTAGAATCTTAATTATATTTTTTAAGATATAAGGATAATCTAGCTTACCATAATATTTATAATAGGCTATTAATGCCATTAAAACTGCTGCAAATTGGCTAAATGTTGTAGCAAGGGCAAGGCCAACTAAACCGTAGGCTCTAGATAATACAAAGTCTAAAACAATGTTTATCGCTAACTGTATAAAAGCAATTATTGTTGGGATTTTTGTGTTTTGATGGCTAAAAAATGATAGGTAGAGCAAGTCTGCTAAGGCTGGACCTATAAGGTAGAGGCTATAGTAAAAGAGTACATGACTAGTTGCAAGCATATCTTGGTAGGTGAATTCGCCCCTGTAGTATACAAAGGTAATTATAGGTTCTGATAAAACCATAAGGCCTATAATAGATGGGATAAATAGGATCATTATCTTAACCAAGCTTCGTCCTGTCAAATCTTTCATTCCCTCGATGTCTCCATTTGCAACTAGCTTTCCTATGATTGGATAAGCTGTGATTTGGAAGGGAATAATGAAGGTTGAACTTACTATTCTTAGAATCTTTAGGGCATAGTTTACTATTGAAACTCCTCCATTTGGAGCAACTATAGATGCAAATGATTGGTCTACAATGGTTGATATGTAGACGGCTGCCATGGTAAAGGTTGTTGGCAAAGATAGGATTATTAGTTTTTTGACATTAGAATCAAGGCTAAAGCTAATTTTTTCTCTTCTAAAGCCAGCTTTTTTTGTAGCTTTTGGAAACATTGCATATTGTAGGAAGTATGCTAGAAATATTCCAACTGCCATAATGATGACATTGCCCTTTGAAACCATGATGGTCAGTCCTAGCAATATATTCATAATTACTAGGGGCAAGGCTGGAGTCAAAAAGTCTCCCTTAACTTGCAAATATGCAGAAAATATCGCTGCGTAGACATTGGGATAAATGGTAAGGATGACAGCTCTCATAAATAGAGAAGCTATTTTTAGTTTATCGCCACTATAGCCTGCTGCGAAAAGTTTCACTATAAATGGAGCAAACAAAAGTCCTAATATCATCATCAGGGTAGTTAGGAACAGCATAAAATCAAGAAGCCTATTGGTAAAGTGGTCTCCAGACTTTTCGTTGCCATTTTTTACAACCTCGTTATAAGTGGGGATATAGGTCTTGGATAAGGCATAGGTTATTACTGAAAAGATCAAGGTTGCAGCTGTTGTTGATGTGTTGAAAGCATCAGTAATATCGCCAGTACCATAGGTAAAAGAAAAAATCATCTCACGAACAAATGAGAAGATTTTTCCAACCAAGTTTAATATCATTAAAAGTAATGTGTTATTCATGATTTTTTGTGTGCGTATCCTAAGAGAAAGTTGTCTATGGATTCTATTTCCAAGGTTACAAGGTCTGTTATAGGAATTTCAAATTGGTCAAAGATTTTCGCATTTGTCTGATTTAGTGCATCGATAACAACTTTTTCATCATCGTAAGATTTTACAAAGCCTGTTATAGAATCAAAATAATCGAAGCTTGTTGAAAGGGTGACTATTTTGTGGTTGTCTTTGGCGTATTTGATCAAATCTATGAAGTCAGGTTTTGACTTATAGATTTCATTGTCGCTATCACCTATAGAAATATTGCCCCAAAAGTCCATATATTTTTCGATCTTTTTAAGATAGTCTGTATTTGTTTCGATTCCATCAATCATCCTAGTATCAAATAATAGGTAGCCATCAAGCTTGCCTTGGTCATCCACAAGGTGGGTCAATAGTCTATTATTTTCTTGATAGATTATATAGCCAACGGCAAATGAGTCTTCGCTGGTGGAATATATTTCTACTAAGTCTGTCATATTTTCTCCTCTTATTAATTATTTAAAAACCTAGATAAGAATTCTTTAGTTCTATCGTGGGTTGGATTTGTGAAAATGTCATTTGGTATTCCATCTTCTAAGATTATACCTTTATCCATAAATAATACCCTAGTAGAAACATCTCTTGCAAAGTCCATCTCATGGGTTACTACAATCATTGTAATCCCACTTTTGGCAAGCTTTGTCATAACTTCAAGTACTTCACCTACCATCTCTGGGTCAAGGGCACTGGTTGGCTCATCAAACAATAGAACCTTTGGATTTATGCAAAGGGCACGAGCTATAGCAACCCTCTGTTTTTGCCCACCGGATAACTGACTTGCCTTAGAATCTTTAAATCTATCCATTCCAACATCGGTTAAATATTTCATAGCGAGATCTTGAGCATCTTTTTTTGACCTTTTCAAAACTTTTTCTTGGCCTAAGGTACAATTTTCCAAAACATTTTTATTTTCAAAAAGATTAAAGTTTTGAAAAACCATACCTACTTCAGACCTGTAGTGTCTCTCATCAAAGTGCTCATCTAAGATATTTATATCCATATAGTAAATCTCGCCACTAGTAGGCCTTTCTAGTAAGTTTAAACATCTTAACAAGGTTGACTTACCAGAACCGGAAGATCCTATGATGGAGACTACTTCGTTTTTATTAACTTCAAAATTTATATCTTTTAGGACTAGGTTTTCTCCAAACTTTTTTTCCAAATTATTAACCTTTAATATTGGCATTTTTAACTCCTGTGGTTGCTTCGTGGATGTATTCTCTTCCGTTCATTTTTCTTTCCAAGTGATTGATTATTCTAGTAATAACAAAGGTTAGTACAAAATATATTATTGCAGTAATCAAATATGTTGGGAAATACTGGTAAGTTGATCCTGCTACAGACTTAGACATAAAGAATAATTCTGTTACAGATATTACATTTAGTACTGATGTATCCTTGATATTGATTACAAACTCATTGCCCAAAGATGGCAAGATATTCTTTACTGCCTGTGGCAAAACAACATTGGTCATGGTTTGAAAATGTGTCATACCTATGGCCTTACAAGCCTCAAATTGGCCCTTATCTATTGAATTGATGCCGCCTCTTACTACCTCTGACATGTATGCTCCTGTGTTGATGGAAACTATGAGGATTGCTGCAAACATTGTTGATAGGTCAATATCGAAATATTGTTTTAACCCATAAAATATTATTACAGCTTGGACCATCATAGGTGTGCCACGGAATATTTCTACATAAGCTGATAAGATAAAGTTTATTATCTTATGAAGGATATAAGAAAATTTGTTTTTGCTTTTGTTAATCTCAATTTTTCTAATAACTGCAACTAAAAGTCCTATCAAAAATCCTAGTATTGTAGATAGGATAGCAATAAATAAGGTGTTTACTATACCTCTAAGAAATAGGGAAGAGTACTTTTGCCAGATTTGTGACATTTCGTCAAAGAAAGTAGGATTTTCTTCACTAGTTTCATTTGCAGTAGTTAGTAGGACCATCTCCTTCATCAATTCTTCTCTTTGGTCGGTAGAAATATTTTCCAAGGCTTGGTTAAGCTTTGGGGTAAGGTCAGAATTTTTCTTAACACCTATAGAAATTGATGTAAGTGATGAGTCAACCCTAAAGCCTTGATCCTCGTCAAATTGGGCAAATATAAGGTCTTTATTTGCAGTCATAGCACTTTCAGCACCTGGTTTATCAGAAACATAGCCGTCTATAGTGCCTGCCTTGGTTGCTGCAATCATAGTTGGAAATGAATCAAGGGCCTGTTCCTTTTTTATATCTGGCATTTGATCTAGAAGGTCATAGTGATATGTGCCCAATTGGCCAGTAAGTTTAGCATCTTTAAAATCCTTTATAGACTTGGCATCCTTATATTTAGAATCTTCCTTTAAGATCACTCCAACTACAGCATCATAATATGAGTCGGTAAAATCAATTTGCTGTCTTCTCTCTTCTGTTGGACTCATACCAGCGATTATGACGTCTATCTTTCCACTGGTTAGGGCTGGGATTAGACCATCCCAATCAATCTTATAAACCTCCAAGTCCATATCAAGATTTTGGACAACCTCTTTTGCTATGGCTATGTCATAACCATTGGCGTATTCACCTGAGGAGTTTTTTAAAGGAACTCCTCCATTACTATCGTCTACTTCTGAGAAGTTATATGGAGCGTAGTTGACTTCCATACCAACTCTTAGGACCTTTTTTTCATTTGAACTTGCAAAACTTGTACTAGCAAAAGCTAGGATAGTGATTAGCAAGGTCAAAATAAATTTTCTTACTTTTTTCATAATTTCTCTCCTAATCTTTCTGGGCTAAAAAAGTGTAAAAAAATACACGCGCTCATATCATCCCTTGGGACGATTGTGCCGTGTTACCACCCAAATTTATGTACACCTCACGATATACACCTCATCAAGTACATACATACTCTATTGCTATAACGGGCAATCCCGCCTTTAGATCAAGACATCCCCAAAGGTACTCCGAGTTTTTATTCACTAAACAAGCCTTTATCCCATTTCCACCGTCAGGGACTCTCTATAAAATTTAATCTAGCTACTCATCTCATCTTCGTTTTTACTTATAATACATTATAATTTAAAAATGTCAAGCTTTAAAGGTATATTAGTGAAAGAGGTAATAAATGAAAATAAGTGATAGGCAAAATCAGATAATAAAAATTTTACAAGAAGAAGAATATCCCCAAAGTGGACAAGCTTTAGCCCAAAAATTTGGTGTTTCTAGGCAAATTATAGTAAAAGACATAGGAGTTTTGAAGGCTTTTGGTATCAATATCATATCTACAAATAGGGGATACAAGATAGATGGGGAGGGTTCATTGACATATATCCTAGAATCTCGCCATGAGGATAAGGATATAAGAGATGAGCTAAATACTATTGTCGACAACGGTGGGGTCATAGTAGATGTCTTCATCAACCATCCTGTTTACGGGGTGATAAAAAAAGATTTGGACATACATTCTAGAACTGGCGTTACAAATTTTGTCAAAAATATGACTTCTTCCATTCCTTTGAAAAATTTGACAGAGGGTATCCACTACCACACCATAAAGGTCAAAAATCAGGAAGATTTTGATAAGATCAAAGAATCTTTAGAGGAGAAGGGATACTTAAAATAATTTCTTAGTGTATATACAATTAAATGTTTTTGTGCTATACTTAACGAAAAGCATTTGAAAAGGAATTAGCATGAAAAAATATTTACAAGAACAAAACATCGACCTTTCAGCTAAGGTCTACTTTATCGATGCACTTGGAGCCATGGCCTTTGGTCTTTTTGCATCGCTTTTGGTGGGAACTATTTTAAATTCTATAGGAACTAGTTTTGGCATAGATTTTCTAACAGAGCGTATATGGCCACTTGTTACTAAGTCCACAGGAGCAGCTATAGCTGTTTCTATAGCCTATGCTTTGAAGGCTCCTAGCCTAATCTTATTTGCAGTTACTATAGTTGGCAACGGAGCTTACGAACTTGGTGGGCCAGTAGGAGTTTATGTTGCGACAATCTTTGCGGTAGAATTTGGCAAGCTAGTATCAAAAAGAACTAAGTTAGACATAATAATTACGCCAGCCCTAACTATCTTAGTGGGTATCATTGTGGGAGACTTTATTGGGCCAGGAGTGTCAGCCTTTATGGCAAGCTTAGGCAATATCATAATGAGAGCAACCGAACTTCAGCCATTTTTGATGGGTATTGTGGTTGCTGTTCTTGTAGGTCTTGCCCTAACTTTGCCAATATCATCAGCTGCTATTTGTATGATGTTATTCCTATCAGGCCTTGCTGGTGGAGCTGCAACAGTAGGATGTTCAGCGCAAATGATTGGCTTTGCCGTAATTTCCTATAAGGATAATGGCCTAGAAGGACTTCTTGCCCAAGGTCTTGGAACCTCTATGTTCCAAGTGCCAAATACCATCAAAAACCCTCGGATATGGCTGCCGCCGACTCTTGCTGGTGCAATCCTTGGGCCACTTGCGACAGTAGTTTTTAAAATGGAAAACTCAGCATTGGGATCAGGCATGGGAACTAGTGGACTTGTAGGACAAATTGCTACAATTAATACCATGGCTGGGGCCAGACCAGTAAGTATCTTGCTTTTGCAAATACTTCTCCTACACTTCATTTTGCCAGGGGTCTTATCCTTTATAATTTATAAAATAATGGGCAAAAAAGGTCTTATCAAAGATGGAGACATGAAGATTGATTTTTAGGACTTTAGAATATTTAAAGTCGTCTTTATGGAAATTTAATAAAAATTAGATATAATCATAAAAAGAGCATCATAGGATGCTTTTTTTAAATACAAAGGAGTTAATAATGGAAACAAAAAGAAATTTTGACCAATTTAAAGTGAATCTAAACGAAGGTTCATCAATTGGTCATGTTATAGCAATCATGTCTGGTAAGGGTGGGGTAGGCAAATCCTCAGTAACTAGTATGCTTGCTAATAAATTAAACAAAGAAGGATACAAAGTTGGAGTTTTTGATGCAGACGTGACAGGCCCATCTATCCCACAAGCCTTTGGTATAAATGACAATGTTAGAGGAACCAAGGAAGGTTTGATGTATCCAGGCATCAGCCGAGATGGTGTTGAAGTTATATCTGTAAATATGATTTTGCCAAATAAGACAGATCCAGTTGTGTGGAGATCATCAATAGTAACCGGTGTTATCAAACAGTTCTACTCAGATGTAGATTGGGGCAAGCTTGATTACCTACTAATCGATATGCCACCAGGAACAAGCGATGTGCCACTTACAGTTTTCCAATCACTACCAATAGATGGGATTGTAGCAGTAGCAACTCCACAAGGCTTGGTTGAAATGGTTGTAGAAAAATCATTAAAGATGGCCAAGATGATGGGTAAGGATGTCATAGGCATAGTAGAAAATATGTCATATTTCAAATGCCCAGATTGTGGAAGTGTCCACAAGATTTTTGGAGAAAGCAATATTGATCAGGTTGCAACAAAACATGGCATAGATACAGTAGCAAAACTACCAATAGATCCACAAATAGCAGAACTAATAGATAAGGGCCTTATAGAGGATAAGAACCCAAGTGAACTTGATCCAATAGTTCAAAAAATCACAAGTTTATAGGAGGGGTTATGAAAAAGAGATTAATAGCACTTTTGTGCGCCTTTGCCCTAGTGATACCAAGCCTAGCCTTTGCAGCAGGCAAAGATAAAAACGATGTAATATACGGAGTTGCCCTAGATGATAAAAAACAAGAACAAATGAACGATGTCTTTGGAATAAAGGCAGGGGATGCAAACACTAATTTTTCATCTGTAAATGGCAAAGATTTAGAAAAATATCTTGGCTATGAGGCTCCAGATGGAAATATGATTTCATCTGTATATATAAAATATTTGCCAGATAATTCTGGTATTAAGGTAAATATTAGCACACCAGCAAATATTACCCAAATAACCAATGGCCAATACACAAATGCTGCTATAACAGCTGGCATTACAGATGCAGACATATTTGTGGCAAGTCCAACACCAGTTACCGGTGAATCTGCCTTAGTTGGTGTTTACAAGGCCCTTGAAGAAAAGGGACAAGAAATCGACCCACAAAGGGCGAAAGTTGCTCAAGAAGAGCTTGAAACCGTAACAGAGATTGCAAAAGAAAACAAAGACAAAATTGATTTTGATCCTAAAGAGCTTGATAAGCTAGTAATTGAAGTAAAACAAAAATTAGCCAGCCACAAGGAAGAAACTGGCCAAAGTGCATCAACTGAACAGATAGGTATATACATCAACGATGCATTAAAAAATCTCAACCTTGAAAATATTTTAAGCGATAACAATATAAATATTTTAATAAATTATTTTGATAAATACCAAGACTCATCAGCTATTGATAGTAAAGAAGTAAAGGAAAATCTTATTAAATTTGGCAACGAACTAGCAAATAATGCCAACGAGTTTTATAAAAATAATAAGGATTCAATTGATGATGTAGTCAACCAAGCCCAAGAAAGTGGTTTGCTTGATTCAATCCTAGACTTTTTTAGGTCAATTGTAAACTCTATAGCAAATTTATTTTCATCAAATAATTAGACAAAAAAAATCCAGACTCTCAAATGAGGTCTGGATTTTGCTATTGTACTATTCTTTTTATAGAGATTGGATTTCTAATAGGACTTATTATAATTCCAACTCTTGGGCTAGATGCGTGGATCATATTGCCATTGCCATCAGCCATAGCAACGTGGGTGATGTTATTAAGGCTTGTTCCAAAAAATACTAAGTCCCCAGCTTGTTCTTGGCCAAATGGAATTTCTACTCCATATCTTTGTTGGCTTTGAGCAAAATGTGGCAACTCTATGCCTATTTGCCTATAGATTTGCATGGTAAAACCGGAACAATCTATACCGTTTGTAAGGGATACGCCACCTAGAACATAAGGACGGCCTACAAATTGGGTAGCCCATTTATAAAGCTCTACACCTACTGGATTGCCAGTAACTGGAACTTCAATCACAGATGTGTTTGTATCGTTATTTTGGATATTTTCGTAAGTAGTTATTGTTTCATAATGAGTTTCTTGGATTTGTCTAACTTGGTTTCTGATAGACTCTTCATATTCCAAAGTTTCTTTGATATGTTTATTCATATCCTCATATGTATTTTTTAACTTTTTCAATTCTTCCTTGTCTTTTTTAGAAATAGCAAGGGAGGATAGCTTGACATATCCTGTTACAGCTTCTTTTAGTTTATCTTTATCCTTACCAATTTCTACTGTTTGTGGACTTTCGGATAGGGTAACTACTTCTGGAATATCCTTAATAGAATCATCTAAAGTGACCGTCTTTACTCCAGAATCTTTATCATCTGATAGGCTAAAAAGCAAGTCATTGTTGGATAAGTCCTCGATATCTGTTACGTTGATCTTTCTGTTATCCTTATAACTTTCATCATAAGAAACTTTCACAAATTCAGAATCTTTTACAAATTCTAAGATAGTTACTTTTGTTTGCTCCAAGAGCTTGTAGGGAGCGGAGTTTGTAGATTCGCTATTAGCTTCGCTTTTTAGATTTGTGGCATCTATAATATTAGACTGGCTAAGCCTATAAAACCAAGATTTACCAACATAGCCAGTTTTTCCGTCAAAATTAATTTGGTACCAATTTTCATCTTCATCTTTAATTTCATACATAGTAAAATCTTCTATACCACCTAAGATTTCACTATTTGTATCCTTTTCGCTACGTACATTAACACCAGGGCTTGTTTCTTTATTTAAAATAATAGAATCAGCGTAAGCCGTGTTTGAAATGAAAATTTGAGAAAGGATTAAAGATGTGATTAATAATTTTTTTATACTTACAGACATTCAATTCTCCTAATTTATTACATAATAATTTTATTAGATAATAAATTTTCTGTCAAATAATCAGTACTTTTCAAACAAAATATATGCGAAATCTACAAGGTCTTTGGAAAAACTATTGCGTAGGTAGGCTGGATCGAGCCTATTTATCCTAACCCTATCAAGACCATCGGCATCCTTAAAGAGCTTCGCCAAAAATAGGGCCCTATCAAAGTCTGCGACCTCATATTCTCTTATAATTTCTTCCATATATTTATCATCTGTAGAGTGAGCGGTTATAACTGCTTGGAGGATATTAGTGTCGTCTTTATCTATATTGGCATATTTAATAGATTCACTTGCTGCACGTTTGCCATGGTCGGTATCCCAACCGTCATTAACTCTTTTTGTATCATGTAAGCTTGCAGCATAGCGAATTATATCTGTATCTCTCTTATCAAGTTCATATTTCCAGGCTAGGACTAGGGCAAAGAAAATAACTCTTTCTATGTGGTCTTGGCCGTGGACATTGCTTTTAAAAAGAATGTCAGTATTCAAATTTTCACAAGTATCAAGAAGGGTATCAAAATATTTTGAATCTTTAAATTCATTAAAAAATTCATAATCTTTGATCCATTCGTCTTTACAAACTATATCAACTATTCGCATAAATTCTCCTTTTGTAATATTTTATCATTTTGCATTGATTAAATAAAGTTAATATTTATTAATATAATAAAAAAAAGAGCGAGATTTTCGCTCTCAAATTACATTCTGGTTTTTCTCTCTTCATAGATATTTAAAATAAGCATCAAAGCATAAATCACACTAAAGGCTGAAAAAGCTAGGGTTAAGGAAGTTGTATTAAATGCTCTATTTATTCCCTCAAGGAAAAATGGAGCCAAAAATCCACCCACATTACATCCTATGAAAAGAAGATTATTTGCTATACGAGCCTGGGATCCTTTGGCAAATCTTGCAACTTCTGCAAATAAGTATGGTGTGCACAAGGATTGGGAAAAGGCAAGGAAAAACATAGAAACTAGGTAAATATACATATTGTAACCAAATAAGGCGATAACCATATTAAAGATTACATAAATGCTTAAACCTAGGTAGAGAGTTTTTTCTCTCAATAATTTATTGATTGCACCAAACATAAAGCCAAAAACCATACCAGAAATTGGCAAAATTAGCATATATAAGCTTACATCAGCATCAAGACCCTTTGCTAGGGTTGCAATTGTTGGAAATCTTACACTTATAGCTGTGTTATTCATTATAATAATTGCTATAAAAATTACATAAAATACTAATTGGCCACTTATTTTAAATTTACTATCATCCGTACTTTCAACATTTATATCAACTTCTGGAATTGTCCTATTAAAATTGAACATTATTAAAAAAGCAAAACCGTAAACTAAAAATGCAAGTTGCCACTCGATTTTGATTAGAAGTCCTGCAATAAACAATAGGGCCATTTGACCTATAAACTCTGCAGAAATTCTTATGCCGTGAAGCTTATTTGCCTCGTCTCCTTCAAAAAAAACATTTATGTAGTTGGCGCTGTGTCCAGTAAATAATCCAACACCAGCTCCCATCAAAAGACGGCTTATGATAATAGATGTATATGACTTAAATACTACTGGTGTAATCGCACTTAGCCCCACTAAAAATAGACCGGTATCCACGCACTTTTTCATACCGACTTTTTGGGTAATTTTTTCATTTAATAATATAGTCACAATTGATGCAATAGATGCTAGAGTTATCATCATCTCAGCATTTGTGATAGAAAGTCCTAAGTCTCTTTGCATAAAAGCAAGGGTACCAGATACTACACTATTGCTGGCAACATATATTGATAAGGCAAGTATTGCTATTTTTTTCCTTAAATCATTTTTCACCGAAATACCTCTTTTCATAAAAATATCATATCAAATGATAAATAAAAGGTAAATAATGTCACATTAGCGTAATGAATAAGAAAGGCCTAAAAATAGCCAATTCATATGTATTAATAAGAGAATAAGTTCAAATATTTGACTTTTGTAATAAATATTATGAAAAATAAAAAATATTATAAAAAGATTTGTAAAAAAGACAAAAAAACAAGAGTGCTCGATTAACTATGGCTAGCACTCCTGGTACTAATTTTATCTGGCGTCCACATCTCCGTATTTTTCTGGCTCTTGATCAAATTTCTTAACTGCATATGAGCAAATAGGGATGATCTTTACATTTTCCTTTCTGGCAGCTTCACAAACTTCGTCAACTAGCTTAGATGCTAGACCTTGACCTTGGTAATTGCTATCAACAACTGTATGGGTGATAGCCCAAGTGTCATTTGTTTTTTCTTCGTATTGGCAGAAGCCAGCTTTTTTATCACCATCTAAAGCTTGAGCTTCGTGTTCTTCTTTCACTAATTTTATAATCATATTTTCACCTCATTGCATTTATACCCGAAAATAGGGTAAATATATAAAAGAAAAGAGGAGGTTGAAATGCAGAAAAAAGACTTTAAATTATCGAGCGTATTGATTATACACATTATTATGATCTTAATTGTTTTTCTATTAGGGAAATTATTTAACGGTCCATCCATAGATGGGGGAGATTCAGAACCTTCAATAATTTATTCGATTTTAGCAATGATTGTTAGTATTGTTACAAATATTATCCTAGCACATGGTTTATTATTTAATAGGATGGGTACGGTTTCAGAATATTTAGATGGAATCCATGTTATAAATCCATCAAACTTTGGAGTTAGCCTATTATTAAATGTAATCCCAACTATAGCAATGACTTTAATTGGAACAGTTTTTGCTGCATCTTTAACTGTTAGCCTTCTGGCAGGAAACTATAGTGGCCTGGGATCTTTTGCCTTTGGTCTAATAATAATACTTGTATTATCGACTATATATTATATTTTTACCGCCTACCAATTTTTTGTCATAGCTGACAATCCAAAGATGCCTTTTGGAGATCTTTTTAAAAAAGTATTTGTTGTTGGTAAAAATTTGGCTGGGCAAACAGTAAAGGTATTTTTGAAATGGATATTACTTCCTGTAATTATTTTTATAGTTTTGACAGTAGCCTTGTTTGGGGCGTCAAGTGGAGCTAATATTGGGGCAAGTATTCTTGCTGGGATTCTAAGCCTTGTTTTCATTGTTTATATAGTTGTCGCTTATGCATTTGTTATTAACCAACTATCATTAAACTACCTTGACTACAAGGGAAGATATGAAAATGAAGCATCCAAGAAGATACTTTAGCAATAGAAGGAGGTCTTGCCTTTAAAATGGTGGATATATCTTTTAAGAAAATATTATTTGCCCTAAGCCTAGCTTTATACTTAGCCTATAACATCTTTTTATATTCTGATATTGATGGAATAATGGGAATGATATTCTTCTCATTTGCTTTGGTATCTGGGACTTTCCTAGCTGAGGATATAGGAAAAGACAGGGGTGAAAAAACTAAGAATATATTTTTTATAATAATGATACTTATTATATTAGCCATATCGATATATGGGATCATAACCCACAATCCACGCCATATGTGGCTAAGGATTATTATACCAGCTATTATTAGGGGCATATTTATTTGGGCTATAGTTTATATACTTAAAAGATCTAATAGAAAACAAGTATAAAAGCTAACTTTAATTCAGTTGGATTTTATTTCTCTTTGTAAATATAAGTTTTTACCATAAAGTAATAATATTAATTTACTAGAGTCTGGATGATATGCCCTATACTTTTAGATTAAAGTCATTAGAAAGACTATTATTTATACTTGAATTTAAATATATAAATTCTATACTAGTTAGGCTTAGGAGGTATAGATGAACATTATTATCCTGGGAGCTGTTAAGGTCGGCTCTTATCTTACAGAAGAATTATCTTTACAAGATCATGATATTTTGGTCATTGACCAAGATAAGGATATCTTAAATAAATTATTAGAACAAAACGATATTATGGCTCTTGTTGGTGATGGAACAGATATCGATGTGTTGAAAGAAGCAAATGTCAATAATTGTGACATATTTATAGCCTTAACAAGAAATGATGATACTAATATAATCTCTGTAGCCCTAGCAAGAAATTTGGGAGCAAAGGACATAATACTTAGGCTAAGAGATACTAAGTATGTTAACAATTTGGATAATATAGTAGAACTTACTGGTTCTAATCTAGTCATCAATCCAGAATACCTTGCTGCAAAAGAAATCCAGAGGTCTATCAAATATTCTCATGCTAGAAATGTACAAAGCTTCCTAGAAGATAGATCAATGATGCTAGAGATTACTATTAGTGAAAATTCTAGACTTGCTGGTCTTAAACTTAGTGAGGCTGACTCATATTTAAATCAATTTGATGTTCTTATAGGCATAGTAAATGACCATGGAGAAATCAGTATACCTAGGGGGGATTTTATCCTAGGACCAGGACAAAAGATTTATATAATGGGAACAAAAGATGATGTAGATACCTTCTATAAAGCTGAGATTCCTGAGAGTATAAGGATGAAAGATGTGCTTATTATAGGAGCAAGCTCCTTAAGCTCGCATCTTACTAGGCTATTACTTGAGAGAAATTTCAATGTTACAGTAATTGAAATTGATAGAGAGAAGGCGATCAATCTCCAAGAGCAATATGCTGAGGCTGTTGTAATAAATGCTGATGGCTCAGACCCTGATATATTAGAAGAAGCTAGGGTTGAAAGCTTCGATGCTGTTGTAGCCCTTACAGGCATGGATGAAGAAAATATCTTGATAGCCCTTATTGCTGAAAAATATGGAATTGAAAAAATCATAGCCAAGGTAAATAGAACAAGCTTGCTAAAGATAACTGGAATCTTAGACCTAGATGCAACTTTTACTCCAAAATCTGTAGCCTCTAACTATATCAACAGAGTCATCAGGTCCAAGGTTGATTCAAAGGATATATCAACCTTAAATAACCTCTTTAAGTTAGAAGATGACCAAGTAGAAGTCCTAGAGTTTGAAGTAAGCGAAAACTCTTTTCTATTTAACCGCAGTTTGAAAGAGATAAAGGTAAAAGATGACACCCTAGTTGCAATAATTGAACATAGGAATCGTGATGGATCGATTGAGGTTGCAACAGGAAATTCTGTCATAGAAAAAGGTGATAGGGTCCTAATTATTACGAAAAGTAAGAATATGGCCCAAGTTGATGATATATTGGAGTAAATATGAACATTAAAATTATAAATAACGCTATAGGAAGGCTATTGCAGGTACTAGCTTTATTGATGATTTTACCATTGATAGTTGCTTTTATTTATAAAGAAGGCACAAATGACAAATTATATTTCGTATTTCCAATCATCTTATCAGGCCTTTTAGGGACTATTTTAGTGAAAAAGGGAAGCGCCAAAGGTCATGTATTTACCAGAGAAGCTATGTTTACCACAGCTTTTTGCTGGGTCTTGTACTCTATTATAGAAGCTATACCCCTTTACCTGACACCAACAAATTATCCTGAATTTTTGGATGCCTTTTTTGAAATAGCAAGTGGTTTTACAACATGTGGTGCATCAGTTGCAACAAATGTAGACTTGCTACCTCACTCTATAATATTTTGGAGGTCTCTATCCCACTTGATAGGTGGTATGGGTATATTGGTATTTACCCTTGCGATTTTGCCAAAGCAAAACAAAGAAGCATCAAACCTAATGCAAGCAGAAGTGCCGGGACCAACCTTTGGTAAAATCACACCAAAACTTGCAGAAACAGCAAGGGTTTTATACATACTGTATCTTGCCTTAACCCTTGTAACTACAATAGCCCTCTTATTAGCTGGAATGAACTTATTTGATAGCATCATATTTGCTATGGGAGCTGCTGGAACTGGTGGATTTGCAAATCACGGTACAAGTGTAGCCTTCTATGATTCTAGGTCTATAGAAATTATCCTAGGGGTAGCTATGATGCTATTTGGAGTCAATTTCAATTTATATTATTATGCAATTATAAAATCTGTAAGAGAAAGCTTCAAATCAGAAGAGCTTTGGACATATATAGGGGTAATATTTGCCTCAAGTATCCTCATATTCATAAGTATAAGGCCAATTTATAACGATCCTTTATATTCTGGATCAAATGCGTTTTTTACAGTGTCATCTATAATCACAACGACTGGTTACGTATCAGCTGACTTTGGCAACTGGCCATTTTTTGCTAGACATTTACTAACTTTGTTAATGTTTATAGGTGGGTGTGCTGGTTCAACTGCTGGTGGATTAAAAGTTTCTAGAGTAGTGATGATGTTTAAATCAGCGATAAATCAAATAAAAACAGCTATAAATCCAAAGAGGATCACGGTAAACAGACTAGATGGCAAGAAGGTAGATGATGATGTCGAAATCTCAACCAATAGATATTTCTTAATCTACACTATATTATTTGTGATCTTTATGATAATTGTGTCAATAGATACTAGTGATTTTGAAACAGCATTCACAGCAGTTGCTGCAACAATGAATAACATAGGACCATATATTGGAGAACTTGGACCAATGGACACATTTGCAAGGATGAGCGATCTATCAAAATTCACATTAACCCTTGCTATGCTATTTGGAAGATTGGAATTATACCCAATGCTACTATTGGTATCTCCAATGACCTACAAAAATATAAAAAAGAAATAAAATATTTTACAAAAAACTTGATTTTTTAATTGACTTTTATAGTTTTAATTACTATAATTGCATTAACAATAAAATAATTAAATAAAAAACATTAAGAACACCTGTGGGGTAAGAACTGGTGGGGAATTTCTCACATTTATCCATACTTTAGACTCATTTATATGGATAAAACTCACAACCACAGGGGGCATATTGCCAAATCCGAATAATAAACTTCCTGCCTATAGGGTTTAAATAATGAGTAAATAGGTAGGATAATAAAATCCTTGTTCAAAATAATGTGCAAGGAATTTTTTTGCCCAAAAAGAGTTGGAGAAGATATTTTTTTAAATATCTTGGACTAAAATTTTTGTTTTTTGATTGGATGATTATCTTGTGATTTTTCGTTATTTAAGGATATACCTTCGACCTAAGGGGGTAGGGTCGAGGGGTAGCGGAGACCCCTACGTCCCTTCCCCCTTACACCCCCAAACCCTTTTTACCCCCACCGCCACTGCGTGGGGCAATGAGCAGTAGAAGTTCGCTCCGCGAATTCTTTTGCTTGGACTGTTAATAAAATATATACTGCACCACTAATCCTACAAATACTGCATCCACAGTGCTTAGAGGTGGGGAAATTGTGCTGTTTTCAAATTGCAGAATTTCGTTAAGAAATCGCACTGTTTGAGCGTAGCGAGTTTGCGATTTTAGAAATTCAAGATTTAGAAAACACCAATTTTTGTAGTCTATAATATGATTTCACCCTATCAAATCGTAAGAATTTGCATAGCAAATTCTTACAAGTCCTAGCACCACGCAGTGGCCGTTTCGAGGGGGTAGCAGAAAAGGGGGTATAAGGGGGAAAACCGGTTGGGGAGAATCGGAACTCCCCTGGGTTTTCCCCCTTAGGTCGAAGGCAAAACCTTAAATTATAAATAACTTAAAAGACATTAAAATAAATAATAAAACAAATTTTAAACTTTAAAAGGAGGGATTATGAAGAAAAAGAGCTTTTTAATATTAGCTTTAATATTATTATTATCATCTTGCTCATCAAGAGAAAAAAACCAAGTTGTTGTTTTTAACGCTGGAGAATATTTTGATTTGGATTTGATTCCTGAGTTTGAGAAAGAGACTGGGATTGATGTTATTTATGAAACCTTTACTTCTGATGAAGAGATGTTTATAAAGTTATCCCAATCATCAAACAACTATGATGTGATTTTTCCGTCAGATTATATGGTAGAAAGACTTAAGAAAAACGATATGCTTGAAAAGATAGATTTTTCGAATGTACCTAATTTTAAATACGTGGAAGATAAGTACAAGGGCCTTGGCTTTGACCCTGAAAATGAATACACAGTCCCATATTTCACATCACATTTTGGCATAGTTTATAACAAGGACATCATCAAAGAACCTATAACTAAGTGGGCCGATCTTTGGAATCCTAAGTATAAGAATGAGATTATAATGTACGATTTGCCAAGGCTTTCTATGTCTGTTGCCCTACAAAAACTTGGCTATTCTATCAATACAACAAATATGAATGAAATTGAAGAAGCCAAAGAGGAGTTAATCAAGCAAAAGCCTTTGGTTTACGCTTATCTTACTGATGAGGCTAGGGATTTAGTTGTTCAAGGTGATGCAGCTATTACTGTTATGTATTCTGGGGATGCGCTTTTGATGCAAAGTCAAAATGAAAACCTTGAGTATGTAATCCCTGAGGAAGGAATGAACTTACAAGTAGACTCCATGGCAATTCCAAAGGGTGCCCAAAATAAGAAAAATGCTGAAATTTTTATAAATTATTTCACAGATCCAGATGTTTCTGCAAAGAATGCTGAGTGGATGGAAGGTTTTACTTCAGTTGTATCAGGAGTTAGAGAGCAATTGCCATCTTATATTGCTGATTCTGATATTGCATATCCAGATTTTGAAAAAATGCCAAAACTTGAGATGTTCAAGGACCTAGAAGGATTTATGCAAGTTTATAACGACAAATGGGTTGAAGTCCTAGCAAGCTATTAAAGGAGGGGAAATGAGTCAAGTATTAAATTTAGTTGGAATTAACAAAGAATTTGATGGCAAAAAGATCTTAAATGACATTAATCTATCAGTAGAAAGAGGAGAGTTTTTAACTTTAATAGGACCATCAGGATGTGGCAAGACAACAACTCTAAGAATAATTGGAGGTTTTGAAAAGCCAGATAGTGGAGAAGTGATATTTGAAGGTAAAGATATCTCAAAGCTCCCACCAAATGAGAGAAATATTAATACAGTTTTCCAAAACTACGCCCTTTTCCCTCACCTAAATGTATTCGACAATGTTGCCTTTGGCCTTAGGATAAAAAAAGTTTCTGAAAAGGAAATCAAAACAAAGGTTAAAAAGTCTCTGGCCTTGGTTGACTTGGAAAACTATGGAAATCGTGATATATCAAGGCTTTCTGGTGGGCAAAAACAAAGAGTTGCCATTGCCCGTGCCTTGGTAAATGAACCAGAGATTATTTTATTTGATGAACCTCTTGGAGCCCTTGACCTTAAACTTAGAAAAAGGATGCAAATTGAACTAAAAAACATCCAAAAAGAAGTAGGGATCACCTTTATATATGTAACTCACGACCAGGAAGAAGCTCTTTCTATGTCAGATAAGATTGCTGTAATGAATAAGGGAATCATAGAGCAATATGGTACACCACAATATATTTACGAAGAGCCAGTTAATGCCTTTGTTGCAAATTTCCTTGGAGATTCAAATATCTTTAGAGGAAAGATGGTCGATAGGTCAAAGGTTAGATTCCTAGACCACGAATTCCCATGTGTAGATAAGGTTATGCCTGGCAAAGATGTAAGTGTTATGCTTCGACCAGAATATCTCTACCTATCAAATGATGCTAGCCTAAGGGGTGTTGTTGAGAATACAATGTTTAAGGGAACTTACTACAATATTAAAGTAAGTGGCGAAGATTATTCTATAAATGTCCACTATCCAGAAAATGTAGAGATAGGCAGTGAAGTAGGTGTAGCCATAGATCCTGATGCCATCCATGTCATGGAAGAGCCGACAATAGAGGCAGATCCTTATGACAACCCACTAGTTGAGGAGCCATCATGAAGAAATATTTAAATATTTACCTAGTTTGGGCAGGCGTTTTTATAATATTGCCCCTAATATTGATTCTATTGTATTCATTTAACGGTTCAGAATCTATAGCCTTTGAAAACTTCACTTTTTCTTTTAGAAATTATCAGAGATTTTTTGAGCCAATTTACCTAAAAATGCTTGGGATAACCCTACTAATAGCTTTTTTGGCGACATTAGGTTGTTTATTGATAGGATATCCTGTTGCCTATATCATTTCTAGAATGGATGAAAATGTGGCCTCATCATTAATCTTTGTATTCATAATGCCTATGTGGATAAATTTGCTCTTGAGGACCTATGGTTGGATTACACTTCTTGGGAGAAATGGTGTTTTGAATAGGTTTTTAGTAAGCCTTGGCATGGACCCATTTGGAATAATGTATACACCAACAGCAGTTGTCTTGGGTATGATTTATGAATTTTTGCCATTTATGGTAATCCAAATTTATAATGCCCTTAGAAAAGTTGACCCAAACCTTATAGAAGCTGCCCTAGATTTAGGTGCTAATAGAAAAACAGTATTTAAAAAAGTAACCTTTCCGCTTTCACTTCCAGGAGTTTATACAGGAATTATAATGGTATTTATCCCTGCTATATCTACCTTTGTTGTATCAAATCTCTTGGGTGGACAAAAAGTTTATATGATAGGAAACCTCATAGACCAACAATTTACTTTCACTGGAAACTGGGGATTTGGATCGGCAACTGCAATAATTCTAATGCTTATACTAATCTTGGCCCTTGCAGTTCAAAGAAGATTTGGTAGAGACTTAGAGGGGGATATAGTATGAGAAAATTTCTAGCACGATTTTACACTAGTCTCGTATTTTTATTTTTGTACGCTCCGATTGTAGTAATGATTGTCTTTTCCTTTAATGACAGCAAACTACGTGGTCGCTGGGTTGGTTTTACAAGCGATTGGTATGTAGAATTATTTTCTAATCCTGAGATAATAGGAGCTGTAAGAACTACACTAATAGTGGCTATAGCTGCGACAATAATTGCTACAATAATAGGAACATTGTCAGCTATTGGCATATCAGAACTACGTGGGAAACGCAAGAATATGATATTAAATATTAACTATTTGCCAGTTTTAAACCCTGATATCATCACAGCCATATCTCTTATGGGCCTATATGGTTTCCTAAGGATGGAACTAGGGTACATTACTATGATTTTATCCCACATTATGTTTTGTATACCTTATGTTGTTTTGACAGTTTTGCCGGCAGTAGAAGCTATGGATAAAAATATCATAGAAGCCGCCCTAGATCTTGGGGCAACTCCAGCATATGCTATAAGAAAAGTTTTGATACCAAATATTAAAAATGGGATTTTGGCTGGAGCCTTGATATCTTTTACCCTATCAATTGATGACTTTGCCATATCCTATTTCACGTCAGGAAATGGCGTATCTAACCTATCTATGACTATATATGGCATGGCAAGACGTGGCATTAATCCATCTATCAACGCCCTATCGACAATAATATTTGTCATAGTATTTATATTCTTGTTTTTACAAAATAGGAAAGTCATCTTTGGCAAGAGTAAAGAAAACCCATCATATATGCCAGTATAGCTTGACAAAAAGCTTAATATATAGTAATATATATCAGTCGATTATAAAGTTTCTTCTTATGAAACTTTTCGATCAAATCGCGCTTCCTGTAAGCGATTTTAAAAACAAATGTCAGGACGAGTACAGCCGCCACCTATCAGCTGCGGTGTCTAAATATGATAGGCGAAAATTTTATAGGAGGAATATTGATGAAATATCAAAAAACTTACACACCTAGCGCATCAAACATCGATAGAAAATGGTATGTTGTAGATGCACAAGACATGGTGCTAGGTAGATTGGCTAGCCAAGTTGCAGCAATTTTAAGAGGAAAACACAAAGCTACATTTACTCCAAATATGGATACTGGAGATTATGTAATTGTAGTAAACGCTGAAAAAATCAGACTTACTGGTAACAAAAAAAACCAAAAAGAATACAAGAGATATTCAGGTTACACAGGTGGATTAAAAATCACAAAATACCAAGATATGATGGCAAAACACCCAGAAAGAATCGTTGAACATGCAGTAGTTGGCATGCTACCACACAACAAATTAGGTCGCCAAATGGCTAAAAAACTTAGAGTAGTAGTAGGACCAGAGCATAATCACGAAGCTCAAATGCCTGAAAAATTGGAATTAAAGTAAGGAGATTTAAATGGCAGATACAATTATTCAATCAACCGGACGTAGAAAATCTTCTGTTGCTAGAGTAACAATGAGACCAGGCAGCGGAAATATCGTAATAAACGGGCGTGATTTAGACAATTACTTTGACTTTGAAACATTAAAAATTATAGTAAAATCACCACTTAAGCTAACAGAAAATGAAAACAGTTATGACATCAAAGTTAATGTTAACGGTGGTGGATACAATGGTCAAGCTGGAGCAATCAGACATGCTATTGCAAGAGCTTTACTAGAAGTAAACCCTGACTATAGACAAGCTCTAAAAAGAGCAGGTTTTCTTACTCGTGACCCACGTAAAAAAGAAAGATACAAATTTGGTCAAAAGAAGGCAAGAAAATCTTCACAATTCTCAAAGAGATAATATTACAAAAATCACGAGCACATACAAGTTATGTGCTTTTTTTATGAGAAAATATAATGGTATAATTTAAACTATGAATAATATAAATTACAACCTTGAAATGGGAAAGATAATAGAAAAGAATAAAAAAGCTGGGATAAAGCCTAAACTTTTGATGCAAGTTTGTTGTGCCCCCTGTTCGACTACGGTTATGTATAGGATAAAGGATGATTTTGATATAGATATGTACTATTACAATCCTATGATATATCCAGCAAGCGAGCTTCTTAAGAGGACAAGAGAAGTAGCTAAGCTTTCTAAGCGCATGGGACTAGAAGCGAATCTCATAGTTCCAGAAAATGATATAAGAGATTTCTATGACATAGCAAAAATTAGAAAGGAAACCCCTGAAGGAGGCATGGCTTGCTATGCTTGTTATAAGCTTAGGCTCGAAGAAACAGCCAAGTATGCCAAAGAAAAGAACTACGATTATTTTTGTACGACCTTATCCATATCACCATACAAAAATTCCAAATGGATCAATGAGATAGGCAAAGATTTGGAAGAAAAATATAAGATCAAATACTTATATTCTGATTTCAAAAAAAGAAATGGCTATAAGATGTCCATAGATTTATCAAAAAAATATGACTTATACAGGCAATCTTATTGTGGTTGTGTATTTTCCTACAATGAGATTAAAGAGTACAAAAAAGAGATAAATAATACTACAGATGATTAAAATCTGTGGTATTTTTTTCTTATAATGGGTATTTGTATAATAACATAAGAAGAGGAAGTTTGTCATGAAAAATGTATCTTTAATTAAGAAAATAGAATTTAGAGAAAATTCTGGAGAAATCTATCCTGTTACTATTGATATAGGATCCGCTTTCGACAGAGATGGGATAACAGAAGTTTATTCCAAAATTAAAGATAAGAGTTTGCTTTCCGAAGACTCTCTTGTTTTAGGTGAAAATACCTTTACAATACAGGTCCTCTTGGAAAATATTCCCAAAATAGCAAAAATTTTATTGGATAATAACTTACCTTTTTATGGAATATACGTTCTGTATGACAATTTTTTAGAAATTAATGAAGGAGATAAAAATGAGTGAAAATGTATTAGATTTATTAAATGAACAAATGAACTTTGAGTATGAATCAGCTTATTTATACAAGGCTATGAGTGCTTATACCGATGATTTAGACCTAGATGGATTCACATCATGGCTTGATATCCAAGTTGAAGAAGAAATAATGCATGGAGAAGGCATGAGAAAATTCCTTCAATCAGTTGGATACAAACCACACTATACATCAATTAGCGAACCAAAATCTGAATACAGCAGTGTAACAGAAGTTATAAAAGAAGCCCTAGAACATGAAAAAGAAGTAACAAGAAGAATTACCCACATAGCTGATCTTGCACGTGAAAATGATCATCGTGTATTCTCATTTATCCAATGGTATATCGATGAGCAAGTTGAAGAAGAAGAAAACTTCACAAAAATGCTAACAAGACTAGAAAGAATTGGAGATGACTGGCATTCAGTTTATATGTTAGATAATGAACTAGGCAAGAGAGGACCAGCAGAAGCTCCTGATATAAATCTATAAAAATATGAAAAAAACAATTTCTAACTCAAGCTTAGTAGCAGAAGTAAATACCAATGGTGGATACATTGACTCACTTAAGCTAGGAGATAAGCTAATATTTTTCCCAAAAGTAATGGTGAAAATTGGCGATGAATTGAAAGTTAGAGGGGGCATGCACGTGTGTGCCCCTAATTTTAGTGCTGATAAGATCTTTAATAAACTTCCTTCCCATGGTTTTTGTAGGGATAGGGATTGGAAAATAGAAGATTCAAATGATTCTGCCATAAGACTTTCTCTTTCTATAGAAGGCGAAGGTGACTATGAAGATGTTTTGTTCAAACTTTCCTATGAACTTGTTGAAAAGTCCTTATTTGCGACCGTAAAAATAGAAAACAATAGCTCAAGTGATAAGATAATTGCACCAGCATTTCATCCTTATTTTTATGCTAATCATGATGATTTTGTGATAGATGATATACAAATAAACAAAGATGACTTGCCAAATAGCATCTATAGCAAATCTAATTCTCAAGGATTTAGGGCAAACGGCAATCACATCATGGTAAAAGGGATTACAAATGTAAATGAATTTGTATTTTGGACAGACTTTAAGGGCGATTATATTTGTGTAGAACCGACATATAATTCGATAGCATTTTCAGATAAAAATAAGCAAACTTATAAATTGGGCCCAGGAAATGAATTTGAATTAAAAATCGAAATAAAAATTCTTGATTAAGTTTATATATATTTTAATATATATGTTGACATATTTTAAAATGTGGTATAATAATATTAAGAAATTTAAACTACTCGAAGGGAGAATGAAATGCTTACAACAATTTTGTTTTTAATAGCAGGTGGACTAATATGTGCATTTGTTTTTAAAATTATATTTGCTATTCTAGGTTTTGTCCTAAGGCTTGTTGGTGGTGTCTTACTACTACCATTTTTAATGATTGCTGGCATTTTGTTAATACCTTTAGCAATACTAGGATTGGGCATAGGCCTAATAATAAAATTATTACCAATAATCCTTTTAGGAGGAGCAGGATACTTTCTCTACCAAAAGTTTGCTGGTCAAGGTAAATATTGGTACAAGTAAAATATAGCCGCTGCAATTTATAATTGTGGCGGTTTTTATCTGCCTAAATTAGGGAAATAGTTTAAAATCAAATCCGTACTATAAGCTTGTTTTCGGTTTTTATTTATGATTTATAAAGTAATAATTTGTTGTATAGTAATTATATTGAGGTGAATAAATTGGAAAATTTAGACAAAATACATAAACAAGTACACAAGGCCCTCCTAGAAGTTATTGATGCTTCTGGTATTGGGGAAGATGATATATTAGTCCTAGGTGGCTCCACTAGTGAGGTTGTAGGTGGCAAGATTGGTAAGGATTCTTCACTGGAAGTTGGAGAAGCTATTATAGATGAGTTTTTGCTAATTCTTAATGAAAGAAAAATTAATTTGGCAGTTCAAGGCTGTGAGCACATCAACCGTGCCTTAGTAGTAGAAAAAGAAGTGGCCAAAGCAAACAATCTAGAGATAGTAAGCGTAATTCCGGCCCTCCACGCAGGAGGGGCAATGAGCCTTGCAGCCTACCAAAAAATGCAAAATCCTGTCATGGTAGAACATATTGTAGCTAGAGCAGGCATAGACATAGGAGATACAGAAATAGGCATGCACGTAAAATTCGTCCAAGTTCCACTAAGGCTAAAAGAAAAACATATTGGAAAAGCAAGAGTTACAGCCCTAAAATCCAGACCAAAACTAATTGGTGGACAGCGTGCAATATATAAGTAGATTTTAAACATCTTAGATTTTTCTAAGGTGTTTTTATTATGTATATTTTTGGCCATAGTCTTAAGATAAATTTAATAAATTTTAAAAAACTTATAAAATAATGGGCTGAACCCATAAATCAAAATACTTATTGAAATTTTAAATATTAATAAAATTTTACAAAAAAAACGATCTTCTTAAAGATAATTTTACATTTTCCGAATTTATAGTTCATAAATACTAGTTATTATATGAATTAGAAAGTATAAAGGAGGATTCAGCTAGTGAAAAAATTGAAAAATTTTGTAAGAGTGTTATTTGCAATGATTTTCGCACTTACACTAGGCAATACACAGACTGTAGGAGCAGCAAGCGATACTGTTGTTATATATGAAGTGTATGGAGGCGGTGATAGCAATGGTGCTGTCTACAAGTATGACTATGTGGTACTAAAAAATGTAAGTAAAACATCCCAAAGCCTTGATGGTTTGTACCTTCATAAAGGAACAACTAAAGGGGCTTGGTTTGATCGTGAAAAAGTTGCATTAAAGGGTGAAATAGCACCTGGAGCTTATTTTGTGTTTAGGGGTGAACAACCTAGCTATAAAACAAATGGTAAAGAACTACCTAGATTTGACCAATCAGCAACAATGCAAATTGCCCAAAGTAAGTTTGCAATAGCTCTAACAAAAGGTTCACAAGCTCCAAGCCAAACCATTGGTGGCAATGTGATAGACCTTGTTGGAACCAACTCATTAAATGAAACAAAACCAGCAAGTGGAGCAAATGCGACTACATCTATAGTTAGGAAAAGTGACAAGGACACAGATGACAACTCAGTCGACTTCACAACAAAGACTCACAATGATGGCAGTGAACCACTAGATTATGTCAATGAAACTGATGATAGCCAACCAGAAGATGAAAAAATAAATATTTATTTCAATCCAAATGGTGGAAAACTTCCTGCAGCTTATGACCAATATACAGCTGATGAATATGGTGATATAGCAGTGTCATTTGAAAGAGATGCATACCATACAATCCCTGTCCCAACAAAAGAAGGATATGTTTTTACTGGCTATGATGTGGATGAAGGAACTATTGTTGATGAAGATGGAAATGACCAAAAAACAAGAAAGTTCATTCCAGATGCCAATAAGAAATATAAATTCAGCAATGATGAAATAATTCTTACAGCCCAATGGCAAGAAGTTCTACCAGAAGAATCAACAGTTACTATCGATCCAAATGATGGAGAAATGCTAGAAGATAAAGCTAAAACGATAGTAAAAACTGGAGATGCTTATACAATTGATTTTGAAGGTAAATATAAATTCTATAAAGATGGCTACCACTTCGATGGATTTGATGTTGAAGGTCAGCTTGAAGATAAGAATGGCAATAAGGTTGAATACATTAAGAGAGCAGATCCTTTCACTGATTATTATCCAAAATCTGATGTCACACTAAAAGTACGCTGGAAAGTAATGGAAGGTGGACAATTTAAAGCTTATATGAAAAGAGAAGATGGCACAGCCTTTAGTGGGACCCAATATAAGCTTTACCTCAAGGGCACTGACACAGAAGAAAGAAAATTCCCATATGGCGTAAAAAGAGAGGCCCAAACTCACAAAATGTCACTCCTACAACTTAAGAATGACAGCTATACATTGAGAGTTGAAGGATTAGCAGATGATGAATTTATAAAAGAAGTTCGCCTAAATGAAGATAAATATACACAAAATCAAGCTGATACTAAAGTTGAGCTTACAGAAAAAGATAAAGCTAAAATTGCAATAAAATATGATTCTCACTTTATAGCTCCTGAAGTAAACTTTGACGTAATTATAGGAAAAAAACCCGTAGAAAAAACATACAGCTTTACTCTAACTGGGGAAGGTGTAAAAGAAGTCACTGTACCAGGATTTAAAAGAGATAGCCAAATCAAACTTAATTCCCTTGAGCGTGAAGGATATAAGTTCCTTGGATGGAAACTAGAGGGTAGCCTATTTGACGCAGAAGGTAATGTAGTTACTGGGCTGATCTCTAACTTTGATCAAGTATATTACCCAGGATCAGATGTAATATTTACAGCTGTTTGGGAAAAAGAAGAAGAAAAAGCAACAGTAACATTTGCATTTAACAAAGCAATTAATGGTGTAAATATTCCAGAAGCTCAAAAAGTAGAGGTTGGAACTGAAATTACTCTTCCAGAAGTAAACCCAGAGGTTAAAGATGGATACTCATTCCTTGGATGGGCTATAGGTGACAATAAAAATGCAACAGCAAATCTAAAGCCAGGGGATAAAATCACAATAGAAGAAGATACAACTGTGATGGGTATCTGGGAAGGTGCCTACGGCAAAGTAAGCTTAACATTCCATACCGGCGAATTTATAGACGATAGTTTTGAAAACAGAGATAAGATTACTAAGTTAGAAGATGACCAACTTGCAGGTGGTGGATTTAATGTAGAAAACCAACAATCAGGCCAAATTACTGAAGGTAAAAAATCTTCTAGTAAAGGAAAAATCAGTATTAACAATGGTCTTGTAAAAGGAACCTACTCCCTAAATGTAACAGCCCCAGAAGGCTATGAAATAGTAAGAATTGCTAGAGATACAGGATCAAATGGCGTTATCGAAATTGAAAATGGTTCAACAATTTCACTACCTAGACCAGAAGTACCATTTAACCTAACCATGGTTGAATCTATATATGTTCAAGTTGAAAAAGAAGAACCCGCTATAGAACTACCACAAGGCCTATACATCTACGAAATCTACGGTGGAGGAGGTTTGCAACAATCATACTATGCAAATGACTATGTGGTACTCCAAAACGAATCGGATACAGACATTGACCTAGCAGGAATCAACCTCCATGTGTCTAAAGAGTGGAGACCAGAATATGCTTACAATATTCCTCTATCAGGGACTATAAAAGCTAATGACTACTTCGTAATCAAAGCAGGTGCAGGATTTAAGTCAGGTGAACAAAAAGAATTGCCAAGAGTTGACCTTGACCTATCAGGCGGCAAACTATACCAAAATGACTTTGACTACCAAGCAATAGGACTAGCCTTAACTATGGGACCTGAAGAACCAAACGAAAAAAATACAATCGATAAGGTTGGAACATATTACAACAACCAATATCTAGTAAAACCAGCTACATCACCACATGTAGATAGTTCCATCAGAAGAATAGCTTATGATGATGTAAACAAAACAGACTTTACAAAAGTATCCCACAGACCATATATCGCTGGCACAGCAGACCACAGAGAACCACTATGGTACCTAAAAGATAGCCAAGAAGAAAAGGTAAGAGTAAGATTTGCACACAATGTAGAGCTTACAAACAACGAAACTCCAGCTGAACAAAATGTTTGGTCAGGAACAAAAATCAAACTTCCAGAAGTTAAAGAAGAAGAAAAATTTGAATTCAAAGGCTGGGATGTAGATGGTGATGGTATAGCTGACAAAGCAGCTGGCGAAGAATTTGAAGTAAAAGAAAATCTAACAATCACAGGTATCTGGGAAGAAAAAGCACCAGAAGTGAAAACTATAAACTTCGTAGTTGACAAAGAAAAAGGAATAGCTACAGGTGATTTATCAGTAGAACTAGCTGAAGGTGAAGATCCACTAGAAAAAGCTCCAAAAGTTGAAGCCAAGGAAGGTTACAAATTTGTAGAATGGAAATCTTCTGAAGATGGGCTAACTTATACAGCTATATTTGAAGAAGCCCAAAAACCAGTTGAGCTTATTCGTGATAACTCAATCAAGTTCGAAGTTCTAGAACCATTTGAAGGTGATACAGAAGTGTTAGTAACAACATCTCAAGCGGGTGATCTTGTTGTAATCGAAGTAAATGGAAATGAAGTTCTAAGAAAAGCATCAAATCAAGCCAATGTAGAAGAATGGTATGAAATAAATCAAGCTGTTAAGAAAAATGACAAAGTTTCAGTATATATTGTCAGAAATAACCAATTTAAATCATCAAAAATTAACAAGAGAGTTGTTGAATAGGAGTAATAAATGGATAAAAAATTATTAGCTGTACTAATTTCTACCTCTGTAGTACTAGGAGCACATAGTGTTTCTAGTGCTGATGCAGAGGCACCAGCAGAAGCTGTAGCTGCAGATGCGAGCACTACAGAAGTTGATGGAATCGCAGAAGCGGACACAGTAAATGAAGAAGAAAATTTAGGAACGGAAACAACACCGGAAGAAGCTACAGGAGTTGAATCTGATGTGGATATGGGAGATGAAAACCAAGTAACAGATGAAAATGGAAATGATGCTGGTGGAAATACAAATATTGAAGTCTACGCTGCTGATGAAGATGCCTTAATTGACAAAATAATCATAGAGCTAGAAAAAGTTGGCATAAATCCTTATCCATGGACTAATAAAGAAAAGGCTAGTTTTGATGATAGGGCAATCAAAGACGGTACAGTAGTAGAAATTACCGATGGAAATGTTAAAGAAGTTATTGACATAAAGACTGCTGACAAAGAGACTATTAGAGAATTAGAAAAAAAATTAAATGAAGACAAAGTTGAGATAAATATAGTAGAGGCAGAAGAAGGCGAAAATAACCGCGGTAAAAAATATACTACCAGTGAAGAAGCAGGAGAGGATACTGATACCACAATTGACCGTCGTATAAAAATCTTCCAACTCTTCAACCCAGACCTCAAAGTTGTTGACCAAGATGGTAAGACTCTTGATCTAAATACTAAAGCCATTGTTTACTGGGATGCCAACACTGCAGAAGGAATGACATTAAAAGATGGAACGCTTCCAAACAATCGTAGAAATAGGATGCAAAGAAACAATGAGGGCAAAATTTACGTTGATGGTAAACCTCTAGGGATAGGTAGTATTGTAAAATCCGGAGATACAGAATATGAAGTAATCAACTTCTCATCGGATGCTGTCAATGGTACAACTATTCAATTTAAAGAATATGAAGCTAAACCAGAAGATAAAATTACAACAGAAACAGAAATTGAGAAAAGAGAAATACCTTTTATAGTTACTGAAATCAAGAGAGATGACCTTCCAGAAGGTTATAGAGAAGTTGTAAGAGCTGGATTTAATGGTTATCATATTGTTAGAGTTACAAGAATATATGTAAATGGTGTTGAAGACGAGTCAAAAAGAACTTCTGAAATTGTAGTAACAAGACCAGCTGAAGAAGAAATAGTATTAGTTGGTACAAAAAAAGATGAAGGAACTCCATTAACTCCACTAGAACCTTCTGAAGATGCTACAAGTGTTGATTACAAATTCGAATATACAGACTTCAAAGAAGAAAGAATAGCAAATCCAGAACTAAAAGTAGGCGAGGAAAGAATAATCCAAGTTGGTTCTGCTGGATATACCCTATACAAGGTCGTTCTAGATGGAAATGGTGAAGAAATTAGCAGGGAAAAAGTTGCTGAACGTATGGCTCAAAACCATATTGTAGAATATGGAACAAAAAAAGTAGAAGATGATAAGTGCGCATTCCCACTTATTCCACTAACACCAGCCAAAGAGATTGAAGAAGATAAGAGCGAAACTCCACTTATTCCTCTAACACCAGCAGAAGAAATAGAAGAAAAATGTGAAAATTCTTTAATTCCACTAATCCCTGGAAAAGAAATTGAGAAATTTGAAATTCCAGCAGCTGATGAAAAGCCAATACTTGAACCAAAAGTAGAAAGTATTACCGAAAAGAATAAGGAAGTTGATAAGCTGATAGGAGAAATTAACAAAGGCATTACAGAAATCTCTAATGTACTTTTGGAAAATGAAAATAAACAAGAAGAAGTAAAAGATAATAAAAAAGAAAGTGAAAAAGATATAAGAGATCAAGATTCTCTTAAAGAAAAACCTTTAGAAGAAGGTGTAGAGGCTATAAAAGTTCCAAAAGTTAATAAAAATGATAAAGAAGTAAAAACAATAAAGTCCGCTACTAAAGCTACCAATCCAAAAACTGGTATTGCAGGCTTGACTCACATTGCAGCCATTCTAAGTGCGTCAATTGTTGGCTTAACTGCTAGCAAAAAACGTAAATAAAATTAAAGTTTATCCGACTAGACCAGGCTAAATGCCTGGTCTTTAAATTTGCAAAAAACTTGTAAATTCTGGGCTTTCTTGTATAATACTTTAGGTTAAAATAGAAATGAGGAAAAATATGACTGATTATGATGTTATTGTTGTAGGTGCAGGCGCTGCTGGCGCTTTTATGGCCTACGAATTTAAAAAACTAAATACTGATAAAAAAGTCTTAGTCATAGATGGAGGTAGGAAGGTTCACGGGAGAACTTGTCCTATCACAGAGGGTAAAGTTGACCATTGTATAGGCTGTAAGCCTTGCAATATAATGTATGGCTTTGGTGGAGCGGGCACTTTATCTGATGGTAAGTACAATATAACAACTAACTTTGGTGGAGATTTACACCAATATATAGGCGAAAAAAAGGCCATGGAACTTATGGAATATGTAGACTCAGTTCTCATGGAATTTGATGGTGGAAACGAACTAGAGTTATATTCTACAGACAAAAATGATTTAAAAACTAAGTGTCTAAGATATGACCTTCACTTGCTTGATGCCAAGGTTCGCCACTTCGGTACAGAAAGAAACAAGGTAATCTTACAAAGAATCTACGACTATATAAAAGATGACATAGATTTTAAATTTATGTCAATGGTCACAGATGTCTACTATAAGGATGGTCAGTATTCTGTGAAAACAGATGATGGTAAGACCTATGCTTGCAAGGACCTCGTTCTTGCATCTGGAAGGTCTGGTTCAAAATGGGTATCTGAAATTTGTGACAAATTCAATATAACAACCAAGAAAAACAGGGTGGATATTGGAGTTCGTGTAGAAGTTCCTGCTGAAGTTTTCAAGCATATAACAGATGATGTTTACGAAGCAAAGATAATGTACCAAACCAAACAATATAACGATGTGGTAAGGACATTTTGTATGAATCCATATGGTCAGGTTGTTACAGAAAACACCAATGGTATTCTAACAGTAAACGGCCACTCATACACAGATCCTAAGTTAAGAACAGAAAATACCAACTTTGCTCTTTTAGTTACCAATAGATTTACAGAACCATTTGAAGATTCAAATGAATATGGTGAATCAATAGCAAAGGTCTCAAACATGCTAGGTGGAGGAGTGCTAATGCAAAGATTTGGAGATTTGGTAAAGGGACGTAGGTCATCAGAAAGACGTATGGCAAAATCATTTACCAATCCAACCCTAAATGCTACAGCAGGTGATCTTTCCCTAGTTATGCCAAAAAGACAGCTTGATGATATCATAGAGATGATTTATCAACTAGACAAAATTGCTCCAGGTATGGCAAATGACGACACGCTATTATATGGTATAGAAGTCAAATTCTACAACTCCGTAGTAGATGTGGATGATAAATTTGAAACATCACAAAAAGGCCTATACTGCCTAGGAGATGGATCGGGCGTAACCCATTCCCTATCCCAAGCATCTGCATCTGGCGTAGAGATGGCAAGAATCCTAAATGGAGAAAATTAAGTGAAATATTTTTACGAGCAAATTTCAAAAAAAGATGGCATAGTCCTAAGGGGAGTGGTAAATACTCCGGATGATTTTGATAAAAATAAAAAATATCCAACTGTCATAATGTATCACGGTTTTGGTGGTGATAGGGATGGTAGAACTTGGATGAGGATTCAAAACGCCAAACATTTGACCCAAAGAGGTTATATTGTCGTAAGGTTTGATTTTTCTGGGACTAATGAGTCCGATGGAAACTTCTATGATATGACTGTAACAAGAGAGCTATACGAAGCAAATATGATTTATGATTTCACAAAAATGAGGTCATATGTAGATAAGGATAGGATTTATCTCATTGGCCATTCTCTTGGAGGAGTTATATCAACACTAATAGGAGCAAAAATTAATCCAAGAGCCATAGCCCTACTTGCACCAGCAAGTGATATGAACAACATTGACTATCTAAAACTTGCAGTCCAAATTAGGGTAGAAGACGAATATGATAACTTAAGTGAAATAGAGAAGATTAAAAAAATCAAAGACCTTGAAGATTTCGATATAGGTGGAGAGAAGCTTCACAGGAGATTTTGGTTGGACTTCTTTAGGTACGATATCTACGAAGCTGCAGAAAAATACAAGGGCAATGTCCTAATACTAAGGGGTAACCAAGATGAGCTTGTTTTTAAAGATTCAAATGAGAAGTTAAACAAAGCTTTCCCACACTCTAAATACGAAGAAATCGACGGAGCAGATCATTCATTTACCAACTACGACCACAGGCAAATAATATTTGATAAAATGTATGAATTCTTTGAAGAGAATAAGTAAAACTAGCCACAAAAAATGTGGCTTTTTTAGGTATGACGGGCATGTTCTAATGCTGGGGTGAAAATCCCTACAGAGCGTAGTTACCAACGAATCTAATAGCGACCCCGAAGTTTTAGATGGTGACAACTAGGAAAGAAGAACGGCTAGCGAAATCGTGGCTTGACGAACAGGAACAGAATATAAGGCGTAACAGGTGGGCAAGCTAGCCTAAGATAGCAAAGACCCAAAAGGTAACCGTAAACCCAAAGCGTAAATTCTGCAAGTAAACGATGAAAGTACTAGGACTTATCCCGTTAGGTCTCATAGACGACACAGTGGTAACAACGAACTATGAGAAGTCAGCAGAATCTATAGTAGCGAAGAAGTTTCTGTAATGGAAATGGAGCGAAGGGAGGAACAATATTTATTGCAATATTTGAAAAGGATGCACTATGACTTATGGAATACAAGAAATGACGTATTCATTTCTCAAGGTTCGGATACAAAAAGAATAAAGTTAAATAGTTTCAACAGAAATAAACAATATGATACAAGAGAATATTGAACCGCCGTATGCCGAACGGCACGTACGGTGGTGTGAAAGGGACTAGATCTTAGCCCCTATTCGATTTACACTAAAGCCCTTAGGGGCTATTTTTCTTTGCACTAATTAATAAAAGGGTAAAATCATAAGCAGGAAAAGTCTCATTAGGAGGAAGAAATGAAAGCTATACTAACAGTCATAGGAAATGACCAAGAAGGAATTATCTATAAAATTTCTAAAGTTTTATATGAATACAATATCAATATCCTTGATCTAAGCCAAACTATAATGGAAAATCAATTTGTAGGAATGTTTAATATCGACTTTACAAAGTCAGAGGCAGACTTTGCTGAGATTAAGAAGGCCTTTGATAAGCTAGCCGATGCGAACAATCTCGAAATAAGAATCCAAAACGAAAAGCTCTTTGACGCTATGCACAGGATTTAATATGGATAAGAATAATATTATTGAAACAATCAAAATGCTAGATGAGGAAAATCTCGACATCAGGACCCTTACTATGGGTATTTCCCTTTTTGATTGTATAGACAAAGATTATAAAAAAGCATGTGATAAAATTTATGATAAAATCTTAATAGAAAGCAAGGACTTTATCAAGACTTCTAAGGAAGTCTCTGCAATATATGGTGTGCCAATCATTAATAATAGGATATCTGTTACACCAATTTCTCTTATTGCGGCAGCGACAGACCTTGACGATTACACTCCATTTGCCGAATGCCTCGACAGGGCGGCCAAGGACGTTGGAGTAGACTTTATAGGGGGCTTTTCTGTCCTAGTTCAAAAGGGCATGACCAAGGCTGATGAGATTTTGATTAAATCTATCCCTAAGGCCATATCGACTACCGACCTGGTATGTTCAAGTGTAAATGTAGGATCAACTAAGGCAGGAATCAACATGGATGCTGTAGCCATGTGCGGGGAGGTCGTAAAAGATTTGGCAGAAAAAACTAAGGATACAGATGCCCTAGGATGTGCCAAGCTTGTAATATTCTCAAATGCCGTAGAGGATAATCCCTTCATGGCAGGAGCATTCCACGGAGTAAGTGAGGCCGATACAGTAATTAATGTCGGAGTTTCTGGACCTGGAGTAGTAAAGGCAGCAATTTCAGGCAAGGATGATCTTCCGATCAATGAAATCTGTGAGATTATCAAAAAGACAGCCTTTAAAATCACTAGGATGGGCGAGCTTGTAGCAAGAGATGTCTGCGATAGACTTGGCAAGAGCTTCGGAATCCTTGATCTATCCCTAGCTCCAACTCCAGCAATTGGCGATTCTGTAGGAAGAATCTTAGAAGAGATTGGAATAGATAATGTAGGGGGACACGGAACAGTTGCAGCCCTAGCCCTACTCAATGACGCTGTAAAAAAGGGCGGTCTTATGGCAAGTGCCTCTGTCGGAGGACTTTCTGGTGCCTTTATACCAGTGAGCGAAGATGAAGCGATGATTAAAGCAGTAGATGTAGGACATTTGACCTTTGACAAGCTAGAAGCCATGACCTCTGTTTGCTCTGTTGGTCTTGACATGATTGCAATCCCTGGCTCTACAAGCTCAGCTACAATTTCTGCCATGATTGCAGATGAGGCGGCAATAGGAATGATAAATGCAAAAACAACTGCAGTTAGAATAATCCCAGTTCCAGAAAAGGAAGTTGGAGATTATGCCGAGTTCGGTGGACTTTTAGGCTATGCACCAATTATAGATATAGGAAATTCAAATTCAGATAAAATGATCAAAAGAGGCGGCCACATACCAGCCCCTGTTCACTCATTCAAAAACTAAGGAGGAAATATGGAAAACAAAAATCCAATTGTAACATTTGAAATGGAAAATGGAGATACTTTCAAGGCCGAACTCTACCCAGAAGTTGCCCCGAACACAGTAAGAAACTTTATCTCACTTATAAGTCACAATTTCTACGACGGAGTAATCTTTCATAGGGTAATCAAAGGCTTTATGATCCAAGGAGGAGACCCAGAAGGAAGAGGAATTGGCGGTCCTGGCTATGCTATCAAGGGAGAATTTGTTGCAAATGGCTTTGAGAATAACCTAAAACACGACAGAGGAGTTCTCTCCATGGCAAGGTCTATGATGCCAGATAGTGCAGGCAGCCAATTTTTTGTAATGCACAAAGACAGCCCTCACCTAGATGGACAATACGCAGCCTTCGGCAGAGTAATCGAAGGAATGGATACAGTAGATAAGATAGCAGAAACAAAAACTGACTTCCAAGATAAACCAAAAGAAGATCAAGTGATGAAGACAGTAACAGTAGAAACTTTAGGCATAGACTATGATGAGCCTGAGATAATTGAATAATGTAAATAAGCATAGCTAAGTTAGATTGCGGCTATGCTTATTTTTTAAGTATGACGGGCATGTTCTAATGCTAGGGTGTAAATCCCAACGGAGCGTAGTTACCAACGAATCTAATAGCGACCCCGAAGTTTTAGATGGTGACATCTAGGAGAGAAGAACGGGTAGCGAAATCGTGGCTTGACGAACAGGAACAGAATACAAGGTGTAACAGGTGGGCAAGCTAGCCAAAGATAGTAAAGACCCAAAAGGTAACCGTAAACCCAAAGCGTAAATTCTGCAAGTAAACGATGAAAGTATTAGGACTTATCCCGTGAGGTCTCGCTAGCGAAGAAGTAGTAACAACGAATAGTGAGAAGTCAGCAGAAGTCATAGTAGGTGGAAACACTGAAGGACCGAACAATTTAATAGCACAAGCAAAATGTATGTTGCATAACAAATCTGACAGAGAAAGTAGAAGAAACGTAAATGAAATCAAAATCTCACACATAAGAAAAAGTTATGCAAGCAGAAAGGAGCAAGTGCACACACATGGAAGATAAAATAATAAATCAAATCCTAAACCCGAAAAACATGCACCAAGCCAAAGCAAAAGTCATATCCAACAAAGGAGCGGCTGGCATAGATGGCATAAGTGTAGAAGAAATAGATGAATACATCAAAGGTAACTGGGCAAGGATAAGACAAGAAATAATCGAAAGACGCTACAAACCACAACCAGTAGTCCGAGTAGAAATTCCAAAACCAAACGGAGGAAAAAGAAAACTCGGAATACCAACAGCAATGGACAGAATAATCCAACAAGCAATCGTACAAGTATTAACACCAATAATCGATGAAAAATTTTCTGAAACAAGCTATGGCTTTAGACCAAGAAGAAACTGTCAAATGGCAACAACAAAAAGCCTAGAATATTTAAATGATGGATTCGAATGGGTAGTAGACATAGACCTAGAAAAATTCTTCGACAAAGTGCCACAAGATAAACTAATGAGCATAGTCCATGAGCATATCAAAGCACCAGACACAGAATCACTAATCAGAAAATACCTAAAAGCGGGAATAATGAACAAAGGCGTATACGAAAAAAGTGAAATAGGAACACCCCAAGGCGGAAACCTATCACCACTCCTAAGCAACATCATGCTAGACAAACTAGACAAAGAGCTAGAAGCAAGAAAACTTAGATACACAAGATACGCAGATGATTGTCTAATATTTGTAAGAAGCAAAGCAGCAGCCACAAGAGTAATGTACTCCATAACAAGATTCATAGAAAAGAAACTTGAACTAAAAGTAAATGCAGAAAAAAGCAAAATAACAAGACCAAATAAAATAAAATATCTAGGATTCGGCTACTGGAAAGACAACAAAGCAAATAAATGGAAAGCACGAGTCCATGAAACATCATTTAAAAGATTCAAAAATAAAATAAAGAAACTAACCACAAGAAAATGGTCAGTATCCTTAGAATACAGAATCAAAAAGATAAATGAAGTAACAAGAGGCTGGATAAATTACTTTAGGATTGCAGATATGAAAAGCAAAATAAATAGATTTAGTAAGCAACTAAGAACCAGACTCAGGATAATCTGTTGGAAAACGTGGAAAGCACCAAAGAAAATACAATGGGCGTTAAGAAAAATGGGAATAGTAAAAGACCTAGCAAGATTAACATCCTATTGTGGAAATAGATACCACTTTGTAGCAACAAAAACCTGCTTATTAAGAGCAATCACAAAAGAAAGATTAAGCAAAACTGGCTTAATTGACCCTTATGATTACTACATAAGCAGGACATGTGTAAATTAAATTGAACCGCCGTATGCTGAACGGCACGTACGGTGGTGTGAAAGGGGCTAGATCTTAGCCCCTATTCGATTGAAATTAAATAAAAGAAGGCTCTATTTCGGGTGAAATATTTGAAATAGCTGTTATAATAATACTATGACTAAATTTATGATTACAACTAGCTTTGGCCTAGAATCTTTGGTTAAATGGCAACTGAAGGATATGGGCTATGAAAATTTCAAGCTTAGTGATGGACAAATCATCTTGGATACTAGACTAGATGATGTAGGAAAACTTAATATTAATCTTAGGGAGGCTGACAGGGTCTATCTTATTCTTAAGACATTTGAGGCAAAAGAGTTTGACCAGCTTTTTGAAGGTATAAAAGCCATCAATTGGCCAGATCTTCTAGACAAAGACTCCAATTTTATTGTGGGTGCTAGGACTTATAAATCAAAACTCTTTTCTGTAAGGACAATCCAATCTATAAGCGAGAAGGCTATAGTTGAATCAATGAAGACTAAGTATAAGATCAATCACTTTAGCAAGTCTTCTCATAGAGTTCAAATTGAAGTTTCTATAAATAAAAATGTGGCAAGTGTTTTAATAGATACATCCGGAGACGGTCTTCACAAACGTGGATATAGGGAAGATTCTGTAAAGGCCCCACTTAGGGAAAACCTGGCAGCAGGACTAGTAGACTTATCTTTCTACAATCCAGATAGATTTTTGTTTGATGGATTTTGTGGATCTGGAACAATACTAATCGAAGCTGCAAGAAGAGCTCGTAACATAGCGCCAGGCATTGATAGGTCCTTTGACTTTGAAAACTTTATTTTTATAGATAAGGATTGTTATAAGGAGGCCAAAAAAGAAGCCCTAGATGCTATTGATTACGATGTAAAACTAAATATCCTCGGTTCAGACATATCTGGCAGGGCAATAAGCCTTGCTAAAAATAATGCCATAAATGCTGGTGTGGGGGAGGATATTTCCTTTATTACAAGAGATATAAAATCTGTGGCTCTAAAGGATGACTATGGGATTTTGATATCAAACCCACCTTATGGTAAGAGACTTTCTGATTTTGACACAGATGATCTTTACAAGAAGATAAATGATAAGTTTAAAAGCTTAGATACTTGGTCCTTGTATTTTATAACAAGTGATGAAAACTTTGATAAGAGCTTTATGAGAAAACTCTCAAAGAAGAGAAAATTGTATAATGGTGGCCAAAAAGTTGATTTTTACCAATATTTTGGCAAGAAACCATCAAATTAATAATCGGAGGAAACCTTGACTGAAAAAAATAAAAATGATGGCAAAAAAATATGCCTATCAATACTTTTATTCATATTAGCTATATATTTAATTGTAACAGTAATATTTTCATTTATAGCTCTACCAGGGACATACTTAAACGGTAGGGATATTTCTTATGCATCAAAAAAAGAAGCTTTGGCTACTAGTCCCAAGAATTTTAACCTTGAAATCACAGGTAGAGACGATAGAAATCTTACTATCAAACCAGAAGATATAGACTATAAGGTAGAACTACCTAGCCAAGCAAAAATTGATCAAAATCCTTTTGTATGGCCAGTTTCATTTATTACAGGTAGGAAAGAATACTATGATTTTGAATATAGGGTATTTTACAATGAAGATAAACTTGATAAAATCATAGACGATTCAAAGCTAATGAATGGAATCACAGAACCAGAGGATGCAAAGATTGCCATAGAAAACAATGAATTTGTGGTTAAAAAAGAGATTGAAGGCAATAAAATTGATAAGGCTAAGCTAAAAAAAGAAATTATAGATAGTATAAATACCAAGAACGATCAGATAGCTTTGGACGATAGTTTTTATATAGGACCAAAAGTAAGGTCAGATTCAAAAGAATTGCAAGATATAGTTAGCGATTCAAAGAAAATAAATGATATGTCTATCAAATTTAATTTCAATGGTTTTGACTACAAGCTTGAAGGTTCTAGCCTTATAGATTTGATGGACTTCACAGATAAGGGTTATGAACTAAACTACGATAAGGTCTTAGCCTATGTAAGTGATATGGCAGAGGCTACTAATACCTATGGTAAAAGTCGTAATTTCAACGCCACAGGCATAGGACCAATAGTTGTAGGACCTGGGGTATATGGCTTTAAGTTAGATATAGATGCTACTATTGATAAAATATATGAACTTGTAAATCAAAGACAAAGTGGGGATATTGAGCCAGTATATAGCAACCAAGCCTACACTCGTACTGATACTGGAGAAGATATAGGCGATACCTATGTTGAACTTGACTTATCCCGCCAAAGAATGTGGTTTTACAAAAATGGTGAGCTTATCGTAGAATCTGATGTTGTTACAGGTATTCCTCATGATGGCTGGGCAAGCAATGTCGGTGTAGGAGCTATCCAATCAAAGGTGAGAGATACGAATCTTAAAGGGCAAAATTTTGATAGGGTAACTGAGTATGACACAAAAGTCAGCTATTGGATGCCAACTGGTTGGGATGGTGAAGGATTCCATGATGCACCTTGGAGAGGGGCTTTTGGCGGACAAATCTACCTATCAAATGGATCTCATGGTTGCTATAACCTACCACCATCGGTAGCCAAGATACTTTTTGACAATGTGGACCCACTAACACCAGTTGTAGTTTATGAATCAAGTACCAACTATTCACCAGCTATGACTTATTAGGAAATATAATGATAAAAATTGAAAATTTAACCTACATCTATCCATCAAATGATGAGACAGAAGGTCACAAGGCTATTGATGGACTAAATATTGACATCAACAAGGGAGATTTTGTTGCAATCCTAGGTCATAACGGTTCGGGCAAATCAACCCTTGGCAAACTAATAAATGCTCAGATACTTCCAAGTATTGGGGACATATGGATAGATGATCTAAATGCAAAAGATGAGAACAAAATATGGGATGTGAGAAAAAAATGTTCTATGGTTTTTCAAAATCCCGACAACCAAATGGTAGCTACAACTGTCGAAGAAGAAGTAGCCTTTGGTATAGAAAACTTGCAAATACCAAATCCAGAGCTTAGGGAAAGGGTAGATTCGGCTATATCTCTAGTAAGGATGGATGATTATAAGAAGAGAAATCCTTCAACCCTTTCTGGTGGGCAAAAGCAAAGAATTTCTATAGCTGGGGTTATAGCTATGATGAGCGACTATATAATCTTTGATGAACCAACAGCCATGCTAGATCCAAAGGGTAGGAAAGATGTTATAAACTTAGTTCTTGAGCTTAATAAGGACTATGGCAAAACAATCATATACATCACCCATTATATGGAAGAAGCTATCAAGGCAGACAAGATAATTGTCCTAGATAAGGGCAAGAAGGCCCTTGAGGGTTCGGCATTAGAAGTATTTTCCCAAGTTGAGAAAATGAAAAAACTAGGCCTAGCTGTTCCACAAGTTACAGAAGTTGCCTATAAACTACAGGAGAAAGGGGTGGATTTTGATAATCTACCTCTTAGTATTGAAGAATTTTTGGAGAGCATATGAATATTGAACTAAAAAATGTGGATTACATTTACAATGAGGGAGTAGTTGGAGAAGTATATGCTCTTAAAGATATCAATTTAAAGATTAAAAGCCACGAAATAATTGGCCTAATCGGACAAACTGGATCAGGGAAATCAACCTTGGTTCAGCTTTTAAATGGACTTTTATTACCTAGCCACGGTGATGTTATTGTAGATGGCATAAACACCAAGGATAAGGATAAGAGACGAGATGTACGTTTTAAGGTAGGTCTTGTTTTCCAATATCCAGAGCACCAACTATTTGAAGAATCAATAGCAAAGGATGTAGCTTTTGGCCCTAAAAATATGAAATTATCTGAAGATGAGATTGATAGGCGAGTGAAAGCTGCTATGGAAAAAGTAGGGCTTGACTATGAAACTTATAAGGATGTCTCACCTTTTGAAATATCAGGTGGCCAACAAAGAAGAGTTGCCGTTGCAGGAATCATCTCTATGAATCCAAAGGTTCTAGTCCTAGATGAGCTTACTGCTGGTCTTGATCCAAAGGGCCGCGAAGAAATTTTTAATGAAATAATAAATATTTACAATAACGATCCAGAACTTACCATTGTCTTGGTAAGCCATTCTATGGAAGATGTGGCAGAATATGTGGATAGGGTTGTCGTTTTAAATAAGGGGCAAATCTTTAGCGACGCTTCAACCTACGATACCTTTACCAAGGCTGACCTTGAGGGCATAGGCCTAGATATACCACAAATTGCAAAATTTATGAGAGCCTACAAGGCTAAAGGCGAAGACATCAGAGATGATATTTATACTATTGATGCAGCCGTTGAGGAACTTGCTAGACACTTAGGAGTAAGCCATGAATAAAATAAGTATAGGTCAATATTTGCCCTTTGATACCTTCATTCATAGGTTAGATCCAAGGGTGAAAATAATAGGAGTTTTTCTATTTATAATCACGATATTTTTTGTAGATGATTTTATAACTTTCATACCCTTTGTAGCCTTGCTAATTGCTATGCTAAAAGTTGCAAAAATTCCAATCAAAAGTGTAATTAGGTCTCTTAAACCATTATTATTTATAATGATTATTACTGGAATTATCAATTTATTTACAACACCAGGTAGGATTTTGGCCAATATTGGACCTTTAAATATCACTTACGAGGGTTTGTATAGAACTGCCTTTACTCTACTTAGACTAGTATTGATAATCTTATCAACATCGGTTTTAACATATACCACAAGCCCAATGGAATTAACTTATGGTCTGGAGAAACTATTCTCTCCATTAAAGCGCTTTGGTTTTCCTGCAGGAGAGCTTGCAATGATGATTAGTATTTCTCTAAGATTCATCCCGACTCTATTTGATGAGGCCCAAAAAATCCGCATGGCCCAGATGGCTAGGGGAGCAGATTTTGAATCTGGCAACATTGTCAACAGGGCTGTTGCCATGATTCCGCTACTTGTGCCACTATTTATCAACTCTTTTAAGAGGTCTGATGAACTTGCCACAGCTATGGAAGCTCGTATGTATAGGATTGGCGAAGAGCGTACAAAATTAAATGAAATATATATGGATAGGACTGACTATACGACACTTTTCCTATTTATAGGATTTTGTATCATAATAATAGTCAAACGCTTCATATGATAAAAAACATAAGATTAAAAATTGCCTATGATGGAAGTGATTTTCATGGATATCAGTCTCAAATTGACCATAGGAATGTAGAAGATGAAGTAAAGAAAGCCATCCATAAGGTCACTGGTGAAAATAATAGGATAATTGCTGCAGGAAGAACCGACGCAGGTGTCCACGCCAAAAGTCAATATATAAATTTTCTTACAGCAAGTTCTATCAATCCTAGGGCCTTCAACTTTCACCTTGACCCATATTTGCCAGATGATATTTTGGCTTTAGAAGCAAGGGAAGTTGATCTAGGTTTTCATGCCAGGTTTTCAGCTATAAATAAGACCTATAAATACGTGATCTATACAGGAAAGGTCATGCATCCTATCTATAGAAAATATATGGAGCATATTACCTATCCTCTTGATATATCAAAGATGGAAGAAGGGCTCGAAGCTCTCAAAGGAGAGCATGATTTTAAGGCCTTTATGAGGGCTGATAAAAACCTAGAGATTAATACTATTAGGACAATTGACGATTGTTATTTAAAGAGAAATGGACAAAGGCTTGAAATATATTTTACAGCCAATAGCTTTTTGCACAACCAAGTGAGAATTATGTGTGGAAGCCTTGTAGAGCTTGGTCGAAACAAGCTTTCCATTGACGATTTTAAAGCTTATTTTGAAAATGGAAAGAAGGCAAACCCAACATTAAATCCCCAGGGCTTATATTTATGGAGGATAAAGTATGACTGAAACAAATAAGGAAAATAAAAAAAGTGAGCTTAAGGCTATATCTTTGCTACTATTTGTTATAGTTGGATTTTCTTTCATTACTAAAGATAGGCTAATGATTTTTGCGGCTATTACAAGTCTTATTTTATTGATTATGGGGGCATATATAAGGGCGAATAATTTGAAAATATCAAAGGCTATTTACTACCTAGTCATTTCATTTTATAACATAGCCAGTATTTTTTCTCTTATCGAATATTTTAAGGGGCAAGAATCTATAACAAAGATTGAAAAATATATATTTAAGCCCTTTATAATAAATGATAAAATAGACATAAGATACATAGGTTGGATACTAGTTTTGACAACTTTCCTATTTATCCTTGAAAATATGAAAAAGAATCCTAACGAGGAAAACAATGACAGATAATATAAACGAAGAAAATAAATATCAAGAAGACGAACTTGACGAAGAAGTTGAAGTTAAGAATAAAAAACCAAGGAAGGCACGAAAAAAACATATATCTAGGAAGACAAAAAGAAATATTTTAATTGTTGGCCTAGTAGTTATAGTAGCCTTACTAGCTCTCTACTTTTTCAACAATCACCAAGCAGCCAAAAATAAAGAACTTCAAACAAGTGAAGCTATTGACGAGAATTCTTACACTGGGTCAAACATCATGAGAGTTGACCTAAATCAAGTCAATAAGATTAACATTGACCTTAAGACAGCTGATGTTAGAATTCAAAAGTCCACCACAAATCCATACATAGAATACACCCACCTTTATAAGGGCGAAGAAGACATATATACTGTCGATGTATCCTATGAGAATGGCGTCTTAAATCTTAAAAGCAATATCCAAGGCAAGGAATTGAATATGAAAAACAAGATCCAAATTGTTAGGGTTTTCTTGCCAAATGATAAGCCGATAGAAGAAATTAAGGCTAAAATTGGAGCTGGTGATGTGAAAATTACTGACCTAGAAGTTAAAGATTTGGATTTAAATGTAAAAAGTGGTCATATAACATTTGATAATTCTTTCTTTGGGGGATTTGTAACAAATGAAGCTGGTGATATCATTCTAAATAATACTGAGCTTATGAATACCAAGCTTTCCACAAATGCTGGAGATATAAGCATAGAAGAGGGCAAGATAGGTGCTAGATCTGATTTCTCAACCCAAAGCGGTAATATTATAATCAAATCAACCGATACCATTGATAATTACAATATCAAGGCAAGTCTTGAAGTAGGAAACTTTATCCTAGGCAATGTTTCTTATAGAAATATCAAAAATGGTTTTGCAAAAGATAATAAGGCCAAAAAAGAAATTATCCTAAAGACGAGAGTAGGGGATATAATCTTTAACAAGGGCGAGGGCGCTATACTTGATGAAGAAGAATATATAACCAACAAGTCAAATAAAGAAGAAAAAGAAGAATCAAAGTACGATTATATAAATGTCCAAGATGATGAAGAAGCCACAGACGAAGAAAATTTGGATAATAATACGACAGATGAAAATATAGATGAAGATCAAAGTGAAGGTGAAGAAAATAATAATTAGGTTCCTAGGAACTTAATTATTTTTTTTAGCATTATGGAAAATATATACCAAACATTAAAAAAATATTTTGGATACGAATCTTTCAGAGATGGGCAAGAAGAAATTATTACAAATATCTTGAAAAAGAAAGATGTTCTTGGAGTCTTGCCAACTGGAGGTGGCAAGTCTATTTGCTACCAATTGCCAGCCCTGCTTATGGATGGCTTAACATTGGTTATATCTCCCTTGATATCTCTTATGAAAGATCAGGTAGATTCTCTAGTTGAGGATGGAATAAGTGCCAAGTTTATCAATTCAAGTCAAACTTTTGAAGAATACAAAGATACCTTGGCCCTTGTGAAAGCTCGTAAGGTCAAAATCTTATACATTTCTCCAGAAAGGCTTGAAAATGAATACTTTATAGAATTTTTAAAAGACATAGATGTATCACTAATAGCTGTTGATGAAGCTCATTGCATAAGTCAATGGGGACACGATTTTAGGCCATCCTATAAGCTAATACCAATGATATACCAGTATTTGCCAGACATACCAAAGGCTGCCTTTACAGCAACTGCTACTAAGGAAGTAAGGGAAGATATAATTGAAAATCTAAGGCTTGATGATCCATATGTCAAAGTTACAGGCTTTGACAGGGAAAATCTTACATTTTTGGTAGAAAAACCAAAAGATAAGCTTAGATTTCTCAAAGATTATCTACTAAACCACAAGGAAGATTCTGGAATAATTTACGCAGGTACTCGCAAAAAAGTAGATGAAGTATACAAGTTTATTAATAAGCTTGGTCTTGATGTGTGCAAGTACCACGCAGGTCTTGCGGAAAAGACCAGGATAAAAAGTCAGGATGATTTTATCTATGAGAGAAAAAAGATAATAGTAGCTACAAATGCCTTTGGTATGGGCATTGATAAGAGCAATGTCAGATATGTTATCCACTACAATATGCCCAAAGATATGGAATCCTACTACCAAGAGGCAGGTCGTGCCGGCCGAGATGGGGAAGATAGCGATTGTATACTTTTGTACAATTCCCAAGATATAATCCTAAACAAATTTTTGATTAACCAAAGTTACAATCCACGCTTTAAGGCTTACCAATTAGAAAAACTTCAAGTTATCATAAATTATGTAAATACTACCAACTGTCTTAGAGCTTTCATATTAAATTACTTTGGCCAAGAAGCCGAAGAAACTTGCGATAATTGCTCTAATTGTCTTGGAGAAATCAAAAAAGAAGATGCAACTATCGATAGTCAGAAAGTTTTATCTTGTATATACAGGCTTGACCAAAGATATGGGCAAAAAACTGTAATTGATTGTCTAAAGGGATCAAAAAATAAAAATGCTAGGGATAAAAATCTAAAGCAAGTGTCAACCTATGGTTTGATGAAAGAAGAGGACGAGAAGTACATCAGAGACCTCATAGGAACCCTAGTAGCAGATGGCTATATTAGGGTAAGTGGTAGTAGCTATCCCATACTAAAGCTTACCGAAAAATCGAAAGATGTACTCTTTGATCAGAAAAAAGTCTTTGTAAATCAAAGCAAGAAAGAACCTATCAAAGAAAAAGTAACTAGCGGCCTAGGGTCATATGATGATAAATTATTTAACCATCTCAAGAAAGTAAGGCTAGATCTATCAAAACAAAGAAATGTTCCGCCATTTATCATTTTTTCAGATGCTTCCTTAAAAGATATGGCAACCTACAAGCCAACAAGCGAAGAAAAGTTTTTGCAAATCAAAGGAGTAGGAGATAAGAAGCTCATTCAGTATGGAGATATTTTTATAGCAGAAATCAATGAATTTATGGTGAGAAATAGGTGAATTTGACTTCATAAAAATTGAAAATATTATAAAAAGATTTATAATATATTTATAAGGCTAGGGGTGCAAATTGCTGAGATGTCTTTAAGGCAAACCCTTTAAACTTGATGCGGATAAAACCGACGTAAGGAAGCAAGAATGATTCTTAAACCTAGGCTTAGTTGCCTAGGATTTTTTATTTTAGGGAGGAAATATGAGAGGTTCTATAGCTATTCAAGTATTACCTGATACAAATCGAGATGATGTTTTTAACAAGGTAGACAAGGTGATTGAATATATAGCTAGTACTGGTCTAGATTATGAAGTTTCAGCCTTTGAAACTACTGTTGATGGTGAATTTGATGAGCTTATGGATATTATAAGAAAAGCCCATGAGCTTATGCTAGAAGAAGACATGGAAGGTGTAAATTGTTACATCAAAACAAGTTTTAGAAAAGATGGAGATGGTTGGTCTATTGAAGACAAAACAAAAAAATATAGGAAATAAGCTAATTCCCATATCCTTATTTATTATCCTAGTTATTATATGGGAATATATTGTAGCAACTGGCAGGGTGGAAAGATATATCTTACCAGCTCCAAGCGATATTGTGGAGGTTTTGGCCAAAGAGAGTCAGGTTTTATTTGACCATAGCCTTGTCACTATAAAAGAAACCTTGCTAGGTCTTATGATAGGGGTAGGTATTGGCTTTATTCTTGCCATACTTATGGATAGGTTCAAATTTGTAAGAGCTGCCTTTTATCCATTTATAGTTTTATCTCAAACTATACCAACAGTTGCTATAGCACCAATTCTAGTCATCTGGTTTGGTTATGAGATGCTGCCAAAGGTTATTTTGATAGTGCTTACAACTTTCTATCCTATAGCTATGGGAGTCTATGATGCCCTCCAGCAAATTGACAAAGATTACTTGGTATTGCTCGATAGTATGAAGGCTAGTAGTTTGGATAAATATAAGTATGCAAAGATACCAATGATTGGGCCAAACTTTTTCTCAGCTCTAAAGATTTCTAGCTCCTATGCAGTGATAGCTGCTGTTGTTTCAGAATGGCTTGGAGGCTTTATGGGACTTGGAGTTTATATGACCAGGGTAAGAAAGGCCTATGCTCTAGATAAGATGTTTGCAGTGATAATAATCACATCACTTTTGAGCATGGTTTTAGTTGGAATTGTCACAATAATTGAAAGATCCATTTTGAAATGGAATTATGTAAATGAAAAGGAATAAAATATGCAAAAAAAGATTATATCAGGGGTACTTGCTCTACTAATGACCCTTACTGCTTGTGGAAACAACCAAGAAGTAGCAAAAAACACAGAAAAGGAAGAAAATAAAGAAGCAGTTAGCACAGAAGATAATACCAAAGAAGTTGTTGAAGAAGAAAAAGATCCACAAACAAAGGAACTCAAAAAAGTTACAGTAGTCCTAGACTACACACCAAATACCAACCATACAGGTCTTTATGTCGCAAAAGACAAAGGATTTTATGAAGAAAAAGGCTTTGATGTAGAAATCGTTCAACCACCAGAAGATGGTGCTGAAGCCCTTGTAGCATCTGGCAAGGCTGATTTTGGTGTATCCTACCAAGACTCTATGGCAAATGTCCTAGGTGGAGATGCTAAAATGCCAATTACAGCAATTGCAGCAATCATCCAACACAATACATCAGGTATTATGTCAAGAAAGGGTGAGGGAATAGATCGACCAAAAGGACTTGAGGGCAAGAGATACTCAACATGGAACTCACCTGTAGAACAAAATACTATCAAAAAAGTAATGGAAGTAGACGGCGGAGATTTTGACAAATTACAAATGATTCCAGCAAGCCAACTTGATGAAGTTGCAGCTCTTCGCGAAGATCAAACAGATGCTATTTGGATTTTTGAAGGATGGGGCAAGGTAAATGCTGACGTTCAAGATTATCCAGTAGATTATTGGAACTTCAAAGACATTGATGATACCTTTGACTTCTATACACCAGTTTTGATTGCTAACAATGACTTAATAGCAAATGAAAAAGACTATGTAAAAGACTTTGTTGAAGCGACTAAAAAAGGCTATGAATTTGCCATCGACAATCCACAAGAAGCAGCAGATATCTTGCTTAACAATGATGATTCTCTAGGAAAAGACATAATTTACGCTTCCCAAGAATTTTTGAGCAAGGAATACAAAAAAGATACTGACAAATGGGGCATCTTTGATAAAGATAGATGGGCAAAATACTACACATGGTTAAATGATAACGACCTTGTAGAAGAAAAACTTGATGTAAATTCAGGATTTACAAACGAATTTGTAGAATGAATGTACTAAGATTAGAAGATATTTATAAAAGTTTTGGCGAAAAAGATGTGCTAAATGGCATATCTTTTTCTGTCGAAAAGGGAGAAATAGTTGGCCTACTTGGAGTAAGTGGCAGTGGCAAATCTACAGTTTTCAATATAATATCTGGAAATATTAAGCCAAATAATGGCAAGGTTTTTATAGATGGCAAGGAAACAACAGGAGAAACAGGCCATGTTTCCTATATGCTCCAAAAAGATTTGCTCTTTGATCATATGAAGGTAGTAGATAATGCGGCACTTGCCCTAAGGATTAAGGGTATGGACAAAAAGAAAGCAAGAGAGACAGCGAGTTCCTACTTTAAAGAATTTGGCTTAGAAAATCAAGAAGATAAATATCCTAGAGAGCTTTCTGGTGGGATGAGGCAAAGAGTGGCTTTGCTTAGGACTTACCTTAACAAAGAACCTATCATCTTGCTAGATGAACCTTTCTCAGCCCTTGATAAACTCACCAAAGATAAGCTTCACAATTGGTTTTTAGATATAATAAAAAAATACCAAATGACTGGCATATTCATAAGCCACGACATAGACGAAGCAATTTACTTATCAGATAGGATATTGATATTAAAAACAGATGGTAAACTTCACGACCAAGTAGTAATCAAAGAAAAAAACAGAGACGAGAGTTTCAAGCTCTCAGATGAGTTTTTAAACTACAAAAGAGAAATAGCAAAGAAATTAGAAAATTCATAAACAAAAACCAGGGCAAATATCAAGAAACCCCAAAGTCCATATTTTGGATTTTGGGGTCAATAGCTCTGGTTTTTATTTCTCTTCCTTTTCTTCGATTTCTTTCTTGGAAGTTTCTTGCATTTCTTTTATTAATTCATTTACTCTTTTCTTATTTAATCTTGAAAGGCCACTTCTTTCGCTATCGAATAGATCATCAATAGCTTTCTTACCTGCTTCATCTTCCATTACTTCTAGTACTCTTGGCTTGCAGAATTGTCCTTGGCAAAAGCCCATACCTGCACGAGTCCTACGTTTAACTGCATCGAGAGTTTCAACAGGAATGCCACGATTCATAGCATCACGAATAGTAGCTTCACTAACCTGCTCACAACGACAGACAATCCTATCTGGATTACCTAGTGGTAAGTCAATCCTATCTTTGATCTTGTTCATATCTTCAAGTTCTTTGTATTCGATGATTGGTTCTCTGTGTGGATTGTAGTTTGGATCATCTTCTAGCTTAAGGCCAGCATCTTTTAAGATACCCTCAACTATTTTAGCAATTTCTGGTGATGAGGTTATGCCTGGAGATTGGATACCTACTACATTTACAAAGCCAGGGACATTGCTTTCTTCAATGATAAAGTCGTGTGTTGAGCTTGCTGGGCGAAGTCCTGTGAAAGACCTGATAAATTCACGCAAGTTTATTACATCATCTTGGACAGATTTTTGGGCTTCTTTGTAGATATACATTAGTCTATCTTCGTGGGTTGATAGGTCAATTTCTTCTTCGTCTATGGCATCTGGGCCCAAGAGAAGGTTGTTGTGGAACGTTCTTGTTGCTAGTATTCCCTTGGATTTTTCTGTAGGAACTTGAAATAAGACATTATTGATTTTCTTGCCTGTTCCCTTTTGGAATATTAGATATTCTCCACTTCTTGGGTGGATATCAAAATCTGTTTTAGCAATCATTTTTGAAACTATAGCACCCTCAAGGCCTGATGCATTTATAACATATTTTGCTTCTAATTTTTTGCCGTCTTCAGTTTTTACTAGGAAATGGTCATCTGTTTTTTCGATGCCTAAAACTCGTGAGTTTAGGAAAAGCTCTGTTCCATTTGCTATAGCATTTTCTACTAGAGCTATGACATATTCATAAGGTGAGCATACGCCAGCTCCCTTGCACCAAAGGGCTGCAATTGCATTATCAGATACATTTGGCTCGATTTGACGGAGTTTTTCTTGATCTATTATCTCCATATCATCTAGACCATTTTCTATGCCCATATCATAAAGTTTTTGTAAAGTTTCCTTTTCCTCTTCTTCAAAGGCTAGGACTAAAGATCCATTTGCAAGAAAACCAAAGTTTAATTCTTTGTTTAATTCTTCAAATTGTTTACGTCCTGGATAGCAAATCCTACCACGTAGCTCATCGTGGCCTTCTGCATAGCCACCATGGACTATGGCGGAATTGGCCTTAGATGCGCCCATGCTTACGTCGTTTGCCTTTTCTACTATGGCTATATCAAGTTTATATCTTGATAAACGGCGTGCTATAGAGGCTCCGGAAACGCCAGCGCCTATTATTAAAACATCATACATATATAATCCTTCTTTCTACAATAAAGCTTTAAATAAATACTGGGTAAGTACTATCTTATTAGGATACTTACCCAGTTTCTGATTGCTGCTATAATCTAAACTATATCAAATTAATTAGAATATCCAATTGAAGCAAAGTACAGCTATGATACCACCAACTATTGGAGCAAGTACTGGAATCCATGAGTAATCCCACATAGCGTCAACTTTCTTATTAAAAGGAAGTATTTGGTACATAATTCTTGGACCAAGGTCACGAGCAGGGTTAATTGCATAACCAGTTAGTCCACCTAAAGACATACCAACAGATACTATAAGACCGTTTACATAGATGTAGTTCATTCCAACATCGCCAGCGCCTGCTACATTACCAAAACCAAGGATAGCAAAAACTAATACAAATGTTCCAACCATTTCAGCTAGGAAATTTCTACCTGTGTTTTTGATTGAAGGAGCTGTACAGAAGCATCCACGTACTATAGCTGGGTCAACTTCACAAGTATCATCAAAATGATCTTTAAATAGTAGGTAAACTAACAAAGCACCTAGCATAGCACCTAGCATTTGGCCAAGTATGTAAGTTAGTACTGTATTCCAAGCTATATCGCCTTTAAAAGCAAGGGCAATAGTCAAAGCTGGGTTAAAATGTGCACCACTCATTGCGCCAAATATGGTAGCTGGAATCATTACTGCAAGACCCCATGCCAAAGTGATTTGAACTGGACCTGCACCAGCCATTCCTGACTTACGTGTTAGTACGTTTGCAACAACTCCATCACCTAATAAAATAAGTAAAAAAGTGCCTACAAATTCTGCCACAAAAATATCTCTCATAATAACCTCCTTAGTTAAAGACAAAGAGCGGTTGTAGTAAAAATACATCCCGCTCTCGTTCTTACAAATATTTTGTTGTGGAAACCTTTTCTAAGTTAATTATAACACCTTTAAAAAAATAATACAATAGCCAAGAACATATATTTGCATTCTAATGGCTCGCTTAATTACAAGTTAGAAATATTTGTTAAATATTTGTTATTTATGGACAAATGATCGCATATAAGATAAAATAAGTCTTGTAAATATGAATACAATTACTATTTTTTGGAGGAAGTAATGAAAATTAAGAAATTCATGACAGGTGTTCTAGCACTATCTCTTACAGCTGTACTAGCATCTTGTGGGGGAGATACTAACAAGGCTGAAGAAAAACCAGAACAAACAACAGAAGAAGCTACAACAGAGGAAACTGCAGCTGAAGAGACTGAAGAAACAACAGAAACTGAAGATGCAGATACCAAAGAAAAAGAGGACGACAAAGGCGAAGCTAGTGAAACTCCAACAGGTGAAACTGTTTCTGTAACAATGGTAACAGACTTTGGTGGCATCAATGATAAATCATTTAACCAATCTGCTTACGAAGGATTACAAGGGGCTGAATCTGATGGAACAGCTACATTTGACTATATCGAAAGCCACAAGGACTCTGACTATAAACCAAACCTTGAATCAGCTCTAGATTCTGAATCAGACATAATCCTAACAGTAGGATATGCTCTATATGAACCAACAGTTGAAGCAGCTAAAAATAATGAAGATCAAAACTATGTAATTATCGATAGTGATAACGAAGAAAAACTACCAAACCTTGTAGGTGTTGGTTTTGCTGACCACCAAAATTCATTCTTAGTAGGATATATCGCTGGTATGATGAGTGAAACAAACAACGTTGGATTCATCGGTGGTATGGAAGGCGTTGTAATCAGTAGATTTGACTATGGTTTCAGAGCTGGTGTAGAACATGCTGCTCGTGAAAAAGGTGAAGATATTGAAGTACAAGTTCAATATGCAAACAGCTACAATGACCAAGCTGCAGGTAAAAATATTGCTGACAGAATGTATCAAAACGGAGCTGACGTAGTTTTCCACGCTGCAGGGGGTGTAGGAGTTGGCGTTATTGAAGCTGCAAAAGAAAATGATAAATGGGTAATCGGTGTTGACCGTGATCAACAAGAAGAAGCACCAGATAATATGTTAGTATCAACAATCAAAGGTGTAGGCGATGCAGTTAAACTTATTATTGATGACTACCAAAAAGGTGAATTCAAGGGTGGAGAAACTGTAAGATTTACCCTTGCAGATGGAGATGCTGTAAGCATCAAATATGCTGACAATGGCCTAGTAACAGATGAAATCAAAGAAAAAGTTGAACAAATCAAACAAGATATCATTGATGGCAAAATCGAAGTTCCACAAAACGAAGAAGAAGCTATCGAAATGGGATACATTGAAGCAGAATAATTAAGTAAAGATTTAAAAGGCCTCTTTTGAGGTCTTTTTTTCACATTAAATATTAATTTGCAAAAAAGTTATGCATAATATAGTATTTTATTAGTTTTTGTCTACAATAATTATCGATAATGTGTTAAAATAAATAAGAGTATAAATTTAGCGAGGATATTATGGATAAACAATACAAGGATAATCCTGTAGTATCTATGAGAAATATTACCAAACGTTTTGGAGACAATGAAGTTTTAACTGATATTAACTTTGATCTTCACAAATCTGAGGTTCATGCTCTTTTGGGAGAAAATGGGGCTGGAAAGACAACCCTGATGAATATTTTGTATGGAATGTTCCCACCAACTAGTGGGACAATCTCTATAAATGGAGTAAGTATTCCAAACATGACTCCTAAAAAAGCCATAGATGCAGGAATTGGTATGGTTCACCAGCACTTTATGCTAATAGAACCCCTAAGTGTTACAGAAAACATTATCTTAGGTCATGAAGACGACGATGGACTATTTCTGGATAGAAAAAAAGCCAAGGAGAGAATCCAAAAACTTTCTGATGATTATGGTCTAAAAATAAATCCAGATGCCAAAATTGAAGACATATCTGTGGGCCAACAACAAAGAGTAGAAATATTGAAGGCCCTATATAGGGGAGCTGATATACTAATATTTGATGAGCCTACAGCTGTATTAACTCCACAGGAAATTAACGAATTTATAGAAATTATTAATAAATTAACTGAGCTTGGAAAATCTATTATTATCATAACTCATAAACTAGCTGAGATAAAGGCTATGGCTGATTATTGTACAATAATAAGACGTGGTAAATATATAGACAAGCTAAAGGTTGCCGATATTGATGAAAATATTTTGGCTGAAAAGATGGTAGGCAGAAATGTAAGCTTCAAAGTAGACAAGGCAATTCAAGAGCCAGGTGGAGTTGTTCTTAAGGTTGAAGACTTATGGGCCAAGGATAAGAGAGGCATAGATATACTTAAGGGTCTTGATCTAGAGATTAGAGCAGGAGAAATCCTAGGTATAGCTGGCGTTGACGGTAACGGACAAAGTGAGCTTATTGACTGTTTGACTGGAATGGCAAAATCAAACCGTGGAAGCATAACTTTAAATGGAGTTGATGTTACAAACAAAGATCCTAGGACTATTATAGATTCTGGCATGAACTCAATCCCAGAAGATAGACAAAAAAGAGGCCTTATTTTGGAATATCCTATAAAGGATAATATGATTTTGGAAAATGTTAGAAAGGAACCGTTCTCAACAAAGGGCAAGCTTAATTTCAAAAATATAGACAATAATGCCAAAGACTTGGTAGAGAAATTTGATGTTAGACCGAATAACATCAATGAAAAAGTTATGAGTTTATCTGGTGGTAACCAACAAAAGGTAATAATAGCAAGAGAGATTGCAAACAACCCAGATGTACTAATAGCATCTCAACCAACACGTGGACTTGACGTTGGAGCAATAGAATTTATTCACAAATATCTTGTGGATTTGAGAAATAATAACAAGGCAGTATTGCTCATTAGTTTTGAGCTAGACGAAGTAATGGACTTATCAGATAGGATTTTGGTAATTTATGATGGTAAAATCGTCGGAGAAAAAATCCCTAGTGAGACTGATGAGTTTGAAATAGGAAGATTAATGGCAGGTGGACAATGACAGATACACAAATAAAATCAAATAGAAAACTTGCCTTAAGCAATTCGAAATTTCTATTTACACTAGTTTCCATATTTATGGGACTTTTGCTAGGGGCAATAGTAATAGGCATATCCGGTTATAACCCACTTGAGGCCTATGGCGCTCTTGTTTCTGGTGTTATAAAGACACCTAGAAATATAGGCTGGGCGGTAGTATATTCTACTCCAATTATCCTAACAGGTCTTGGTGTAAGCTTTGCCTTTAAGACAGGTCTTTTCAATATGGGGGCTGAAGGTCAATATATTGTAGGAACAATTGTAGGATTTATGGTTGCTTACGCTTTGCCACTTCCTCCAATCATCCACCCAATAGTAGCTATTATTTTAGCAATGGCTGCAGGTGCCTTATATGGGGCTATAGCTGGCTTTATAAAGGCGAAATTTGGCATCCATGAAGTAATTTCGACAATAATGTTAAACTGGATAGCATTTTATTTCCAAAACTTTATAGCCTACAAATACCAAAAACCAAATGCCTTTTCTACATTTGATATCTTAGATAGTGCAAAGGTTACATTGTTTAAGGATTCATACAAAAACTTTGGACCATTTTTCAGCAAATTTTTCAAGGCACCAGTGCATCTTGGGATAATACTTGGTATCCTTGCAGTAATTGCTGTGTGGTATATATTAAACAAGACTGTATTAGGTTATGAACTTAAAGCTGTTGGTCTAAATAGGGAAGCAAGTGAATATGGTGGAATAAACTCAGGTAATAAAATTATCCAATCTATGGCTATATCTGGAGCAATATGTGCTCTTGCTGGTGTCTGCCAAGTAATAGGATACACATACTGCCTATCAGTTTTATCTGCTATGGATAACTACGGTTTTGATGGGCTTGCTGTAGCGCTTCTAGCAAGCAACAATCCAATTGCTGTAATATTCTCAGGCCTATTTTTTGGATCTTTGAAATATGCAGGTAGCAACTTGCAAAGGGTTCTTGGAGTTCCAACAGAATTAATCAATATTATCATAGGTACTATTATCCTATTTACAGCTGTTCCACTTATCTTTAGAATTATAAAAGCTAGAAGAAAAATGAAAAAAGCAGAAAAAAATGCTAAGCGTGAAAGTGACAAATTTGTTTATGAAAAAACAAATAAAGAGAGTCAAATAGAAGAAAAAATTCTAGTTAAAGAAGATGAGACAGATAAAATTGATATAAAAGATCCTAATGAGGATTTTGATAACAAGGAAAGTAATAATAATCCAAATATTATAAATGAAACTGGCGAAGAGATTAAGGTCAGAAAAGTAGAAAGTAAGGAGGAGTAGATGAATTTAGTAATGTTAGCACTCATATTGGGAAATACATTTTCAAACGCTGCTCCTGTGCTTTTGACAGGCCTTGGTGGCATGATGAGTGAAAAATCTGGTGTTGTAAACATCGGTCTTGAAGGAATGATGACAATAGGAGCCCTTGTCGGGGCAACTGTCGGCTATAACGTGGGTAATCCATGGATTGCCTTTATAGCAGGTGGCCTTGCTGGAGCTTTGTTTGGTCTAATTCATGCTATTATTTCAGTTAGTTTTGCAGGAGACCAAACTATATCAGGTATAGCTATCAATACCCTAGGACCTGGTTTGGCCCTATTTTTGGCAAGGTTATTTTTTGATGGTGCTACACAAACACCTTCAATCCCACTAGAAAATAAGATTCCTAGATTGTTTAGATCTGTAAGTAGCAATCAAATTTTCTTAAATATTTTCGGACAATATGCAACTGTTTATATAGCTATCATCATGGTTGTGGTTCTATACCTATTTTTGTACAAAACAAAATGGGGGATTAGACTAATAGCTGTTGGTGAACACCCAAAGGCAGCAGAAACTTTAAATATTCCTGTAAAGAAAACTAGATATTTAGCAGTAATATTTTCTGGATTTATGGCAGGCTTGGGTGGTGCAAGTATGTCACTTGCAGTAGTAAGTTCTTTCTCACCAACTCTAATCGCAGGTCAAGGTTATATTGCCCTTGTAACAGTTATATTTGGTAACTGGAAGCCACAAGGTGTCCTAGTTGGTTCACTATTTTTTGGTCTAGCAGAATCAATAGCAACATATCTTGGTGGATCAAACCTAAGCGTTCCAATAGAATTTATTTCTATGATTCCATATATTGCAACATTATTGATACTAATTATCTTCCAAAGGAAGTCAAAAGCTCCAAAAGCTTCTGGTAAACCATATCTAAATCTTGATAATATTTAGAATTTAAAAATATAAACTCTGCAAAGGGTTTATATTTTTTTATTAATGATGTATATTATAATATATATACCTTTATTGAGGAGAATCAATGTTTTGTTCTAAGTGTGGGGCAAAGGTTGATGACAATGCTAGATTTTGTCCTGTTTGTGGCAACAAACTTGATAAAAATCCTATAGATAATCCTATAGAAAAAGAGATTGAAACAAGTAAAGAAGACAATCTAATAGGCAGATCAACCTACGAATCCCTGAATACTAATGAAAATTTAATAAAAAATCAAGAAAACAGTAATAAAGATAGTAGTGAAGTTAAATCTAACAAGTTTAAGGAAATTTTTTCTGCCTTTAAAATCAAAAACAAGGACACAGAGGAAAAAGCTGTTCAAGATGGGAAAGTTCCTAAAGAAGCTTCTATAGATTCTGAATCTGATCAATCAGAATTTAGAAATAATAGTCCAGAAGAATCCTTGGAGCAAAGAGTGGAATTTGAAGAAGAAATCCCTCCAGCTTACTATGGGTACAATCCAACTGATGATAGGAAAAGCAAGGATAAGAGGAGAAAGAATACAGGAGAAGTAAATAGCTCGGATTCCAGAGAAGTCCTTAGCCATAGAAGCTTTGAAAGCTCTAAAGATCCCGTCTATTCAGATAAGGAAAACTTAGCAAGTACTCATAATATTGATGAAAATTCTAGTCTAGAAAATTCGCCTGAAATTGACGACATACCTAGTGAATATGTAGAAGCTAGGATTGCTAATCTCCTAAAGAAGAGCTCTGAAGACTCTGATAAGAAAGCGGCTAGATCTGGGAACCTTGCAGCTTTGATTAGAAGTCATCAAAGTCCTAACGATGCTTATCAAAAGACTTATTCTCAAAATAATACTTATCAAGAGACTCATAGTCAAAACAACATTCAAAGTATTCCAGAAACTCAACAAACTTATGAGTCAAGCGTAAACCAAAGCCAAGAAGTAAAAAGCGAGAATAAAGACAATGAAGAAAAGCAAGGATTTAAATTCAAGCCAATTTATCTATTGCCAATCTTACTATTAGCTCTTGCTATTGTTATTGGATATTTATTTATGAATAGAAAGCCAAAAGATGTAGAGGTAGATTTAAGCAATTATATCAATGTTAGCTATACTGGTGATAATGCAAGTGCCTCACCAAATGCATCCCTTGACACTACAAAACTTCTAAATGATTTTGCTAGCCAAATTCAATATGTAAACAAGGATAGGAAGAATGATCAATACGGATCAGCTGCCAACCAATTTGTAGAAGAATTAGCTAGTGCAACGACCTTCCAATTCTCAAAAGATTCTAATCTTTCAAACGGTGAAGAGATAACAGTTGTGGCTAATGTGTCAGACCCAAGTCTTGCAGATGATTACAACGTATTATTTGCAAACACAATGAAGTCTGTAATTGTAGATGGACTAAATGTAGAAGAATCTATCGATCCATTTAACTATATTGATATAAACTTCCAAGGAGAAGATCCAAAAATAAGTCTAACAACAAGTCTAACAGAAGATGCACCAGAATATATGAGCCAGCTAGAGATTATGCCAAGCAAAACTAGCGAATTAAAAGCTGGGGAAGAAGTAAATATTACAATAAACTTAAACGAAGAAGAAATATTTAATAACTACCAAGTAAGACTAAGTCCACTTGATAAAACCATCACCGTTCCAGGAGAGCCTAGTGATCAAAACGATCAAGAAGAGGACAAAGAAGCTAGCGAATCTAACGACGGTTATATAGCTAGTGTGGACAATTTAAGCGAAGATTTACTAAACATATTAAAAACAAACTCTGGAACCTTGATAAAAGAAACATTTAACGAAAGAACATTCACAAAAATTGAATCAATGAACTATCTTGGTGCAATCACAGGAACAGATTCAAATAGTGAAGATCTAAAAAATAGAGTTATGTTAGTATATGAAATCAAGGCAAAAGAAGATTATGAAGGACTATATCAAAATGAATACACCTACTATTCATTTGTAGAATACCAAAATGTTAAATCTGAGAAAGACCAAGATGGTAAATTCTATAGCCAAGGTCCACTAACAACAGATAATGAAATCTTCCACAAGTTCTTTGTGGCTGACGATTATACCTACTATGAAATCCCATACTATGGTTTTGGATTCCTAGAAGAAGTCATAGCCAGAATAAATAATTCATTATCAGGGCTAACAATAGATGATTCCATAGCTGTTGACCAATCAAAATACTTCACAAAGACAGATGGAGTAGCAAACGAATATCAAGGCAATGGCACTAGACTAAGCCTAAGAGAAGATGGAACTTTGAAATATCAAAAAGATAACAGAGTTCACCAAGGAAGCTGGCAAGAAAATGGAAACGAAATAAGCCTAACAATACAAGGAGTTAACGTAGATACTCCAATAAATGCGACATTTGAAAATGGAACATTAAACGTAAGTGAACAAGGCGAAATGAGTGGCCAAACATTTAACAAAATGCAAGCATTTTAGTAAAAACTGCAATCGTAAGAGATTGCAGTTTTTTAGTACAAAGAAAGTTAAAAAATAGAAAAATGAATTATAATAAGACGCGAAAAAAATCAAAAGTACTATTGCTAAGGAGATATTTCGCATTCGCTCAATATGACAGATATATCTTAATTAAAAATAGTTACAAAAAAACAGTAGTTCTATCTACTACTGTTTAAATATGGTCGGTGTGAAAGGATTCGAACCATCGAGCCTCACCTTCTCAAAGCCGAGCACTATCAATATAATATTTTATATAAAAAAATCAGTAGAAAATTCTACTGATCAATATGGTCGGGGTGAAAGGATTCGAACCTTTGAGCCTCACCTTCTCAAAGCCGAGCACTATCAATATAATATTTTATATAAAAAAATCAGTAGAAAATTCTACTGATCAATATGGTCGGGGTGAAAGGATTCGAACCTTTGAGCCTCACCTTCTCAAAGCCGAGCACTATCAATATAATATTTTATATAAAAAAATCAGTAGAAAATTCTACTGATCAATATGGTCGGGGTGAAAGGATTCGAACCTTCGACCTCATGTTCCCAAAACACGCGCGCTACCAAGCTGCGCCACACCCCGTTATTAACGATTACTTACTTAGTATACGATAAATAAATTATCTTGTCAAGCATTTATTATAAATTTTTTAAAAATTATAAATTTATGAAGTTTAGAGCTTTTTTCTAAAGTCTGTTATAATAATACCATAAGCAGACAAAAAGTAAAATAAAGGAAAAGTTATGATTAGATTTGATGCCAATGATTTTAAAGATAGAGAAACCTTTTACAAATTATTAAATGGAAAATGTATTTTTGATTATTACGTAGAAAATCTCGATGCCCTTTACGATTAATTAGTTGTCAAAGACAATGATATTGAGATAATAAATTTTCATATGGTATTTGAAAATTTGGGCGAATATGGCCAGAGGGTCATACAAGTTTTTGTTGATGCTGTAAAAGATTATGATAGTAAGGTAAGTTTGATTAATTGATATGACATATACTAGCAAAGTAGATGAAATAAAAGATTATATCATTATTGATATATTAAGCGGAAAGATAAAAAGTGGTGAAAAATTAAAGGATAGAAAGTTTTTTACCAGTAAGTTTAAAATAAATCCGAATTATTATTTTAAATTGCTTGAAGTTCTAAAGGAAGAAAATATTATCGAAGAAAAATCTGATGGTTATTATTACATTTTTGATAATCAAAAAATAGGTTTGCTAAAGAATCAATATCTAAATCGATATATAAATGATTTCTCAGCTAAGCTCAATAATATTGGTTTAAACCTCGATGATGTTATGGAGATTTTGAAACTTAGGAGTCTTGCAAATGGATAAGGCTATTGAAGTTAATAATATAAGTAAAAAATATAATAATAGTCCAGCCCTTGATGACATATCTTTTGACATTGAAAGAGGAAAGGTAGTTGGCTTGCTTGGTCCAAGTGGATCTGGCAAATCTACACTGATTAAGATATTGACTGGTCTTGTCAAGGCTGATTCTGGATCTTTTAAAATTTTAGGAGAAAATTTAAATCCTAAAGTCAAGGAAAAGTTGATCTACAAGGCTGATGACTTAATTATTGATGAGAAACTTAGGATGATTGATTTAATAAACTTATATGAACATTTTTATCCTGATTTTTCAGCAGATGAAGCCAAAGATATCCTAGATTTTTTTGGACTTGATGAAAAAAGAATGGCTATGGGTTTATCCAAGGGCCAAAGGCAAAAGTTAAATCTTGCCCTAGCACTTGCTAGCAATGCTGAGATTTTCCTTTTGGATGAAGTATTTGATGGCTTAGACCCAATTTCTACTAGTAAGGCTATAGATCTATTGATTGATAGAATTGATGGAAGGAAAACTTTCCTTATTGCCTCTCAGCAACTAGAATTAGTGGAAAATCTCATAGATGAAGTGATTTTCCTTGAAAATGTAAGTATTCACTATAGGGATACAGCTATAAATATTGGCAAAAAAGAAAAAGTTGGCATAAGTGAATTTTATGACAATATTTATTTAGGTTAAGATTATGAATTTTTTGAAATTTGATTTAATAAGAAATAAAAGATATTTTAGGAATACAAGTATTCTCTTTGCCTTGCTTATAATCCTTGGATTAGCCTTGGAATTTGCACCAAATAGTTTTCTATCTATCGATAGTATCTTATCCTATAAGCTTGTTTTTAATGTAATATTAATGATATTTGTATTTGTTAATGTAAGTTTTTCTCTAGGAATTATAAGAAAGGATTTGTTTACAAGTTCATCAACTATTATTTTTAATTTGCCTATGGGAAGATCTAAGTATTTTACAAGCAAATTACTGTTATTAATCTTAGTTTATATTTACAATTTGATATTCACATTGATTTTATTGAAACTATTGAATTACCAAATCACAAGTGATTTACTTTATTACTTTTTCTTAGGACTTATATGGTATTTGATAATTTTTGCCATAAGTTTTTATGGTCAAGCAAGAAATAGATTTACTAATAAAAATCATGGCAATTTGCTAATAATACTTATTATAGGCCTTGTCCTAATACTTGGATTTTTCGTATGTAAATACTATTCCTTAGTTTTAGTAGCTTCTGGCATACAACACGCTTTGCCTATGAACTATGCCTTCATATATCCTTTTGCTATAGGGAATTTTGGCATATATAAAAACATAACAACACTTATATACTATATAATAGTTTTGATAGGAATGTGGGCTTTGAACACTGGTAATCTTGAAGAAAATTTAGATTTATAGATTGGAGTTATTTTGGAAAATTTTGATAAAGTAAAACATATAATCAGGGATTCTAATAATATTGTGTTTTTTGGAGGAGCAGGAGTTTCTACTGCATCAGGTCTGCCTGATTTTAGGTCTGCTACAGGCCTTTATAACAAAGAAAACAATTCGAATTATTCGCCAGAATATATGCTAAGTCATGAGTTTTTCATAAATCATCCAGATGAATTTATGACCTATTGCAGAGAAAATCTAATGATAGAGGGAATTAAACCAAATGCCTGCCATTATGCTTTAACAAAGCTTGAGAAAATGGGCAAGCTTAAAGGAATAATTACCCAAAATATTGACGGTCTTCACCAAGATGCAGGAAGCAAAAATGTAATTGAGCTTCACGGCAACCTAGTTGATTTTTATTGTACTAAGTGTGGCAAAAATTTTGACCTTTCTTATACAAAAAAATTTGATAGCCTAGTGAAATGTGATGCTTGTGGTGGTATTGTAAGGCCAGACATAGTTTTATATGGCGAAGGTCTTGACCAGAACAATATTTCCTATGCTATAAATCTTATAAGCAATGCAGACGTGCTTATCATAGGTGGTACTTCTCTTGCAGTATATCCTGCTGCAGGTCTTATAGATTTTTATGGGGGAAACAAATTAGTATTAATAAATATGGACCCTACTGGCAGGGATTCCAGAGCTGATTATCTCATAAAAGGAGATATCAGCAAAATTTTAGAAGAATTAGTTGAGGGAATTGATGAATAATAAATTAAATACAGACGAATTTGGAATATTTTTACTATGGGCTGGGATAATCACGTCCCTAATCTCATATTTTGCCAAATCATCTTTTTTGTATACTTTGGGCTTTGTGTTTTTTGCCTATGCTATTTTTAGGGCCTTTTCTAAAAATATAGAAAAGAGAAGGCTTGAAAATAATTATTTTAAGGATAAGTTCCTAAATCCAATTAAAAAATCCTTGGGAGGATTTAAAGGAGATATAAAAACAAAAAGAAATGACAAAGATCACAAGCAAATTACTTGTCCAATTTGTGGGCAAAAACTTAGAATTCCAAAGAAAAAAGGCAAGATAAAAGTAAAATGTCCAAAATGTGGATCAAAATTTGATGCTAGAAGTTAAATTTTAGCATCTTTTATATTGGAAATATGAGAGTATAATTTTTTAGAAAGGGGATTATAATGAAAAGATATATAGGAACAAGAACAATTGGACTTCGTGCGCCAATTATAGAAAAAGGTGATGATTTGGTAGAAATTGTTTTTGATAGTATAAAAGATGCTGTTAAAAATGAGGATATCAAAATAAATGACAAAGACGTAATATGCGTAACAGAATCACTTGTAGCGAGAGCTCAAGGCAACTATGCAAATATTGAGCAAATAGCTGAAGACATAAATAATAAATTTTCTGGTGATGAACTAGTAGTATTATTTCCGATTCTTTCAAGAAATAGATTTTCAATTCTTTTAAAGGCTATAGCAAAATCAGGAAAGAAACTACACATTTGCTTATCTTATCCACAAGATGAGGTAGGAAATTACTTAATGGATGAGATGGACCTATTTAATAGTGACATCAATCCTTATAAAGACGTACTCGATATAGATGAATTTAGGAAAGTTGCTGGGGATTACAAACACACTTTCACAGGTATTGACTACCCATCACTATACACTGAGATTGCAGAAAACTCTGAAATTCACTTTTTGAACAATCCGGTTGATTCGCTTCAATTTTCAAAGGATGTACTAGTTTGCTCAATCCACACAAGAAACATTGTAAAAAGAAAGCTAAAAGAAGCAGGTGGAGAAAACATCCTATCCTTAGATGATATTTTGACAGAATCTATAGATGGATCAGGCTACAACAGCCAATATGGTCTATTGGGTTCAAACCTATCTACAGAAAATATGGTTAAACTCTTCCCAAGAGATGGAGAAGTATTTGTAAGTAAACTCCAAGAAAAATTGATAAACGAATTTGGCAAAGAAATCGAAGTTATGATTTACGGTGATGGAGCATTCAAAGATCCAGTTGGCAAAATTTGGGAGCTTGCCGATCCAGTAGTATCTCCTTCATTTACCAAGGGGCTAATGGGTACACCAAGCGAGCTCAAAATCAAATATATAGCAGATAGTGAACTAGCTGATTTATCTATAGAAGATAGAACAAATGCTATGGTTGATAGGATTTCAAAAAAGGAAAAAGAACTAGTAGGCAAAAACGAAACTCTAGGTACTACACCTAGACAAATCACTGATTTACTAGGATCTCTAGCTGACCTAACATCAGGTTCAGGAGACAAGGGAACACCAATTGTATTAGTCCAAGGCTATTTTGATAATTATTCAGACAATTAATTAAGGAGATAATGGTGGCTACAGAATGTTCCGATGAGAAAAGGAATAATGAAATTTTTGGTAGAAATTTTATAAATAATTACTTAGAAAGAAGGGCTGTGGCCAAACACAATCACGATCTTATGGACGAGTTGACTAGGTATTTGCTCATGGCTTTTGCCGCAATACTTATGGCTTGCGGCACACACTTTTTTAAATATCCAAATTCCTTTGTAATTGGTGGGGTTGAGGGAATGAGTATAATCGCATCAACCTTCATTCCTCTTACATGACCTCAATTAACCCTAATTATAAATATAGCTTTGCTAGTAATAGCTTTCTTTATCCTTGGCAAGCACTTCACACTAAGGACTGGATATGTTGCTATACTAAACTCACTAACAGCACTTGCCCTAGATTATATTTTTCCAATCGAGGGTTCCCTTACAGGCAACAAGATGCTAGAATTGGTATACACACTAATTATATCTGCCTTTGGCTCTGCAATACTTTTTAACCTTGCAGCTAGTTCTGGGGGAACTGATATAATTGCTATGATTTTGAAGAAATTCTCATCACTTGAAGTAGGTAAGGCACTTTTAGCGGTAGATGGTATATTTACTATTGCTTCTATTTGGATTTTTGACATTGAAATAGGTCTGCTTTCCGTGTTGGGACTTTTGTTAAAGGGGATTTTTGTCGATGTAATCATCCAATCCTTTAACACAGATAAATTTTTCATAATAATTACAACAAAGCCAAAGGAAATTGGTAGTTTCATCAGAGATGATTTGAACCGTTCAGCCACTGTCCTTGATGGGATGGGTTTATACAAAGGAGTCAAAAGATCTATATTCTTCTTGGTCTTATCACCAAAGGAAGCCCCTAGGACAAGAGCCTTCTTAAAAAATATAGATCCATATGCCTTCATAACCATATTAAACACATCAAAAATCATAGGTAAAGGATTTTATATAACTAGTGATTCCGAATAGGGGAGAATTAATTGAATATATTAGTAAGTTGTGATCAAAACTATCTTAATCCACTAAAGACGATGTTGTATTCACTTTTTTTAACAAATGAGGTTGATATTGACATCTATCTCTTGCATAAGTCAATAGATGATGAGAGTATTGAGGGTTTAAGAGACTTTATAAAAGAAAAATCAAATAATAAAGCAAGATTGAATAATGTTAGGGTGGATGATGATTTTTCATCTGCCCTAACTACTTTTTATTACACAAGTGAAATGTATTATAGACTAGTTGCCTACAAGTACCTGCCAGAAGATATGGATAGAATTTTATATCTAGATCCAGATATTTTAGTTTTAAATTCACTAATAGACTTATATAATGAGGATTTTAAAGACAATCTATTTATGGCTGCCATCCATACCATGCCTACAGTTCAATCTGCAAACAAGGCTAGACTTATGATAACTAGTGAGAAAACTGATATCACTAAATATTACAATTCTGGCATACTTATGATTAATTTAAAAAAGGCTAGAGGTAATATTTATCAGCAAAAAATCCTGGACTATGCAAATAACACTAGAAAAGCAGGTCTTATGATGCCCGACCAGGATTTGTTAAATGTTGTTTTTAGAAATGAAATTATGGAAATCCCAGAATTAAAATACAACTATGATGCCAGAAGATTTACTACCTACAAGGTCATGTATGATTATAATCTGTACGATGTCATGGCAAATACTGCTATCCTACATTTTTGTGGCAAGAGAAAACCATGGCTTAAAAATTATATAGGGAAGTTTGATAGTTTGTACAAGTTTTTCTGGCATCAAGCTATAGAAAATAAAGATTTGCTTTGAATTGTGTAGAAAATAAGTGTAAAATATAAGTAGAGACCAAGTTAAGGAGGATATATGAAGTCAATTAGTAAATTAACCCTAATTTATCTTTCCGTGGCTTTGTGTTTTTCTCCTAAATCTTATGCAAACGAAGCAGAAGAGGTCAACAGCAATAAAACAGGTTCAGATCTTAAGACGGGAGAAAATATAATTTTAACAGAGCCCGATATTGAAGTAGACGCTATAATAAAAGATCTAAACGAAAGCACAGATAAAATTCAAGACAAAGTAGAAACAGAAGATACTAATGAGAGTAAGAACAATACTGAAAAAAGAGAAGAGAAAAATACTACAAACAGTGTAACTACATCAAAGCCTTTAAAAAGTCCAAAAATTAAGGAAAGCTCCAAGGAATCAAAAGAAAACTCTTCATCATCTACTCTAGATATTAGCCCAGCTCCCAATAACATAAGCAAGCAAACATCATCAAACAAAGATGTAGACGAGTTGATGGCAGAAATCAAAACTTTTTTGAAAAATAATAAAGAAAGGGAGCAAAATAGAAATTCTGCTAACAGTTCTAAAAAAGATGATGATATAAAAAGAAAAGTTGAAAAAGTAAGTGATGTAGTAGTATCAAATAAGATAAGCAAAGAAGAATCAGAAAAAATTGCCAAATCAACAAAAGATATAGTCAAAGAATATAACAAAAAAATTGAAGCTACTAACTCTGAGGCAAGAAAACAAGAGCTTGCTCAAGAAGCTATAGATAAAATTAATCAAAATGTGAAGTCGACATCAAAAGAAGCTTATGATTATATCAATAAAAAAGATGATGAGGTGACCTTGTTTGATCAAAAAAATGAAACATTGGTTTTAGAAATTGATGCTCCAGGATCTAGTGAAAATGATAAGAATTCAAATGATGAAGTCAAAGATTTAGATGAAAAAGATTTGACAAGGGGTGAATCATCATCTCTATCAAGGTCGCCCAAATTAAGCAACAAGAAAGATAGTAAAAAGTCCACTCTACCAATTATTCTAGGAATTGTACTAGTAATAGGCATATCAGTAGCCCTAAGTCTAGCCCTAAAGGTGAGAGAAAATAAAAAGATTAAATCCAAAAACTAGGCTAATATTTGCTTAGCTTTTGGATTTTTTAAAAGAAAAAGAGGCCAGTGGCCTCTTCTAAATTTTTAATTATTCTTGTGGTTCAAACATATCTTTGCCTACTCCACAAACTGGGCAAACCCAATCTTCTGGAAGTTGGTCAAATTCTGTTCCAGCTTCGATACCGTTATCAACATCGCCTTCAGCTGGATCATAGATGTATCCACATGCTGTACATACGTATTTCATACCAATGTCTCCTTTCATTGTTATTACATATATATTATACCACACATTTTGTTTTTCTATCATATTTTGACAGGAAATTATTAAATTATCGATTTTATCAATGTTATTTAGGATTCTTTGGGTATAAGATTAATAAGTTAAGAGGAGCTTATTATGGAGATTATTAGAAATTTGCTTCATTCTGATCTTTTCCTTATCAAGGAATTTAGGGATGATACAACTAAATTTCTCGAAAATCTAAATCTTGATGAAGATATGATTTTTAAACTTAGGCTTATTTTAGATGAGCTAATAGTAAATTCTTATAAACATGGCAATGCAAAAGATTTTGATAAGATTATAGAAGTCATAGTCCTAATTGATAAAGATTATTGTATGATAAAGGTTAAAGATGAAGGTGAAGGTATAAAATATGGCAAGGATAGAGACCTGCTATCTAATCATGGCAGAGGAATACAGATAGTAAATACTTTATCGGATAATTTGATAGTGAAAGATAACATGGTGGCAGCCTTTGTCCATTTCTAAAGCATGCTATAAATACACCTAGCGATTTTAATTCTAGGTGATTTTTTATGTGTTTAATTGATAATGATATAGTCTAAGATATAATATATTGATAGAATTTATAAGTTTGAAAGAAGGAATTATGAGAAGAGAAGATGTAAGAAATGTTGCAATCATAGCCCACGTTGACCACGGTAAAACTACCCTTGTCGATGGACTTTTAAGAACTGCAGGAACATTTCGTGAAAATCAAGCAGTAAACGAAAGAGTAATGGATTCAAATTCTATAGAAAAAGAAAGAGGGATTACTATCCTTTCTAAGAACACTGCAATCCATTATAAAGATAAGAAAATAAACATAATCGATACCCCAGGCCACGCTGACTTTGGTGGAGAAGTAGAACGTGTACTAAATATGGCTGAATCTGTAGTCTTAGTTGTAGATAGCCACGAAGGACCTATGCCACAAACTAAGTTTGTTCTTAGAAAATCCATAGAATTGGGTCTTCCAGCAATTATTTGTATAAATAAGGTTGATAGGCCTGACCAAAGAATTGATGAAGTAGAAGATGAAATCCTAGACTTATTTATATCACTTGATGCAGATGAATCATACTTAGAAAGTCCATTTGTATATGCATCAGCAAAAAATGGCTGGGCAAGCCTAGAAAAAGGTCAAATAAAATCAGATATGTCTGATCTTTTGGATACAATAATAGATTACACACCTGCCTTTGAAGCAGAAGAGGATGTGCCATTTAAAGTTCTTGTATCAACAACAGACTACAATGACTACCTTGGTTCAATTGCCATAGGAAAGGTTGAGCAAGGCGTTATCAAGAAAAATGCAGATGCGATAATCACAAACTACAACGAAGAAGGAAGAAAAGTAAAATCAAGAATCGTAACTATATATGAATTTGATGGTCTAAATAGAGTAGAGGTCGAAGAGGCTAAATTTGGATCAATAGTTGCCCTATCTGGTATGGAAGATATCTCAATTGGAGACACTATTGGAACAGAAGCAGACCATGAACCAATCGAGTTTACAAAAATATCCGAACCAACACTTTCTATGACTTTCTCAGTAAATGACTCACCATTTGCTGGTCGTGATGGCAAATATGTTACAAGCAGGCATATAAGAGATAGGTTATTTAAAGAAAAAGAAACAGACGTTTCATTAAAAGTTGAAAATACAGATTCTACAGAAAGTTTCAAGGTGTCAGGTCGTGGAGAGCTTCACCTTTCAGTTCTAATAGAAAATTTAAGACGCGAAGGTTATGAATTCCAAGTTTCAAAACCAGAAGTAATGTATAAAGAAATAGATGGTAAGAAAAATGAACCTATAGAGATTGCTACTATAGATGTCGATCAAGAATACACAGGTTCTGTCATAGAAAAATTGGGACGCAGAAAAGGCGAACTAATTGATATGACACCAACATCTTCTGGCTACACCAGAATGATTTTTAGAATACCTGCAAGGGGCTTAATAGGCTATAGAACAGAGTTTCTTACAGATACCAAGGGTACAGGTATACTTAACTCAGAATTTGAAGAATACGCTCCATACAAGGGAGATATTGAAACTCGCCAAGACGGATCTCTTATAGCTAGCGAGCAAGGTATAGCTCGTGCCTATGGTCTAAATTCTGCCCAATCTAGGGGATTGTTGTTTGTAGAAGTAGGGGATGAGGTTTATGAAGGCCTTGTAGTTGGAATGAACCCAAAGGGTCTAGATATAGATGTCAACGTATGTAAGCAAAAGAAACTAACAAATACCCGTGCGAGTGGTTCTGACGATGCCATCATGCTAACACCAGCAAAAAAAATGAGTGTAGAAGAAATGATGGAATTTGTTGAAGATGATGAATTAATTGAAGTTACGCCAAATAATCTAAGAATTAGAAAGAGAATACTAGATTCAAACTTAAGATACAAATCAAAGAAAAATAAGTAGGTGTCAATATGAACAAAAGATTTGAAAAAGTCCTAAGTCAAACAATAAGCATTATAATCCTAATATTATTTGTGACTACAATAATCTCTATGAGATCTCCAATTTGGATAGTCACATATGTATGGGCCTTTGCTTTTTTACTTGCCTGGATTTTGATGCTTGTTTTTGCCCTTCATATACTCTTAGAAAAAGACGCATTTGGTTTTTCTATACTAACGGCCATACTTACTGCCATAGCCTTTGGATTGCTTAGCATACCAGCTATACTTGTTCTATCAAGGTTTGTGCCACAGATGCCATCAACTATAAGCTTTGCTAATCAGTTGCTAAACCAAAACAGTCAAATGATTTTATACACAAGCCTTATAGTTTTGTATATTTTTCACCTAATAAACTCACTAAAACTTAAAAGTTCTATGAGCAAAAATAAAGATTTATCAGAAGAAAGTCTAGCTTATGACTATGAAGATACATCAGATGATAATTTATTTGATGATAATCTTAAGGAAGAAAATAAAGAAATTACCCAAGAAACTAATAATATTTCTAGTGAAGACCTAAAAATTGGTGAAAAAATTGTCTTTGAATCTAACAATGATGAAAAAATAGAGTATAATACTGAAAAAGTGATTCTTGTAGAAGATTTAACAGATGAAGATTTAATCAATGAAGAAGGCGAGGGAAATAATGGTTAAAGACAACGGAGTATCTCTATCAGTAATTAAAAGATTACCAAAGTACTACAGATATTTAGAAAGTATCAACGATAAGGGAATTGTGAGAGTATCATCAAAAGAACTTTCTGAGATCACAGGCCTTACAGCCAGCCAAATCAGACAAGACTTGAACCACTATGGTTGCTTTGGTCAACAAGGATATGGCTACAATGTAAGAGATCTTATGGACGAATTATCAAAGATAATAGGTGTTGATAAAGAATACCATATGGTGCTAATCGGTTATGGTAATATAGGCCATGCCCTTTATCAATACGAGTCTTTCAAGACCTTAGGCTACAAATTTAGTGCGGTTTTTGATAAAGAACCAAATAAGAATGTACCTGATGACTTTAAAATAGAAGATATAGAAAACCTTGCTACTTATCTTGAAAACAACAAAGTAGATATAGGAATAATTGCAACTCCAAAAGAAGCAAGCCAAGATATTTGCGATATACTTTGTGAGGGCAATGTAAAGGGTATATGGAATTTTTCTCCAGTAGATTTAAAAACAAAAAATGGAGTAGTGTTAGAAAATGTACACTTGGATGAATCACTGTTTACACTTACATATTTCATCAACTCTCCACAGGACTATAACTTTTAATGAATATATTATCAGCAAGCAATTTAAGTAAGTCTTATCCTACTAGGGATATTTTTACTAATATTAGCTTTATAATAGAAAAGGGTGATAAGGTTGGTCTTATTGGTAACAATGGGGCTGGCAAATCCACCCTTTTTAAAATCTTAGTAGGAGAAATATCTAAGGATAGTGGAGAAATCTATATACCAAACGGACTGAAGATTGGCTATCTAAAACAACAACTATCTACTGACACTGACCAAAGCATCTATGATCATTGTATGGGAGTTTTTTCAAATCTTATCGGTATCGAAAAAGAGCTTAGGCAGATAGAAAAAGAACTAACAAGAACAGACCTTTCTGAAGATCAAATGCAAAAGCTCTTGGAAGATCACAATAGGTTATTTGAAAAATTTGAAAAAAATAACGGATACTCTATAAAGTCAGAACTTGAGGGGACTCTAAAGGCCATGGGATTTGAATCTGAGGACTTTGATAAGAGCATATCTACCCTATCAGGTGGACAAAAGGCAAGGGTAGAGCTTGCCTATCTCTTGTTAGAAAAGCCAGATTTGATTTTACTAGATGAACCTACCAACCACTTGGATATCAAGGCCATCAGATTTTTGGAAAATTTTATTAAAAACTATGAGGGATCCGTTGTGGTAATTTCCCACGATAGGTACTTTTTGGATGCGACTGTAAATAAAGTTTTTCTTATGGAAAATGGGTCGCTTAATATTTATGCGGGCAATTACACAAGCTTTATTAAAAAAAGAAAAAAAGACTTAGAAGTTAGGCTACACCAATACAAGAGCCAGCAAAAGGAAATAGCCAGACAAGAAGAAATTATTGATAGGCTAAAAAACCAAGGTGGTTCCAAAAGAAAAAGAGGAATATCTCAATCAAGATCTAGGCAAAAACTTCTTGACAAGATGGAAAGAATTGAGGCGCCAGATCAAATATCCAATGCGATGAAGCTAAAATTCACCCCAAGGATCCAAAGTGGGGAAGATGTTCTTAAGGTTTCTAAACTTTCAAAAACTTATGACGAGAAAGAAATTTTCAAGAATATTAGCTTTGATATTTTCAGAAATGAGAGGACAGCTATCATTGGCGAAAATGGAGTTGGAAAAACAACTTTGTTTAAAATCATCTTGGCTGAAGAGATTCCATCCTCAGGCAAAATAAAAATTGGTCAAAGTGTAAATATCGGATATTTTGACCAGGAACAAAAATCTTTGAATTTGTCTAATACAATATTTGAAGAAATATCAGAAACTTATCCAATGCTAACTAACTTTGAAATCAGATCATATTTGGCCAAGTTTATGTTCTACAACGAAGATGTGGATAGAGAAATATCTGAGCTTTCCGGTGGTGAGCGTGCTAGAATATCGCTTTTAAAACTAATGATATCTGACACCAACTTTATCCTAATGGATGAGCCAACCAACCACCTAGACATTGATTCAAAGGAAATCTTAGAAGATGCCATACTTGACTATGAAGGAACTGTTTTAATTATAAGCCACGACAGGTATTTCTTAAACAAAATTGCAGTCAAAATCCTTGAAATGAAAGATGATGGTATGAGCGAATACCTTGGTAATTATGATTATTATGTTGAAAAGCAAAAAGAAATGATAGCTAAGGATGAAGAAAGTCAGGCTATTTCAAAAACCCAGCTAAATAAAGAAAAAAAGAAGCAAAATCTTAAACGCAACGAGATAAAAAAAATAAAAAATGATATTAAAAAAATCGAACAGAGGATGGATGAAGTTGAAGAAAGATTAGGAGAACTAAATGAGATCACTTTATCAGCTGATTTCTATCAAGACCAAGACTTGGTAAAAGATATATTTGCTGAGATAAAATCTTTGGAAGAAGAAAAAGAAAACTTAGACGAAGCTTGGTTAAAAATGAACTTGTCCTTGGAAGGATAGACTTTAAATAATAGGAAGGAAAATAATGAAGATTACCAACAACTTGGATAGAAAATCCAAAAATAATTTAAAAGTTGGTCTTATCTTGTTACTGGCTTTTTTTACTTTATGGTATGTAGAGCCAGTTAGCTCTTTTTTGGTAAGTACTTATGCTGTCATAAGACCAATTTTGTTGGGCTTTGCAATAGCTTTTGTCATAAACTTACCTATGAACTTTTTTCAAGAGAAAGTTTTTGGCAGACTATTTGACCCCAAAAAGCATAAAAAACTTATACTAATCTTATCTCTGATATTTAGCTGGCTCATATTCTTTGGGGCAGTTACCTTGATTTTATTAGTAATAATACCAGAGACCATTAATGCATCTCAGACTGCTATAAAAAATATTCCAGCCTTTGCTGATGCACTTATAAAATATACAGAGAAAATACCAGCGTTAAACAAAGCTATAGTTGATATTAGAAATCAATTTGAAAGTTTTGATATAAACAATATATCCGACAAAATAACAAGCTACCTAAGTGGTGAGGGATCAAATGTCCTTAACCGTGCTCAAAGCATATTATCATCAGTTAGTTCGGCTCTGATTGCTATTGCAATGGGTTTCATATTTTCAATTTATGTAAGCATCAATAAGAAGAGCTTAAAAATAAACGCCAATAAGTTCTTGTATGCAAACTTTGATGAGGATAGGGCAGATACAATAAATTATGTTTCAAAACTAACTTATGATGCCTTTGCCAAATTTTTGGACACAAGATTTTTGTCATGCTTTGTACTGGGAGTATTAAATTACATTGGGATGAAGATCTTGCAATTACCATATGCTGGCATGATTTCAATCTTGGTTGGAGCTCTCGATATTATCCCATATTTTGGACCAATTATTGCGGCTGCCTTTGGAATGCTTATGATTTTTATCCAATCACCATTTCAATCATTAGTATTTATAATATTTTTGATAATACTTCAACAAGTCCAAGAAAATATTTTCTATCCATTAGTTATTGGCAAACACTCCGGACTTCCAGCTATATGGATTTTTGTTTCTGTATTTTTGGGTGGTAGATTATTTGGAATCATGGGAATGATTTTATTTATGCCGCTTGCAACAGTCTTTTATACCTTAAAAGAAGACAGGACTATCAGAAAATTAAAAGAAAAAGAAGTCGATGATCAAAGCTTAGGAGAAAAGGCAAATAAAAGCTTTGAGCAAATGCGCAAAGAAAGACTAGAAAAAGATTTTACGAAAAAAGAAGTAGAGCAAATAATGTAATTTGCCCTACTTTTTTTCAAATATAATAAGAATATAACCATCTTTTATTTCTATAGTAAAATCTCTGCCACAAGTTTCATTTGATACTCCTAGGCTATCGGATATCTCCATATCATAATTATCAAGTTCATAGTAAAGCCCATTTATAGTAAGGCCCTTGGCGACTTCAGATAGGGCAAATATTGACACATAATAATCATCTTCAAATTTTTGTGAAAGTTTATCTCCTATAATTATTAGTTCCTTATTCTTTGATTTAAGCCTTACATCTATGCCCATCTTTTTAAATTCGAGAGCATTTCTAATATTTGATATAGTGTGGGACTCACGTCCTCCTAAGCCTCCATATATTATTATTTCCTTATAGCCCTTTTCTAGGGCGATTTTCATGGCTGACTTTGTATCTGTATCATCTTTAATGGGACTTAATTTTATAACATTTTCACTTTCAGGTAGGCTAGTTGAATCAAAGTCTCCTACAATAAAGTCAGCTTCTAGGCCTTCCTTTTGTACATATTCATAGCCCTTATCAGCAGCAATTACTAGGTCATCATCATTGATTTGGTCAAAAAAGCCATCAAATTCGCCACCAGCGATTATATAACATTTACTCAAAATTTCCTCCTTAGGATTTCTTATATAGATTATATACCAAATTTTATTTTAGAGAAAAAATATCATTAGGGGTAAAATTATTATAAATTATTAGGAGAGAATAAATGCACAAATTAGATGAACAAACAAAAAACATACTCAAAATATTACTGATAGGACTTGGGGTATTTTTTACCTTCTGGTATCTTAGGGAAATTTTGGATTTTGTGGGCAAATTTATAAGAATTATCCAACCATTCATCATAGGCTTTATGTTAGCCTACATCATAAATATACCTATGAACTTTTTCTATAGGTTAATAAGAGAAAATTACAAGGATCCAAAGCAGGAGAAGGCAATTCGTGGCGTATCTCTAGTTTTATCCTGGATATGTGTCTTGCTATTTTTAACCTTGCTATTAAATATATTTATTCCACAAATTATCAAATCTGCTTTAACCTTAAGCCGTAAATGGCCAGTTTTTGTAGATGAAACCTATAAAATTTTGAAGAATAATTCCCTAACAGAAAACTATGCTAATGATTTTAGGGAAATAACTGAGGATGTAAATTGGCTAAGTGTGAATGGACCTATTTTTAAATATATAAACACCAACAGCAAATCATTGCTAACTATGACTTCAAGTATAATAAATTCAATTGGTTCAAGTGCCATTACTATATTTACTGTGGTTGTCTTTTCAATCTTTGTACTTATTTATAAAGATATGCTAAAATTAAATGGAAATAAGTTGCTCTATGCTTTTCTAGATGAAAAAGATGCGGACTATGTAAATAAAGTTTTTTCTTTATCCTACCACACCTTTAAAGACTACATTTATTCTAGAATGATATCAGTGGCCTTGCTTATTGTCCTAACTTATATTGGTATGATAATTTTTGCTATACCAAATGCGCCTATGATTTCAATATTGGTGGGACTATCTGATTTGATCCCAATCTTTGGTCCTATAGCTGGAGCTGGAATATCTGCAGTAATTATATTTATTGAATCTCCAATCAAGGCCCTTATATTTTTGATATATGATGTGATTATGCAACAAGTTCAAGAAAATGTAATCTATCCTGCCATTGCCGATGCCCAAGTTGGTTTACCTGCCGTTTGGGTCTTGGCTTCAGTAACTATAGGTGGTTCACTTTTTGGTATTGTTGGTATGCTTGTTAGTATCCCAGTTGCTTCTGTTTTATACACCTTAGCCCATGAAAAAGTTGAACAAAGGCTTATGAAGAAAGGTTTTAATCAAAAAGATATTATGGATAAGCAAAAGAAAAATTTTATTGAAGGATACAAAGATGAAACTAAAAAATAGCCAAGTAGGTAAGTTTGTGCCAATAAGAGTACCTCAGGGTATTTACTACGGTGGTTTTCAAAATTCTCTCATGCACATGGGAGTCAATAAATTTTATAGAGACAGGTCTTGCGTGGTGACAGCTTTTACCAACACCTATCTTTATCTCTACCACAGAGATGAAATCTTTAGCCTTGAAGAATACAATGCCTATCATTATGAATTTTTTAAAAAACTCAGACCCCATGCCAATGGAGTGCCAACAGCACTTGCCCTTGATAGAAGGAGCAAGAGAATAATAACTAATAGGAATCTTAAAGTTAATAGTCATATTATGGAAGAGTTTATGTTTAAGAAGAAAAGCAAAAATCAAAAGATTGACTTTATCAATGAAGCTTTGTATAGGGATTTGCCTGTAATTTTTATCAATTGGTTAAGCCCTGAGGTAAAAGTTATGAGCCATCATGGAGTGACGATTACCGAATGTAACGATATGGGAGATCACCATGAGCTTCTTATATCAAGTTGGGGCAGGCCATACAGGGTCGATTTTGACCAATTTGAAAGACAAAGTAGAACTTATAGTGGACTTATATATTTTGAAAGGAAAGATTGTGGCATATCTTAAATGTGAGCTTTATATACCTGATGAAGATAAATGGAATCTAATAGATGCACTAAACAAAGAAGGATTTTTATATGATGAAGGCTATGATAAAGTCTTTGCAGAAAGTCCTGTGATAGGTCATTTTACACCTCTAGAAGGTTCAAATCCCGACATAGGGAATATAGGAGAGCACACTACTGTAAATGAAGCAAAGTTAGAATTTAGGATAAAAGAAATTGATAAGGACAGAGTTTTTATGATTATAAAAGAAAACCATCCTTACGAAGTTCCTGTTATTAATTTTATGAAACTAGTTTAAGGAGATTTGATGAAAAAAGTACAAGACAGATTACAAAGAGGCAATGGCCTTATAATGCCTATATTTTCAATACCTTCAGCTTATGGAATAGGAACTTTTGGCAAAGAAGCCTATAATATTGTAGATTTTATATCTGATGCTTCTATTAGGTATTGGCAAATTTTGCCATTGGGACAAACTTCATATGGTGATAGTCCCTACCAATCATTCTCATCTTTTGCTGGCAATCCATACTTTGTAGACTTGGATATGCTAATAGAAGATGGGCTTTTGGAAAAAGAAGACTTGGAGTCTTTAAACTTTGGAGATAACGATAGCTATGTCGACTATGCTATCCAATATAATCTAAGATATAGGATACTTGAAAAAGCCTATGAAAATTCCAAGGGCAAACTCGATAAGGAAATCAAAAAGTTTAGGAAAGAAGAAGCATTTTGGATTGAAGATTATGCTTTATTTATGGCTATCAAACGTGACTCTCTTGACATTAGTTGGATTGAATGGGACGAGAAATTACGTGATAGGGACAAAACTGCTCTAAAAGAATTTAAAGAAAAACACCAAGAAGATATTGATTTTTATATTTTCATCCAATATGAATTTTTTAAACAATGGAATGAACTAAAAAAATACGCTAACAGGAGAAATATTCAAATCATCGGAGACTTACCAATATACGTGGCATATGACTCTTGCGATGCTTGGGTCAATTCTGATATATTGAAGTTAGATCCAGAAAGCAAAGAAGCAATAACAGTTGGAGGAGCTCCGCCAGATGCCTATTCTGAAGATGGTCAGCTTTGGGGCAATCCTGTATACGATTGGGATAAGATGAAAAAAGACTCTTATAGCTTCTGGGAAAAAAGAATAGAGATGGCCTTTAGGACCTATGATCTGCTAAGACTCGATCATTTTAGGGGATTTGAAAAGTTCTATGCCATACCTGCAAGTGATGAAAACGCCAAATTTGGTGATTGGATAGAAGCTGGTGGCTATGACTTTTTTGATCATATCAAAAAGAAATTCCCAGATAAGCAATTTATTGCTGAAGATTTAGGATATATAACAAAAGAGGTAGATGACCTAAAAGATACTTATGGTTTTCCGGGCATGAATGTTATCCAATTTGCCTTTTCAGAGAACTTTGATAGCAATTACCTACCTCACAATTACTTGAGAAACTCAGTAGTTTACTCATCAACCCACGACTCATCAACCCTAAGAGGTTGGCTTGAAACTTTGGATGAGGAAGACTTAGAGTTAGTAGAAAGGTACTTTGGTCTTGAGGATGGCGATGACTACCAATGGAGGATTATCAGAAATCTAATGGCCTCAGTTTCTGATTTGGCTGTGTTTGAAATCCAAGATTTCTTAGAATTGGATAATACTTCGCAAATCAATAGGCCAGGAACTCTGGGTGATAATTGGAAGTGGAGAGCAAAGAAAGAAGATTTTACTGAAGATCTGGCACTAAGGATTAAAGAAATGTCCAGATTATATGGGAGATACAATGGATAAAATAGAAAAAAATAGATTTATAGAAAATTATGTAGAAAACCTACAGAGAATTACTCTAAAAAGTTTTGATGAGACAAGCGAAAAAGATAAATACGATGCCCTTTGCGATACAATAATGGAACGTATAAACCAAAGTTGGAGGCAAAGTAAGGCAAATGCTCGCTATGAGAAAAGTGCTTATTATTTTTCTGCAGAGTTTTTGGTGGGTAAGTCACTAGGAAATAATCTCATAAACTTAGGTATTTATGATGAAGTAAAAGAATTATTAGATGAAATTGACATTGACTTTGAAGCCATAGAAGATTATGAAGACGATGCAGCTTTGGGTAATGGTGGCTTAGGCAGACTTGCTGCTTGTTTTATGGACTCCGCAGCAACTCAAGATATCAATATGTACGGCTATGGAGTTCGATACCGCGAGGGTATTTTCAAGCAGACTTTTGAAAATGGATTCCAGGTAGAACATGGAGATAGCTGGATAAAAGATGGAGATGGTTGGTCTATTAGGGTTGATTCAGACTCAAGAATTGTTAATTTTAGGGACCAACAGGTAAAGGCCGTTCCATATGATATGCCAGTTGTAGGATATAAAAATGGTAAGGTCAACACCCTAAGATTATGGCAAGCAGAACCATTTGAAGAATTTGAATTCGATAAGTTCAACAACTTTGAGTACGATGCAGCAGTTGCCAAAAAGAACAGGGCAGAGGATATAACAAGGGTTTTATATCCAAATGATATGCAAAGAGCTGGTAAAGTTCTAAGACTTAAGCAACAATATTTCTTTGTATCTGCTTCGATCCAAGACTTGGTAGAAAAATATAAGAGGTATTTCTCAGATGATATGCGCTTTATAAACTTCCACAAATACCATGTCATCCAACTAAACGACACTCATCCAAACATAGCAATTGCTGAACTAATCAGAGTTTTGGTGGACGAAAATGGCCTTGATTTTGACCAAGCACTTGATATCTGCAAGAAAGTATTTGCCTTTACTAACCATACAGTTCTTCAAGAAGCTATTGAAAAATGGCCAATAGACATAGTAGAGGAAGTTTCTCCAAGATGTCTAGAAATCATCTATCAAATCAATGATAGCTTGGTAAAACATTTCAAAGAAGAGGGCATGACTGATTATGAAATTGATCCGTATAGGATAGTTATAAATGATCAAGTTCATATGGCAAATCTTGCCATATATGTAGGATTTTCTGTTAATGGCGTTGCAGCCCTTCACACAGATATACTTAAAGCTGATACCTTTAAACATTGGTACCAAATATTCCCAGATAAATTTAATAACAAGACAAACGGTATAACACCAAGAAGGTGGTTGGTGTACTCAAACCGTCTATTATCAAGCTTTATTACAGAAAAACTTGGCAATGACAATTGGATCTACAACTTAGACGAACTAAAAGGCTTAGAAAAATTTGCTGATGATGAGGCAACATTAAAAGAGCTATGGGATATAAAACAAAAAAATAAAAAACGCCTGGCTTCTTATATTCTTGAACACGAAGGAATCAAAATTGACCCAGAATCAATTTTTGATATTCAAGTAAAGAGAATCCACGAATACAAACGTCAACACTTAAATATACTTCACATAATATATTTATATCACCAGCTTAAGAAAAATCCTGACATGGACTTTTACCCAACAACCTTTATCTTTGGTGGAAAGGCAGCTCCAGGATATTTCAGAGCCAAGGGCATAATAAAGCTTGCCAATGAAGTGGCAGAAGTTGTTAATAATGACCCAGATGTAAATAAGAAAATGAAAGTTGTTTTTGTAGAAAACTTTAGAGTTTCTTATGGAGAAAAGATATATCCAGCAGCAGATGTCAGTGAACAAATATCAACAGCTGGAAAAGAAGCTTCTGGAACCGGCAATATGAAATTTATGCTAAATGGCGCTCCAACTCTTGGAACTTTTGATGGTGCAAATATTGAAATATTTGAAGAAGCTTCCGAAGAAAACAACTACAGATTTGGAGCAAGTGTAGAAGAACTAATGGAAATTGAGGGATCCTACAATCCTAGAAAGCTTTACCAAACAGATATGGATATTAAAGATGCGGTTGATGCCCTAGTAAATGGAGAGCTTGATGACAACAATTCCTACATGTTCCTTGATATTTACAATGAATTGATCAATCCACAAGATGGTTCTCGTGGAGATAGGTATTTCATCTTAGAAGACTTTGAGTCTTACAAAAAAGCCCATGAGCAAATAAATATTGACTACAGAGACAAACTAGCATGGTCAAAAAAATGTCTGATAAATATTGCTAATGCTGGATATTTCTCATCAGATAGGACTATTATTGACTATGCAGATGACATTTGGAAGATAGATTCTCCAAATTATTAGGTAGTAGCTTATGAATTCACAAGTTTTTTGGGGGGTAATGATTCCTTTAATCGGCACATCCTTGGGTTCAGCCCTAGTATTTGTCATGAGAGATCAGATTGACCCAAAAGTTCAAAAGGGCCTATCAGGTTTTGCAGCAGGAGTTATGGTTGCGGCAAGTATCTGGTCACTTTTGATACCGGCTATGGATATGGTCGAAGTCAAAATGGACAAATTAAGCTGGATACCAGCAACAGTTGGGTTTTTAATAGGGATATTTTTCTTGTTGTTTTTGGACAATTCTATACCCCACCAACATATTGACTCAGACCAACCTGAGGGACCAAAAAATAATTTAAGATCAACGACAATGATGGTCCTAGCTGTGGTAATCCACAATATTCCTGAAGGAATGGCAGTTGGTGTTACCTACGCTGGTGCAATATATGGCAAAGGATCTGTAAGTCTTGCCCAAGCCTTGGCCTTATCACTTGGTATAGCCATACAAAACTTTCCAGAAGGAGCTATTATATCAATGCCACTTAAGTCGGCTGGATTTGATAAGAAAAAATCTTTCTGGGCTGGAGTAGGATCAGGCGTTGTAGAGCCTATAGCAGCTCTTATTACCATCTTGTTATCGCAAATAATGATACCAATACTACCATATCTATTGTCATTTGCTGCTGGAGCTATGTTCTATGTAGTAGTAGAAGAGCTAATACCAGAAGCTACAGGAGAGGGTGAGAGTCATACCAACATAGGAACCCTTGGTTTTGCAGCAGGTTTTGCAATAATGATGATATTAGATGTTATGCTTGGATAATGATTATGCCCCTAATCCTTATAGGATATCGGGGCCTTTTTTTTGGCTATTTACTACCCTTTACTAGCAAAAAATAGTAACATATTAATAGAACTACAAAGAGGGGAATCATGAATTATCTTACAAATTTTATAAATTCTATACTACTGATTAGAATTACAGATATTATAGACATTGCAATAATAGCCTTTGCTGTCTACAAGCTATTTTCATTACTAAGAAATACCAGGGCAGAGCAAGTTTTAAATGGACTTGTTATCGTGCTGATTATTGCTTCATTAGCAGATATATTAAACTTAAACACTGTAAGTTGGGTTATGAACCAATTTTTGACTGTGGCTTTAGTATTCATAATAGTGGTCTTCCAGCCAGAACTAAGGTCAGCCCTTGAAAGGATAGGCCGTGGCAGGACGATTTTAACTCGCGATAGGGTCAAAAGAAACGAAAATACCATAGATGAACTAGTTAGAGCGGCAAGTTCCCTATCTCGACAAAAAATAGGGGCCCTTGTCGTAATCCAAAGAGAAGTTGGGCTAAATGATATAGTTGAAAGCGGAACTGAGCTTCATGCCGATGTATCAAGCGAACTACTAATAAATATATTCATTCCCAATACTCCTCTTCACGATGGTGCGGTTATAATAAGTGAGAATGAAATAATAGCAGCAGCTTGCTATTTACCACTATCAAATTCGAACACTATTTCTAAGGAATTAGGTACAAGACATAGGGCTGCCATAGGCATATCAGAAAGATCCGATTGTATTGTAGTAGTCGTATCTGAGGAGACAGGAAATATATCTGTTGTAGAAGGTGGCAGGATAGATAGGTATTTTGATGATGATTCGCTTAGCATCAGACTAAAAAAAGACTTGTTTTACCAACCAACTGACCAAGAAAAAAAGGATGATAACGATGAAACAGACTGATAACAAATTAAAAATCCTTTCAGTTCTACTAGCTATTTTTATGTGGACTTATGTTACTAATTCAACAAATCCCAATGTAAATAAAATTTACAGAGGCGTGCCAGTTGTTATAAAAAACCAAGACGACTTAGAAAGAAATGGCTACACCATTATAGGAAATAATGACAACATCACAACTACATTAAAGCTAAAGGGAAGCAGGGAAAAGCTTATAGACTTAAGACCTGAAAATATTTATGCATCAGTAGACATATCTGACCTGAAAGAAGGAGTCCAATCCTTAAATATAAAGGTGGACATACCAACTGGCATAAATGTGGAAGATGCCGATCCCAGTCAGCTTACCTTAAATATACAAAAAGTAATAGAAAAAAGATTACCTGTAAATTATGTTATATCTGATCAAATAAAAGATGGCAAAATTGTAGAACTTAACGAAATAAATCCCAAAGAGATAACTGTAAAAGGACCTGCCAGCGTTATAAACAAGGTGGACAGGGCAGAAGTAAAGATTGACGATCCAAGCCTTATAGATGGGCAAGTTCATAATGTCAATATAAATGTACTAGATCGTGCTGGCAAAAAGCTTGCCAACCTAGATATATCTGATGAGGATGCCAATATATCTTTTAGGGTTTTTGAGACAAAAAGAGTACCAATAAGAATTGATGCAACAGGTTCTATAAACCCATCCTATGAGCTATCAGAAGCATATACTGCTCCAGATTCTATAGTAATCAAAGGACCAGAATCCATCATCAAAGAAATAGATGAAGTTTTAACTGAGCCTATTAATATATTTAACCTAAAGACAGGTAAGAGTGGAGAAGTAAAGCTTAAACTACCAGAATCTGTTGAAGTATACGATGGAGATGATGTAGTGACTTACAAATTAGATGTTCAAAGAAAAGCAAGAGCTGGAATAGATACAAAGACTGAAGACGAAGATGACAAATGAAATCGTAGATAAACTTGAAGAAGCAGGATTTGAAACTTATCTTGTAGGTGGATGTATCAGAGATGAACTTTTGTCTCGAGATAACTATGATATAGATATCACAAGCAAGGCTAGGCCTAATCAAATTCTTGAAGTTTTCAAAGACTATAAGACTATCGATATAGGGAAAAAATTTGGAACAATAAAAGTTATTCTAAACTCACATGAATATGAAGTTACTACTATGAGAACAGAAAATTCCTATGATGACAAGAGGCATCCTAGCCGTGTTTATTACACTGATGATATCTATGAGGATTTGAAAAGACGTGATTTTACCATAAATGCTATGGCTAAGAGAAAGGGAATCATTATAGATCCCTTTAATGGTAAAGATGACTTAGAAAAGAAAATTATAAGGGCAGTTGGCAATCCTTATGATAGGATAAGTGAGGATATGTTAAGATCTTTGAGGGCTGTGCGATTTGCCACAGTTCTTGATTTTGATATTGATAAAGACTTAAAAGAAGCTATAAGAAGTCAAAGTAAAGCTATTAATGATATATCAAAAGAACGCATCCAAGATGAAATAAATAAGATTTTGTTAGCAGATAGACCCTCAAATGGCATAAGGATATTGGATGAATTAAATTTGCTGGAATATATCTTTCCAGAACTTACAAAAACAATTAATTTTGACCAGCATTCAAGCCACCATGCCGATGACGTATTTAACCACACACTTAAAGTATTGGATAAGACTCCTCCAATCCTAGAAATAAGGATGGCAGCCTTATATCATGATGTGGGCAAAATCGATACATTTTTTATTGATGAAAAAGGTGAAGGTAGATTTTTTGGTCACCAGAATCTTTCAGAAGAACTTTTGATAAAACGTCTTAAGGAATTGAAATATTCTAAAAAGTTTATAGAAAGCACATCTATTTTAGTAAAACGTCACATGGATAATACCAACACCTACAGCAAAAAATCCATTAGAAAGCTTCTTAGAAACATAGGCGAAGAAAATTTAATAAATTTATTTGCTCTACAAAGGGCGGACGTCTTATCAACCAAACATGCTGATGATTCTAATATCGACTTGGGACTTAGCCTCCTAGCTGAGGTAAAAGATGATGACATACCCAAGGGTCGCAATGAAATTAAAATCAATGGCAATGACCTAAAAGACCTAGGTTTTAAAGAGGGCAAAGAACTAGGGGATACCCTAAGAGAAATAGAAAACTTAATTTACGAAGAGAAACTAATCAACAATAAAAAAGATATTATAAATTACCTTAAAGAAAGCCTTGATATTGTTGATTGATAGCTAAATTGAAGTATATTAACAAAATGAGTAGCTATCAAGCAGGAGGAATAAATGACAGAATTAAAATCTCATGAAAATAATATTGCAAAATTTGAATTTGATGTAAAATATGACGACTTTGAAAAAGCTATAAACAAGGTTTATAACAGAAATAAGAAAAGATATAGACTAGATGGCTTTAGAGCTGGTCACGTACCTAGAAGAGTTCTAGAAAAAATGTACGGTCCAGAAATCTTCTACGATGAAGCTATCCAACTAGTATTCCCTGAACCTTATGAAAAAGCAATTGAAGAACTTCAACTTGAACCAATTGCTCAACCAAATGTTGACCTTGACGATATCGAAAAAGGCAAAGACATTACTTTCAAAGTTGATGTTGAAACAAAACCACATCCAGTATTAGGCGACTATGACAACCTAATCATAGAAGAAGTTGAAGCAGAAGTTACTGATGCTGATATCGAAAACGAATTAAAGAAACAACAAGAAGAAAATGCTAGATTAATCCCAGTAGAAGATAGAGAAGCTAAAGAAGGAGATACAGTAAATATCGACTTTGACGGCTACCTAGATGGAGAAAGATTTGAAGGCGGCAAGGCTGAAGATTACGATCTAGTATTAGGTTCTAAGACATTTATAGAAGGTTTCGAAGACCAAGTTGCTGGACACAAAGTTGGAGATAAATTTGATGTAAATGTAACATTCCCAGAAGATTACCAAGCAAAGGAATTCCAAGGCAAAGATGCAAAATTTGAAGTAGAAATCAACTCTATTACAGAAAAAGAACTACCAGAAATTGACGATGAATTTGCTATGGACATCTCAGAGTTTGAAACACTAGATGAACTAAAAGCTGACCTTAAAGAAAAGCTAAAAGAAGACAAGGAAAACTATAGAACAAATATGATGCAAAACCAAGCTATAGACGCTCTAGTAAGAGCAAGTGAAGTTAGTGCACCAGAATCTATGGTAAATAGTGAAATTGATATCGAGATGCAAAATCTTGACCAAAGATTACAACAAATGGGTATTAGCCTAGCTCAATATGTTGAAATGACACAAATGGATATCAATGAAATCAGAAACCAATACAAAGAACAAGCTGAAGCTAGAGTAAAAGCTAACCTTGTAATTGACGAAGTTGCTCTAAAAGAAGGCTTTGAAGTAAGTGATGAAGAAATCGAAGCTGAAATCAACGAATCAGCTAAGATGTATGGGGTTGATGATATCGAAAAATTCAAAGAAATCTTTAGCAAAAACGTATCTGATGATACAGTAAAAGAAAATATAAGAAGACGTAAGGCTGTTGAATTCTTAGTAGAAAAAGCAAAAGCTCTACCTCACGAAGAATACCACAAAGCAGTAGGTGAAGACCACGACCACAGCCACGAAGAAGATTCTAAAGAAGGCGAAGATAAATAAGATATCGCAAACCCTTAATATATAAGGAGATTTGTAATGAATACTAAAAATTACCTAGTTCCAACGGTAGTAGAACAAACAAACAAAGGCGAAAGAGCCTATGATATATACTCAAGACTTCTAAAGGATAGGATTATTTTCCTATCTGGAGAAGTAAACGATCAAATGAGTGATATCATCATCGCCCAACTCTTATTTTTGGAAAGCGAAGATCCAGATAAGGATATCCAATTTTATATCAATTCCCCAGGTGGAGTTGTTACAAGTGGTCTTGCTATATACGATACAATGAATTATATCAAACCTGATGTTTCAACTATCTGTATAGGCCAAGCTGCTTCAATGGGTGCAGTACTCTTATCATCTGGAGCAAAGGGCAAGAGATACTCTCTACCAAATTCAAATATAATGATCCACCAACCATCTGGTGGTGCCCAAGGTCAAGCCTCAGACATAGTGATCCAAGCTGAACAAATAATCAAAATCAAGGAAAGATTAAACAAGATTTTGGCAGATAATACTGGTCAAAAACTTGAAAAAATCGTAAAAGATACCGACAGGGACTTTGCTATGACAGCTCAGGAAGCCCTAGAATATGGACTAATTGACCAAGTAATTGAAAGTAAGTTAGACTAATGGCAAATATTGAAAACGACGATATAAGATGTTCATTTTGTGGCAAGGATTCTAGCCAAGTAAAAAGAATAATAGCTGGACCAAATGCATACATTTGTAATGAATGTATAGACCTTTGTTCTGAAATCATTAACAATGAAGTTGGATTTACTGAAGATGATGGCGAGGACTATGAACTTGAACTATCCACACCTGCAGAAATCGATGAATTTTTAAATGATTATGTTATTGGTCAAGATAAGGCAAAAAAGACCTTGGCAGTAGCTGTCTATAACCACTACAAACGCATTAGTTCCAATAATATAGACGATGAGGTCGAGCTTAACAAGTCAAATATTTTGATGCTAGGACCTACTGGTTCTGGTAAGACTCTCCTTGCTCAAACCCTTGCCAGAAAGCTCAATGTTCCATTTGCTATAGCAGATGCGACAAGTCTTACAGAAGCAGGTTATGTTGGCGAGGATGTCGAAAACATAATATTAAAACTAATTCAAGCAGCAGACTATGATATAGAAAAAGCTGAACATGGGATTATCTATGTAGATGAGATTGACAAGATTACTCGTAAGAGCGAAAATCCATCCATAACTCGTGATGTCTCAGGTGAGGGAGTCCAACAAGCCTTGCTAAAACTAATAGAAGGTACTGTTGCTAACGTTCCACCACAAGGTGGCAGAAAGCACCCAAGCCAAGAGTATATCCAGGTAGATACTTCAAATATTTTGTTTATACTTGGTGGAGCCTTTGATGGTATTGAAGATATCATCAATCGCAGACAAGCTCAAAAAACTATAGGTTTTGGTGCAGAGATCAAGTCAGTAGACCACAAGGCAAATCTAGCTGATGTGAATACAGAAGACTTATTAAAATTTGGTTTGATACCTGAATTTATTGGCAGGGTTCCAATAATAGTAACACTTGATAGCCTAGATTGTGATGCCCTAGTGAGAATATTAAAAGAACCAAAAAATTCGCTAATCAAGCAATACCAAAAAATGTTTGAATTAGATAATGTCAAATTGACTTTCAAGGATGATGCTGTTATTGAGATAGCTAACAAGGCTATAGCCCAAAAGACTGGAGCTCGTGGTCTTAGAACTATCCTTGAAGATTTGCTTTTAGATGTTATGTATGAAATACCATCAAAAACTGACATTAAAGAAGTCATTGTTACAAAAGAATCTATTGACGATAAGTCAAAGCTAAAATACAAGAAAAGATAAGAGAGATTTGAAAAGGGGGATGGCTTACCATTCCCTTTTTTGAGAGGAAAATATATATGAGCGATGTTTATAAAATAAGCACAAATGAATATCCTCTTGTTCCACTAAGGGGACTATGGGCATATCCAAATACCATACTTAATTTTGATTGTGCAAGGCCTATATCCAAAAAAGCCATAGAAGATGCGAACATTAGAAACACAGATGTGTTTTTAGTAAATCAAAAAAATGTATTTGAGGAAAACCCAAAGGCGGATGGACTCTATGATTTTGGTATGGTTGTAAGTATCAAGGAATCATTTAACTTGCCAAATGGAGATATTAGAGTCTATGTCCAAGCAAAGGCGATTGCAAAGATTGAAGAAGTAAAAATTGGCGAGGGATTCTACAGGGCAAGCGTCACTGAATATGAATATATAGAAGAAAATGAAAAAGACACTAAGAAAAAGCAAGCTCTTAGAAAACTACTTATAGAAGATTTCAAAACATATGTAGAGCTAGATGGCAATACTTTTGACGATTCAGTATTTTCCATAAGCGAAGTTACCAATCTTCATAGGTTGGCTGATATCATAATATACCACCTAGACTTAAGGGCAGATGAATATTATGAGCTTTTAGCAGAGCTTGATTGCGAAAAAAGACTAACCCTCCTTCACCAAATTCTTATGAAAGAAATAGACTTAAAAAATCTTTCTAATGAAATTGATCAAGAAGTTCAAGAAAATATCAACCAATCTCAAAAAGAATACTACTTAAGAGAAAAAATTGATGTCATAAAAAAAGAACTAAACGAGACGACAGGAGAATTTGACAACGAGACTGATCAATATAGGGAAAAAATAAAAAAACTCAAAATTGATAAGGACAGCAAGGAATCCTTGCTAAAAGATTTATCCCGCTTGGAAACAATACCAGAAATGAGTCCTGATTATGGAGTTATTAGTTCATACCTTGACTTCACAATAAACTTGCCATGGTCAAAAAAGACCAAAGATCTTCTAGACATAAAAAGAGCAGAAAAAGTCCTAAATGAAGATCACTATGGCCTAGATGAAGTAAAAGAGAGAATATTAGAATCAATCGCTGTAAGAATTAAGAACAAAAATAACCAAGGGTCTGTGATATGTTTAGTTGGACCTCCAGGAGTGGGAAAGACTTCTATAGCCAAATCTATAGCAAGGGCCCTTGACCGTAAATTTGTTTCTATGAGGCTTGGCGGTGTAACCGACGAAAGCGAGATTAGAGGCCACAGAAGAACCTACGTTGGAGCAATGGCTGGTAGACTTATGAACAATATCAACAGGTGTGGAGTCAAAAACCCAGTGTTTTTGCTAGATGAGATTGATAAATTGGGTTCTGATTTTAGGGGAGACCCTTCATCAGCACTTCTTGAAGTTCTAGATTCTGAACAAAATGATAAATTTATAGATAGATACCTAGATATTCCATTTGACCTATCAGATGTGTTTTTCATAACAACGGCCAATGACCCAAATGAAATTCCTGATCCCCTATACGATAGATTAGAGATAATAGAGGTCTCTGGCTATACAATGAACGAAAAATTAAATATAGGAAAAAAATATCTAATCAAAAAAGAATTGGAGAAAAATGGCCTCAAGGAAGACGAACTTACAATTTCTGATGCTGTGATAGAACATATAATCAAAAACTACACTAGAGAAGCTGGTGTTCGTGAACTAGAGCGACTTATTGATAAGATTTGTAGAAGAGCTGTAAAGGAAATCTTAGAAGGCAAAGATAAGGTTAGAGTTACAATGACAAACTACAATAAGTACCTAGGAAGAGAAAGGTTCTTAGACGATCATATCTCTCGTGAGGATAAGGTTGGAGTTGTAAATGGCCTTGCTTGGACATCTGTAGGCGGAACCATGCTAACCATTGAAGCAAATGTAATGGATGGCAAGGGTAGTGTAGAATTCACTGGATCTCTTGGGGATGTTATGAAAGAATCTGGCCAAGCAGCTATGACCTATATTAGGTCAAATGCCAAAGAACTAGGAATTCGTGGCAAATTCTATGACAACAAGGACATACACGTCCATATACCAGAGGGAGCAACTCCAAAGGACGGCCCATCTGCAGGTATAACTATGACAACAGCTATGGTATCTTCACTTACTGGCAAAAAGGTGAGAAACAACATAGCTATGACTGGTGAAGTAACTATAACAGGAACTGTTCTTCCAATAGGAGGACTAAAGGAAAAAGCCCTTGCAGCCTATTCATATGGAATAAGGGATGTAATAATTCCAGAGAAAAATAAGAAAGATACTGAAGATATACCAAAGGAAATCAGAGATAAGATTAACTTTATTGAAGTTTCCAATGTTTCTGAAGTATTAGATAGGGCCTTGATATGAAATTTAAAAGTATTGAATTAGAACAAGTAGCTGGATTTAAGTCCCAATGGCCAAGTGAAAATATCGAAGAAATTGCCTTTGTGGGCAGATCTAATGTTGGTAAATCCTCATTTATAAATGCTTTCCTGGGTAGAAAGTCTTTGGCTAAGACTTCGTCAATACCAGGCAAAACTAGGACTATCAATTTTTATAACATAGATAATAAATTTAGACTAGTAGATCTACCTGGTTACGGATATGCCAAGGTGAGCAAAAAAGAAAGGGAAAAGTGGGATAAATTAATAAACGAATATCTACATGATAGGGAAAACTTAAAGGAAGTCTTTCTCCTTGTAGATATTCGCCACGAACCAACTGACCTTGACCGCCAAATGTATGCTTGGATCATAGATTCAGGCTTTACTGGCTTTATTATTGCCACAAAATACGATAAAATTTCAAAAAATCAACTACAAAAACATATAAAGGCTATTATGAAGAAATTAGACGTTGAAGATGAGGGGCTGATATTTGCCTATTCATCTGAAAACAAGCACAATTTGGGCGTGATACACGAACAAATTGAAGTAATAATAAATAACTAGTAGTATATCTAATCAATAAATTGCTCAAAAGTTTAGAATTTTGCTTTTAATATTTATATTAGGGTGTAATATTCCTTTGAGCAATACTATATTGTGCTTATATACCTAGCAAAACAAGGACATTGCAAAATAATGTTAAAGTTTCAAGTCTTGTTATTTAGAAGCCTTGTATATATTTGAGATCTTTGTTAGTATATAAGCACTATAATACATAACTTCAGGAGGGATTATGAAGTACAAAAAAATATTACCATACATATTATCATTCTCTATGCTTTTAACAGCATGTGGAGGAAATGGAGCTGACAATAAGCCAGCAGAAGAAAAGACAGAGACAGAACAAACAGAGCAAACAGAAGTAGAAGAAAAAGAAACTACTGAGACTGAAAGCTCTAAAGAAGATGCAACAGGGGAAACATTTGAAGGTAAGGCAAAAGGCTTTAAGGGAGATGTTATAGCTAAAGTTACCTTTGATGGAGACAAAATAGCATCTATTGAAACAGAAAATGAAGAAACAGAAGGTCTTGGCGCTGCTGCTATCGAAAAACTTATTCCAGAAATGGTAGATAACCAAACAGTTAATATAGATACAGTATCTGGAGCTACATTCTCATCAACAGCCCTAATTGAAGCTGTAAGCGCAGCAATTACTGAAAGTGGCAGAGATGTTGCTGACTTTCAAAATGAAGTTGCTGGCGACAAAGAAAAGACAGAATCAAGTAAAGACGTTGACGTTGTTGTAGTTGGTGGTGGTGGAGCAGGATTTGCAGCTGCAGTAACCGCTAAAGAAAACGGCGCAGATGTAGTATTACTAGAAAAAATGCCACAAGTTGGTGGTAACACATTAATCTCTGGTGGAGAATACGCTGCTCCAGAAAACGACCTTCAAAAAGAAGAAGGAATCGAAGATAGCAAAGAACAATTCGCGAACGATGTAAAAGAAGCTGGCGGAGATCCAGAACTAATAGATGTCCTTGCTGATCATGCAACAGAAGATGCTTATTGGCTACGTGACGATATCGGAGTTGAATGGTTAGACAGCCTAATGTTCTTTGGTGGACACTCTGTAAAAAGATCACTAATACCAGCAGCTCACTCAGGTAACGAACTAATTAAAAATTACCTTAAAAAATGTGAAGAACTTGGCATTGAAGTAATCACAGAAGCAGATGTCAAAGAGATTCTTACAGAAGATAACAAAATCACTGGAGTAAAAGCTGAAACTGATGATGGAGAATTGACAGTTAATGCTAAATCAGTTGTTCTTGCAACAGGTGGTTTTGGTTCAAACGATGAAATGACATATGAAAACGACCATGAAATAGACGAATACGTAAAATCAACCAACTCACCAGGAGCTACAGGTGATGGTATCATCATGGCAGAAGCTCTAGGTGCAGATACAGTAGACATGGATAAGATCCAACTATATCCAGTATGTGACCCAGAAACAGGTAGACTACTATATGTAGGAGATACAAGACTTGTTGGTGGTGCACTACTAGTAAACAAAGAAGGAAAGAGATTTGTTGAAGAATTAGGAACAAGGCGTGAAATCTCTATGGCTATCAAAGCTCAAACAGACCACGTTGGTTACCTACTTTGGGATGAAAAATCAAACGAAGTAACAGGAACAATGGCATCAAACCCAGGGGAAGCTGAAGAACAATTCGATAAAGGAAACCTTGTTAAAGCAGACACAATCGAAGAGTTAGCTGAACACTTTGACCTTGACAAAGACCAATTACTAGAAACAGTTAAGACATTTAACGAAAACTCTAAAAATAAAAAAGATCCAGAATTTAACCTAAGAATGCTAGGATGGACTGTAGAAGAAGGGCCATACTATATGCTAAAAGCAGCGCCAGCAGTTCACCACACAATGGGTGGTTTGAAAATCAACACAGAAGCTCAAGTAATAGACAAAGATGGCAACCCAATCGAAGGTCTATACGCAGCAGGTGAAGTAACTGGTGGAATCCACGGATCAAACAGACTTGGATCAGCAGCTATAGCAGATATCACAGTATACGGTAGAATAGCTGGTGAAAACGCAGCAAACTTTGCAAAATAGAAGAATATCAGAAAGAAAGAGGAGATAATCCTCTTCTTTTTTTGTGTATTGACTTACTAGGAAGATGAGTATATTATAAAAAACAAGAAGTAAATGGAGGCTCTTATGAAAAAAATTATTCTTATGCTAATTTCTTTATTTTTACTAAGTGCTTGTAATAAAGATGAAAGCTATGAAATTAAATTTGCTACTGGTGAAGTTTATAATTTTGAAGATTTGACAGTTTCTATAATAACAGACGAAGAGAAAATGATAGAAAAGGATATCTTTACGAGTTTTAATGACAAAGAAAAGACAAAAAAGATAGTTGACCTTTTGGCAAGATGCCAAGTAGCAGACGAGTCATATTCATATGCATCTATCCCAGATTCTAATAGTCTTATTATAAATTTAATAAATGATAATAAAGAGGAGAGTATTTATATGTACGACTCTATAAGAGATGAGTCTACAAATAAATTTCACTATACTTTTTATGATAATCTTGGCGATTACGAAACCCCAACCCTACTATCTGATGATGATTTGATTTCTCAAATAAAAGATATTGTGGGCAAATGATTGATGACTATAACTGGAAGATGAGCGTCTCATTTTCCAGTTTTTTTATTATAGTAATATATTCAGGGTAAATATATTATAAGAAGCATGAAGGAGAGTAAAAATGAGATCTTTGGGCATATCCATGTATCCCGATAAATCTGACAACGGTGAATTAAAGAAATATTTAAAATCTGTCTATAAGAAGGCAGGGGAATATTCATTTTTCAATCACATTTATGGAGAGGTGATAAATTTATATGATGAAACTTGAGATATGTATAGATTCACTAGAATCATTAGAAAATGCAATAGATGCGGGTGCAGATAGGGTAGAGATTTGTTCGGCTCTTTTTGCCGATGGATTAAGTCCTGACCTTGGCCTGGTGTCATATGCTTGTAAGTATGAAAGAATTGAAAAATTTGTAATGCTTAGACCTCGTGATGGAGATTTTACCTACGATGAGAAAGAAATAAAACAAATAAAAGAAACAATCAAAGCCTACAAAAATTATCCTATAGATGGCTTTGTTTTTGGTGCTATAAAAGAAGATGGTTCACTAGACATAGATTTGCTTAGAGAAGTAGTAGACTTAGCAAAGCCGTATCCTGTGGCCTTGCACAGAGCCTTTGATTATTCTAAAGATGGCGAGAAAGCGGTTAATCAATTGATTGACATGGGTATTATAAGGATATTAACCTCTGGCAAGAAATCAACAGCTATAGAAGGTCTAGACTTAATTTCACATATTCAAGAAGAATATGGCAAGCAAATCGAAATTATGGCTGGTTCTGGGGTAAATCCTACTAATATTGGGAAGATTTATGACAAAAGTAAAATTACAAATTTCCATATGTCTGGCAGAGTCAAAAAAGAAAACAATATTACTTACAAATCTGACCTAGAATTGCCAACAAAGGGGAAATTTGTAACAAGTTTTGCTTTGGTTAAAGAAGCCAGGGAAGTTTTGAACAAACTAGGAGACTGATATGTGGGCAATAATTGGAACTTGGGCCATGGTGAAAAATGGCCTAGAAAAAGCAAGTGAAGTTTTAAAAAACGGAAAAAGAAGCAAAGAAGCTATAAAAATAGCTATAAACGATGTGGAGGACAATCCATATTTCAAATCAGTAGGCTATGGGGGGCTTCCAAATAGAAATATGGAAGTAGAATTAGATGCTGGTTTTATGGATGGGGATACTTTCGATATAGGTGCTATTATGGCTGCTAAAAATATCAAAAACCCCATAAATCTTGCTATGAAGCTTTCAAAAGAAAATTACAACAATATCTTGGCTAGTAGTGGAGCAGAGGCATATGCAGACCAAAATGGCTTTGAGAGATGCAATATGCTCACAGACAGGGCCAAGGATAAATATTTTGCTAGGCTTAAAGAAGATCAAATAAAACTTTCCGCCTACGACGGATCTGATTATGATGCTGCTGATACAGTTTGTGTTTGTGCCTTGGATAATAGTAAAAATATATCTGTAGGAACCTCAACATCAGGACTTTTTATGAAACATCCGGGCAGGGTGGGAGATAGTCCGCTTGTAGGATCTGGATTTTATGCAGATAGCGAATATGGAGCGGCAGCTGCTACAGGTATGGGCGAAGACCTTATGAGACATCTGATAAGCTATGAAGTGGTAAGAAATATGAAAGATGGCCTAGATGCCCAAGAATCTTGCCAAAAGGCCATGGAAGAGATTGATAAGAAACTAAAAGCAAAGAGAGAGATTTCTGATTTATCCATCATAGCCATAGATAAAAATGGCAATATGGGGGCAGCAACCAATACCAAGGAATTCTCCTTTGTATATGCATCAGAAAAAGAAAAACCTACAATTTATCTTGCAAAAAATATCCACGGAAAAACTTCTATAGAAAAAGCAAGTGAAGATTGGTTTGAAAATTATATGTCAACTAGAAGGTGACTATGAAACATTTAAGTGAATTCGAAAATAAATTAATAGCTGAGATTGACAGATTAAGAGATGATCTAATTTCTGACATAATAAGCCTGATAAAAATTCCAAGTGTCAAAGGAGAAGCTAAGGCAGATGCTCCTTATGGACCATACCCTAAAAAAGCTTTGGAAAAAGCAATGGAAATTGCAAAAAGAGAGGGACTTGAATGCCACTTTGTAGGCAATCATATGGCCTATAGTTCTATTGGCAATTCTGATAAATATATTGGGATATTTGGTCACCTTGATGTGGTAGCAGCTGGTGGCGAAAAAAAATGGACCTACCCACCCTTTGCTGGAGATATTGTTGCAAATAGGATTTATGGTAGGGGAGCCTTAGATAATAAGGGGCCATCTATGGCAGCCTTTTACGGTCTGCTTGCTCTTAAAAACTTAGGATATTCTTTCAACCACCAAGTGAGAATGGTATTTGGCTCTGATGAAGAATCGGGCATGTCTGATTTAAAATATTATCTAGAAAATGAAAAACCACCATTAATGGGCTTTGTTCCTGATAATAAATTCCCTGCTATATATGGTGAAAGGGGAAGGGCAGAATTTAAAATCTCAGGGTCTGGTATTGATGGTTTTTATAATAAATACTTAAGCGAAGAGGAAAAAATAAAAGAAAAATTAGATTTGGATTTTTCAGATCAAAGTTTTGGAGATATCATTGTAAAATCTGCTCAAAAAACTAAGTCATCAATAAGAATAGTCTTATCAACTCCAGAGCTAGAGATAGAAGATTTACTAAATAAAATTAAGGATAAGGCAAAAGGCTTAGATACAGAGCTTATTAAATACTATGAACCTGCCATAAAATCTAGGGATTCCATCTTAGTCTCTACATTAAACAAAGCTTATAACGACTACACAGGAGAAAATATTAGTCTAAATACAACAACAGGCATGACCTATGCCCACTATTGTCCAAATGTAATAGGCTTTGGCCCATCATTTCCAGGGCAAAATGGCATAGCCCATTTGCCAGATGAGTGGATAGACATAGATGATTTGCTAGATATGGCAAAGATATACGCTATCGGGCTTTACAGGTTGGATAAATTAAAAAGCTAGGGGTTAAATTAACCCACTAGCTTTTAGTCTTCTTGAAATTCTATGCCGTCTTCTGAAAGGCTTTTTATTCTTGCTAGGGAATAAACTTCAACTCCCATATCTTCGATGATTGAACGTCCATTTGAGAAACATTTTTCTATAACTATGCCACATCCTACTGGATTTGCACCAGCTTGTCTGATTATGGCGATCATTCCCTTTGCAGCTTGACCATTGGCTAGGAAGTCATCAATCATTAGTACATTTTCACCTTCACTTATGAACTCCTTGTTTACAATAAGTTCGTTCATTACTTGCTTAGTAAAAGAGAATACACTCGAATGGTAAACTTCTTCGCTGGTTGTGAGAGATTGTTTTTTTCTTCCAAAAACACATTTTACACCTAGCTCGCTTGCTGTTGCAAGGGCTGGGGCTATACCAGAAGATTCTACAGTAAAGACTTTATCGATTTTTTTATCTTTAAAATGTTCAGCAAATTCCTTGCCCATCTTAGAAATCAAATCTACATCTATTTGTTGATTTAAAAATGAATCTACTTTTAATATATCATGGCCCAGAACAACGCCTTCTTCTAGAATTTTATCTTGTAATTCTTTCATCTTAACTCCTTCATCTAATTTATGTAAAACTTATTATTTATATTATAAGACTAAAAGAAAAATAGTCAAAGGTTGATTTGCTTAAATTAGGACCAAGTTCTGAAAATGGGTAAGATATAAGTATGAACAGTTTAGAATTTTGTAAAGATTTAATTAATTTTATTGACAGAAGTCCCTTGAATTATTTTGCAGTAGAAAATGCGAAAAATATCTTAAATGAAAATGGATTTAAAGAGCTAAAAGAAAACGAAAAGTGGGAGGTAGAAAAAAATAGTAAATACTATGTAAGTCGCAATGGCACAGCTCTAATTGCTTTTACTGTAGGAGATGATCTAAAAAAAGGTTTTGACATAATAGGATCTCATACCGATAGTCCTACTTTTAAGCTAAAATCTAATTCAGAGATGACAGATTCCGGCTATCTAAAGCTAAATATCGAACCATACGGTGGTATGATTTATTCAACATGGACCGACCGAACCCTATCCTTGGCTGGTAAAGTATCCTACAAAGAAGATGGGGCGATTAAAACTAAGCTTGTAAACTTTGACAAGGACTTATTAACCATACCAAATGCTGCTATTCATATGAATAGAGAAGTAAATAAGGGTTTTGAAATCAATCCTCAAAACCACCTATATCCAATAATTCAAACGATTGAAGAAAACTTTGAAGGTGGATATTTGGAAAAATTATTGGCAGAAGAATTGGATACAGATAAAGACTCTATATTAGACTTTGACCTAGGTCTATATGACAGACAAAAAGGTACAATCATCAACAATATGTACCAAATTGGACGTATAGATAACCTAGGCTCTGTCCATGCATCACTTATGGCCATATGCGATAGTGAGGCTAATAAAAACAATGTCTTAGTACTAAACGATAACGAAGAAATAGGATCTAGAACCCCTACTGGTGCTTTCTCACCATTTTTAAGAGATACACTAAAAAGATTGTGCGAAAAATCCGGTCTAGATGAGGAAGATTTTTATATAGCACTAGCTAACTCATACCTCATTTCTGCAGACCAAGCCCATGCACTTCACCCAAACTTTAAGGAATACCACGACCCAACAAATCCTATCAAAATGAATGGTGGACTTGTAATAAAAACTGCAGCAAATGGTGCTTATTCATCAAACATAGCATCCAATGCAAGACTAATAGACCTAGCAAGCTCTATAGGATCTAATATTCAAAAATTCCACAACAGAAATGACAAGCAAGGTGGATCAACAATAGGACCAATAGCATCAACTGGCCTTGGAATAGTATCAATAGATGTAGGAGAACCAATACTTGCCATGCACTCCATAAGAGAACTAGGTGGCATAGAAGATCACTACGATGCCTATAAGATTTATAAGGCATTCTACGAAACAAATATTTAAGGAGAAGAAATGGCTATACTTGAATTAACATTGGTACCAATTGGAACTGAGTCTACATCTGTGAGTAAATATGTAGCAGCTGCTAGTAAAATACTCAAAGAATCTGGGATAAAGCATGAGTTAAACCCTATGGGCACAGTTCTTGAAGGAGACCCAGACGAATTATTAAAAGTGGTTAGACAAATGCAAGAAGAAGTTTTTGATGCAGGAGCTAAGAGAGTTTATTCTGTTATTAAGATGGATGACAGGAGAGACAAAGAAGCTCATATGGAAGAAAAAATCAAATCTGTTAATGAAAAATTGTAAATTAAAAAGATTGCCGTAATTGATATGTACCCTCTTTACTGGACAAACCAGTAAGGAGGGTATTTTTATGAAATATAGTTATGAATTCAAAAAAGAATGCGTACAATTGTATAGAGAAGGTAAATGGCCTGATACACCTGAAGGAGCTAAAGAAAAAAACTTTCATGATTCAATTAGAACATGGTTTAAGTTAGAAGAACTTCATGGACCAGAAATTTTAAAACACGGAAATAATATTAATTGGACTGCTGATGAGAAATTAGAAATGATATCTAAAGTGTTAGCTGGAAATTCCATAAAATCTATAGCAATCGAAAATGGAATCAATGATGGACAACTTTATTCATGGGTTAACAAGTATAAAAATTATGGATATAATGGTCTTGTGAATAAAAAGAAAGGCCGTAAATCTAAAAATACAAGTATGAAAAATAATAATAACCATAAAGCAAAAGAACTTAATGAATCTGAAAGAGAAGAACTAATAAAACTTAGAGCAGAAAATGAATATATAAAAGCAGAAAACGAAATAATAAAAAAAGAGATCGCCTTGAGAGAAGAACGTTACGCTGCGCAACTCAAGGCGAAAAAGCAGCGATTGTCAAAGAACTCAAAGAAGAAGGATACAGACTAAAATATCTTTTAAAAGCTATTGATATGCCAAGATCAACATACTATTTTGAAATAAACAAAGTTGATAATATAAAGATTAAGAATAGTCATATTGCAGATAAAATAACTCAAATATTTAACTTACACAAAGGAAGATATGGAGTAAGAAGAGTATATATGGATCTGATAAATCAAGGTTATGTCATAAATCATAAAAGAGTTCAAAGAATAATGCATGAGCTAAAACTATTTGGAAAAAGATCTAAGGAAAAATATCACTCATATAAGGGGAAGGTAGGTAAAGTAGCTGATAATATAATAAATAGAGATTTCAAGGCAGATAGACCTCTACAAAAATGGACTACTGATGTGTCAGAATTTAAATTCTCTTGGGGTAAGTGCTACATATCTCCAATACTTGATATGTATACCAATGAGATTATTTCTTACGACCTATCCTTAAGTCCCAACTTAAATCAGATATCAAATATGTTAGAAAAAGCATTTAATAAATTTCCAAAACTAGATAACTTAATTCTACATTCAGATCAAGGTTGGCAATACCAACATGAATATTATGTAAATGAGCTTAAAAGACATGGTATAAGACAATCCATGTCAAGAAAAGGGAATTGCTATGATAACTCCATAATGGAAACATTCTTTGGAAGGCTAAAAAATGAAGTTTATTATGGATATGAAAAGAGCTATAGCTCTTTTGAAGAATTTTCAAAAGTAATAGAGGAATATATTTACTATTACAACAACGAAAGGATTCAATCAAAAACAAAATGGATGCCGCCTACAAAATATAGGTTAGCATCCACTAATAATTAATTAAATATTGTGTCCAGTTTTATGGGTACACATCAAATTTTGTGGCAATCTTTTTTTGCGAATTTTTTGCTCTTATAAGAAAACTGGAACTATATATCTTAGTAAAAATATTACTGCAAGACCATATACAAGTGGACTTACTTCTTTGCCGCGACCTGTTAATAGTTTGATTCCTGCATATGATATCATTCCAAATGATATGCCTTCAGCTATAGAATATGTTGCAGGCATCATTAGTATGGTCATGAATGCTGGGAAAGCTTCTGTAATGTCTGAGAAGTTAATTTCTACTACAGTTGATAACATAAATAATCCTACTACTACTAGAGCTGCTGCTGTTGCTTGAGCTGGGATTATAGAAAATAGTGGGAAGAAAAATGCTGCAATTGCAAAGCATACTGCTGTTGATAAGGCAGTAAGACCAGTTCTTCCACCTTCTGCTACACCAGCAGATGATTCTACAAAGGTTGTAATTGTTGATGTTCCTAGTAAGGCACCTAATGTTGTACCTACTGCATCTGCTAATAAGGCCTTTGATCCATCAGGCAGATTACCGTCTTTATCAAGCATTTTTGCTTTTGTAGCAACTCCTGTTAGAGTTCCTAGGGTATCAAAGATATCTACAAATAAAAATGAAAATAAAACTGAGAACATTTCAAAAGAAAAAATGTTAGAAAAGTCTAACTGAAATGCTATTGGTTTTATTGTTGGTGGTAGGGACATGATAGTATTTCCTTCTGGGAAATGTGTTACTCCTGTGATAAGTCCTACTATAGTTGAAGCTAAGATTCCCCATAATAGGGCGCCTTTAACACCTCTTGCTGTAAGTACTACCATTACGATAAGTGCAAAAAAGAATACAAAACCTTCAGCAGATGCAATGTTTGAAAGCTCTAGAGAGATTTCACCAACTCCAACAATACCAGCGTTTATCAAACCTATTAGGGCTATAAAAAGTCCTATAGCAACTGATACTGCTTTTTTAAGGTTAAGTGGTATAGCATTAAATAATGATTCGCGTATACCGGTGAATGATAAAATTATAAATATAAGACCTTCAATAAATACTGCTGTTAGTGCAAATTGCCAGCTCATACCCATTTGGCTTACTACCGTATAAGCAAAAAACGCATTTAATCCCATACCTGCTGATAGGCCAAAAGGCATATTTGCATAAAAAGCCATACAAAGCATTGCTATTATTGATGCAAGGATAGTTGCCGTAAATACCGCTCCTCCATCCATTCCAGCGTCAGAAAGAATTGCAGGGTTTACAGCTAAAATGTAGGACATTGTCATAAATGTAGTTATGCCGGCCATAATTTCTGTACGGGTATCTGTACCATGTTCACGTAGTTTGAATCTACGTTCGTTAAACGATTCAAGTGCCATTATTTCCTCCTAAAATTTAATGATACAAGGGTATTATACGCAAAAAATTAAAATTCGCTAAAGTTCTTTATTTTTTAAGGGTCATACATTATAATATCCCTAGGAGGATATATGAGTACTAGAAATATAATCCGATTAATAGTAATAATAATTGGAATTTTTTTATCGGCATTTTTCTCATCATCTGAGACTGCCCTTACAAGTGTAAATATATTTAAAATTAGACAAATGGAAAAAAACGGAGTTGCCAAGGCTCCTTTAGTGAAAAAATTAGTGGATAATATAGGATCTGTTCTAACGACAATACTTATAGGAAATAATATAGTAAATATTGTAACTACGACAGTTGCTACTATTTTTTTTACTGAAGTCATGGGAGCTCGCGGAGCGGTTATTTCTCCAATCATTCTTACAATTGTTATCCTTATATTTGGCGAGGTAACACCAAAAAATATAGCTACTGCAAATAGCGAAGAGCTGGCTCTAAGGGTGGCTAGGCCAATTAGATTTTGTGATATTATTTTAAAACCAATTAATTTTATTCTAGGAAAGATTACAGGAGCTATTTCAAAGGCCCTAATTGGGGAGAAGGAAGAAACTAGCATAGTTACAGAAGAAGATTTGAAGACCATAGTTGATGTATCTGAAGAACAGGGTGTCATCAATAACGAAGAAAGTGAAATGATAAATAATGTCTTTGAGTTTGGCAATTCTGACGTGTCAGATATCATGACTCCAAGAACAAATATGGAAGCTATATCCCTTGATTGTACTGAAGAAGAACTAAATGACCTATTAAGGAACACTAATCACTCTAGGATACCTGTTTATGGGAAGAACATTGATAATATAATAGGTATCTTACATATGAAGGATATTGTTTCTGCCATTGCGGAAGGAAAAGATTTAGATCTTGCAGAAATTGTAAGGCCTGCCTTTTATGTTTATGACAATATGCACATATTTGACCTGTTTACAAATATGAGAAGCGAAAATGTATCCCTTGCTGTGGTCATTGATGAGTATGGTGGGACTAGTGGACTTGTTTCAATTGAAGATATAGTTGAGGAGCTAGTTGGCGAAATTGACGACGAGTATGATACTGATGACAAAGATATTTTTAAAGTAAACGAAAATACCTACCTAGTAAAACCATCCCTACATTTAAGCGATTTTAACGCGTATTTCAACTTGGACATTCAAGAGATTAAAAATGACTCCATAGGAGGCTATGTTATAGACCACTTATCGAGAATTCCTGTTGAAGGGGATATGGTTGATGTTGATAATATTAATATAATAGTGGATAAGGTTGACAGATACAAAATTGAAATGTTAAAAGTTGAGTTTATTTAAGGAGAGAAGATGAAAGAAACTGTTTACATCACCGGACACAAGAATCCAGACACTGACACAATCGTAGCAAGTCTTGCCTATGCTGACCTAAAAAATAGACAAGGAGATGTTCATGCTATTCCTATTAGATTAGGAAAGCTTAACCCAGAAACCAAATTTGTCCTAAATTATTTTGGACTTGAAGCTCCTCTTCTTAAAGAATCTATGCTCTTACAAGTAAAGGATATAAATATTGATAAGTCCTTTGCTATAGACCCATCCATACCTGTAAGGACAGCTTGGAACATCTTTCAAGAAGGACTAACCCACTCTTTATCAGTAATTGACGATAATGGGAAATTAATTGGTATAGCTTCGCTCTCAAATATAACCAAATCATATATGGACGTGTGGGATGACCAGATAATTGGCAGAGCAAACACACCAATTGAAAATATTATAGATGTTTTGAAAGCAAAACCACTTGTAATGCCAAAAAATCCAAGCAAATTAGATGGCAAGATGACTGTCATGGCCATGAATGACGATGATCCAGACTTTGATTCATACTTTGGTGAAGGCGAAATAGTTATCCTAGGTAACCGAACAGATTATGTAGAATATCTAATCGCTAGAAAGGCTTCCCTAATCATTCTTACAAATGGTTCTTCAATGGATGAAGACCTCAAGGACTATGCATATAACAACAATGTAACAATTTTATCCACAGAATTTAATACATTTATGACCTCTCGTCTCTTACCAATGACAATACCAGTTGGCCATGTTATGACTACAGGAGATTTGATATATTTCTCTGAAAATGACACCATTGATCAAGTAAGAGAAGTCATGGGGAAATCTAGATTTAGATCATATCCTGTTGTTGATAGCAACAAAAAAGTTGTAGGATCAATTTCTAGATACCACCTCATCTCATCAAAAATGAAAAAACTAATTCTAGTTGACCACAACGAGAAGAACCAATCAGTAGATGATATTGATCAAGCAGAAATAATTGAAATTATCGACCACCATAGGGTAGCAAACATATCTACAACAGCACCTTTATATTTTAGAGCTGAACCAGTAGGTTCAACTGCAACTATTGTTTCAGAAATGTATTTAGAAAGTGGACTTAGACCTAGCAAAGAAATAGCCGGCATACTATGTGCGGCAATCATATCAGACACCTTGCTATTTAGATCTCCAACAACAACTGATGTCGATAGACGTATGGTCGATAGAATGAGCAAAATTGCTGATATTGACGTAGAAGACTTTGCAAATCAAATGTTTAAGGCTGGTACCTCTCTAAAAGAAAAATCTCCAAAAGATATAGTAGAAGGCGATGTAAAAACTTTCACTATTAGTGGTGAGAATGTCAGAGTTGGCCAAGTGATGACTATGAATCCAGAAGAGCTAGAACCTTTTAGGGAAGAGATAGTTGGTCTTATGGAAGAAAAAATTCAAAAAAACGGTGAATCAACCTTTGTTCTGGTCTTAACAGATATATTCAATGAAACAAGCGAATTACTTGTTGTAGGTAAGCATATTGAAGATATTGAACAAGAGTTTGGCCACAAGGTAACAAATGGAACAATATCAGCTCCTGGCGTATTAAGTCGTAAAAAACAAGTAATACCTAGACTAACAAACGCAATGACTGGTAGTAACTAAAAATAACCTAGCTTCGGCTAGGATTTTTTATATATTAGACTAATTGGGTAATAATACTCTAGGAGTGATATCATGGAGATAATGGATTTATACGATGAGAATAGACAAAAAACTGATAGAACTTATATAAGAGGATCTGCCCAGCCAAAGGGTTTTTATAGGATGGTAGTTCACGTTTGTATATTTAATAAACTTGGCCAGCTACTAATCCAACAAAGAACTCTAAATAAAAAGATGCCCGGCCTTTGGGATGTGACTTGCGGGGGAGCAGTATCAACACATGAATCTTCACAAATGGGAGCTAAAAGAGAGCTTTTTGAAGAGTTGGGTCTAGATATAGATTTTAAACACATAAGGCCACTTGTAACGGCCAATTTTCCTATGGGCTTTGATGACTTTTATGTAATCAATAAAGATGTTGACATAGATAGTCTAATCTTACAAGAAGAAGAAGTATCAGATACCAAATGGGCAAGTCTTGACGAAGTGCTCAATCTTAGAAGAGAGGAAAGATTCGTAAGATATAAGGAAAGTTTCATAAGATTTCTGTTTGATCTAAGCAAAGACAATAGATATGTAGAAATATAAAAACTCGAAGTTAAAACTTCGAGTTTATCTATTTAACTGGTCAAGTAGGTATTCACAGTCCATTCCGTGAACCATGCATGCTTCTTCCAATGTTTCATACAGTGAAGATGGGCAAGCTATGCATCCCATACCGGCCATTAGTAGTGTATTTATAGTTTCTGGCTTAGCTTGGATAATCTCACCTATAAGCATATCGCGGGTGATTTCAACTGTGCCAGTTGTATTTGTATTTTCCATTTAAGCGCCCCCTTTTCTTATGATTATGTTACTCCAATTTGGAGTAAATACAAGTACTTGACTAGGGATTGAGCTTTGTACTTTTTATGGAGGAATGATGGAAAAAGAAGAATTATTAAGAGAAAAAGAAGATATTACAAAGGAAATATTAAAGTTAAGAGAAGATTTAAAAATAGCAAATGACGCTGTAGCAAATGTAGGAAATACAGTTGCTTTCTACAAGGTAGTTACTCCACCTATAATAATTACTCTCCTAATTGGATTGTTAATAAGTAAGGTTATTTTTTTGGATGAAAATAATGTCTTAGTTGGCATCACATTTTTTGTATTTGCCATAAGCCTTTTTATCACAAGCAAACTTTCGCAAAAAAAGATTAAGGAAAATAAGGAAAAATATATAGAAGAGAGGATTGCCATACAAAAGCTTCTGGTAAAAAAAGCAAAAAGACTTGCTGAGATAGAAAGTGAATTAATTGAAAATTAACCTAGGCTTAGTATAGTATTAGCAGTTAGTCTATCAGAGTGCTAAGGAGGTTATATGAAACAAGAGTTCAAAGCTGAAGCAAAAAAAGTTATGGATTTGATGATCAACTCAATCTATACCAACAAAGAAATATTTTTAAGAGAGTTGATATCAAATGCTTCAGATGCACTAGATAAAATATATTACAAGGATTTAAAATCTGACAAAGAAACAAACAAAGAAGATTATTATATAGAAATTATTCCAAATAGTGAAAATAGAACACTTACAGTAGTTGATACTGGTATAGGAATGAATGAAGAAGATTTGAAAGAAAACTTGGGAACTATAGCCAAATCTGGCACCCAAAGCTTTAAGGAAACTGTTGAAAACTCCGATATTAAGGATTTAATCGGTCAATTTGGTGTAGGATTTTATTCTGCCTTTATGGTAGCTGATAAAATTATAGTAAAATCAAAAAAATATGGAGAAGATAAGGCTTATGAGTGGTTTAGTGAAAACGCCGATGGTTTTGAAATTTCAGAAATAGAAAAAGAAAATCACGGAACAGAAATTACACTTTTCCTAAAAGAAAACACTGAAGATGAGAATTATGACGACTATCTAGATCAATTTAGGATTAAAAACCTTATAAGCAAGTATTCCAACTACATCAGATATCCAATCAAGATGGAAGTTAATAAAACAAGACCTGCTCCTGATTCTACAGAAGATGATCCAAAATACGAAGATTATAAAGACTATGATATCCTAAATTCTGAAACGCCAATCTGGAAGAAAAATAAGAATGACCTAACAGATGAGGACTACATCAACTTCTACCAAGACCAACATTTTGGCTTTGACGAACCACTTTCTTGGCTACATCTTAAGGTAGAGGGCATGGTAGAATTTAAGTCTCTAATCTACATTCCCAAAAAAGCTCCTTTTGATTATTATTCAAAGGACTATCAAAAGGGTCTACAGCTTTATACTCACGGTGTAAAGATTATGGAAAGAAGTGAAGACCTTATTGATGATGCATATTCTTTTGCAAAGGGTGTTGTTGAAAGTGATGATCTAACCCTAAATATATCAAGGGAAAGCCTACAACAAGACAGGCAGCTAAGGGTTATTTCAAGACAAATCAACAAGAAAATCAACGCCCATCTTCTTGAAATGATGGAAAAAGAGCCTGAAAAATACGAAGAATTCTTCAAAGAATTTGGCAACAATATTAAAGTAGCAATTTATGAATCATTTGGAGCAAAGAAAGAAGACTTAGAAGACCTACTTTTATTCTATTCAAAAAATGAAGATAAGCTTATATCACTAAAGGCCTACAAGGAAAATATGAAATCAACCGATGAAAATATCTTGTATGCAACAGGTGATTCAATAGAAAAAATCAAGAATTCCCCAGCCATATCAATGGTGGAAGATGGTAGAGATGTCCTACTTTTAGACCAAACCATTGACGAATTCCTAATAAGGATGCTTGATGAATACCAAGGATTTAAGTTTAAGTCTATAGCTGAAGAAGATGAAAAGACAGAAGAAAATACTGATGATAAGGACTTGGTAGAAGAACTATTAAAAGGTCTAGGAGATGATGTAGTTGACATCAAATTTACAGACAAGCTAGAAGATGTACCAGCAATGATCAAACAAAGAGGGGATATCTCAATTGAGATGGAAAAAGCTCTCAAAAATCAACCAAATGCACCAGAAATCAAGGCTGAAAAAGTTCTAGAAATCGGCAAAAACACCAAGGCTTATGAACTTCTACAAAATGCAAAAGATGATGAGAAAAAAGAAATAGTAAATCTCTTGCTAGACCAAGCGAAACTTATAGAAGGCCTAGAAATAGAAGATCCAGTAGAATTTACAAAAAATATTTGGAAACTTATTTAGGAGGAAATATGGAATATAAAAGAAAAAATGTGTGGCTAAATATTGATGATAATGAAAAAAATGAGCTTGAAGAAATATCAAAAGATTATATCAACTTTCTAAACACAGCCAAAACCGAAAGACTTGCTGCCAAGGAAATCATCAAAAGAGCTGAAGAGAAGGGCTTTGTGGACATTAATGAAAAAATTGCATCAAAAAGCCTAAAAGCAGGTGATAAGGTATATGCCCTAAACAAAAACAAGGGTGTTGCTTTATTTGTAATTGGTAGCGAAGATATAGAAAATGGAATGGCTATTGTAGGAGCACATACAGATAGTCCAAGACTTGACCTCAAACCAGTTCCTCTTTCTGAAGATTCAAACCTAGCATATTTTAAAACCCACTATTATGGTGGAGTTAAAAAGTACCAATGGACAACTATTCCACTAGAACTTCATGGGGTAATATACACAAAATCTGGTGAAAAGTTAGAAATTTCAATAGGGGATAAGGACGATGAACCAGTATTTACAATATCAGAACTTCTAATCCACCTATCAAGAAAACTAATGGATAAATCTGCCAGAGAAGTTATAGAAGGTGAACAATTAAAAATATTAGTTGGTTCAATTCCACTAAAAGATGAATCTGACAACCCGGTTAAGAAAAACATCCTAAGAATCCTAAATGAAAAATATGGCATAATTGAAGAGGACTTCATAACAGCAGAATTTGAAGCTATTCCTGCTATCAAGGCAAGAAATGCAGGACTTGATAACTCTATGATAATAGGCCACGGCCACGATGATAGAGTTTGCTCTTACTCGGCCTTAAATGCGATATTAAGTGTAGAAAACCCAAAGAAAACTCTAGTAGGACTCTTTGTTGATAAGGAAGAAATTGGATCAACTGGAGCAACAGGCATGGGATCACACTTCTTTGAAAATACAGTTCTTGAGCTATTAAATATAAATGATAAAGCAAATCTAATATCATTAAAACGTGCCCTAGCTAATTCAAAAGTACTTTCTGCAGACGTAACAGCTGCCTATGATCCAAACTTTAAAGATGTATCAGAGCTTGATAACTCTGCCCAATTTGGATGTGGAGTTGCCCTTACAAAATATACAGGTTCAGGTGGAAAAGGTGGCAGTAACGATGCCAATGCAGAATACTTGCAAGAAGTAAGATCTGCTTTTGATAAGGATGAGGTAATCTATCAGACAGGTGAACTTGGTGCAGTAGATGCTGGTGGTGGCGGAACAATTGCCTATATACTAGCAGAATACAACATGGATGTAGTTGACTGTGGTACTCCAGTTGTCTCAATGCACGCTCCAACAGAATTGATTTCAAAGGCTGATTTGTACTCAACTTGCAAGGCCTACAAAGCATTTTACGAAAATATTTGACAAGGTTGGCTAAACTAGTATAATATATCGTTTTTTGACATTTTGCTATCTATGAAGTATAATTATTATTAGTATTAAATGAGAGGATGATTAGATGGAGCAAAGGTCAGTTAATGATATCAGAAGGCAAGTCAAAGACAATATCGGCAAAGAAGTAATTCTTAAAGCTGATATGGGCAGAAAACGCATCAAAACCAAAACTGGTGTCATTGTAGATGCATTCCCTAGCGTTTTTACTGTAAAAGTTAACAACGATTTTGACGTAGAACGAACAGTTTCATATTCTTATTCAGATATTTTAACATCAACTGTTGAGCTATTAAGTGCAGAATAGAAAGCTGATTTGAAAGAAAATATAAAATTTACCGACAATGATGTTGATTCATTTACCAGAGCTATGAATATGAGCTCTGGTTTTTTTCTTGGAATTTTTACATAAGAAAACCCCTCCATCCGTATTTCGGATTTTGGGGCTAGCTCATATTCTGCTTTCTTTTATATTTATAGTAAGTATATGCCTCTGTTTTCTAGAGCCTTTCTGTGCTGGTCTGGCCAGTAGGATACTTGGACTTCTCCTATGTGTGCCTTTTGTAAGAAGAACATACATAGTCTAGATTGGCCTATACCTCCACCTATGGTAAGAGGTAGCTTTCCTTCTATTAGCATCCTGTGGTATTCGTATTTTAGTCTTTCTAGGTTATTTGAAAGCTTAAGTTGTTCGTTTAACCTGTGTGGATCTACTCTTATACCCATTGATGATAGCTCTATCTGGTTATCAAGGACTGGGTTATATACTATTATGTCACCATTTAGTAGCCAATCGTCGTAGTCTGGGGCGCGGTTGTCGTGCTTTTGGCCGTTTGATAGCTTGCCACCTATTTGCATTAAAAATATTGCCCCATATTCTTTGGCCGCAAGCCTTTCTCTTTCGGTTGCATCCTCGATTTCAGGATATTTTTGTAGTAACTCTTCTGTAGTAATGAAGGTTATTTGATCTTTTAAAAGTTTGTGCCTATCTGGAATAAGTGTAGATAAGTATTCATCTAGAGATTTTAAGGTTCTATATATTACTTCTACTATTTCTTTTAAGTATACTTCGTTTCGATCTTCCTTATTTATTATAAGCTCCCAATCCCATTGGTCTACATAAAATGAATGGGTATTGTCTGGAACTTCGCAACGCCTAATGGCGTTCATATCTGTATATAGGCCCTCGTGAACTTTGAAGTCATATTTTTTAAGGGCGTATCTTTTCCATTTGGCTAAGGAGTGAACTATCTCAAGTTCTTCCTTGCCAGCGTTTGGCACATCAAAGATTACTGGTCCTTCGTGGCCGTTTAGGTTGTCATTTAGGCCAGATTCTGTGGATACAAAAAGTGGCGCACTGACTCTTTTTAGGTTCAAATTGTTTGCTAAGTTTATTTGAAAATAGTCTTTTATTTCTTTTATCAATAGTTGGGTGGTATATAAGTCTTTATTTGACTTATATCCTTGTGGAAAAATTACTTGTGTCATTATTGCCTCTTATCTAATTATTCATTATTTATAAATTATAATTTTATATAATCTAATGTCAAGCTTATGAAATTAGTGTGTTAAAGACATAATATATGTGGATAAAGTACTAATATACTTTGGAATAAGCAATATTTAGCCAATAATTGATTATTTTACATAAATTTTACAAAGGCTTTAACTAATCTTAATTATCTTCCTGTACACTACTTAAGAAAACAAAATTATACAAACTATAAGGAGATTTTTCATGACACTTAAAAATTCAAAAATAATTGCAGCAGCTTTATCCCTAGGATTAGTATTATCTGCATGTGGTAACAACGCAGCTGAAAATAAAAAAGAAGAACCTGCAGCTACAACAGAAGAAAATACAGAAGCTAAAAAAACTGAAGAAGAACCTAAAGAAGAAACTAAAGAAGAAACTAAAGAAGAACCTGCAGCTAAAGAAGCTACAAAAGATACTGCTAATCAAGCAGACTATGACTTCTCAGTAATCTCAAGAGAAGAAGGTTCAGGTACAAGAGGAGCTTTCATCGAACTTGTTGGTCTTGAAGAAGAAGCAGCAGATGGCACAAAAGAAGACAAAACAACAGTTGATGCTGTAGTTCAAAACTCTACAAACGGAGTAATGACATCAGTAGCTCAAGATCCAAATGCTATCGGCTATATTTCTCTTGGTTCACTAAACGATACAGTTAAAGCTGTAAAAGTAGAAGGCGTTGAAGCAACAGAAGAAAACATTGTAAATGGTTCATACAAAATTTCTAGACCATTTAACCTTGCTTACAAAGAAGATAAACTAAACGATATTTCAAAAGACTTCTTAGCTTACTGCCTATCAACAGAAGCTCAAGAAATTGTTAAAGAAGAAGGTTATGTACCTCTAAGCGATACAAAAGCTTATGAAGGAGCTGAAGGTTTAAGCGGTAGCATCACAGTTGCTGGTTCTACATCAGTTACTCCATTAATGGAAAAATTCATCGAAGCTTACAAAGAACTTAACCCAGATGTACAAATCGACCTACAATCTACAGGATCATCTTCAGGTATTGAAGCAACAATAGACGAATCAGCAGACATCGCTATGGCTTCAAGAGAACTTAAAGATGAAGAAAAAGAACAACTTACACCAGAAGTTATCGCAACAGATGGTATAGCAGTAGTTGTTAATACTGAAAGTAAAGTTGAAGATTTAACAGTTGAACAGCTAAGACAAATCTTCTCTGGAGAAATTACAAATACTGGAGATTTAAAATAATAAATGAAAAATTTTAAGGAAAGATTTGGAGAAATCATATTCCTTATATCAGCAGCAATGTCCGTAATACTTATTTTATTGATTATATTCTTTATCTTTAGATCAGGAATAAAATTCGTAAGTAAATACGGACTTGTTCCATTTATAACGGGTTCTAAATGGGCCCCAACAGCAAAGCCTGCTAGCTTTGGAATATTTCCTATGATAGTAGGCTCTATTATAGTAACGCTAGTGTCAACGCTTATAGCCCTACCTTTTGGCCTAGCTGTTTCTATATATATGGCATATTATGCTGATAAAAGTTATGGATTTCTAAAATCACTAATCAATTTAATGGCAGCTATCCCATCGGTAGTATATGGTTTCTTTGCTATGGTTGTGCTTGCACCACTCATAGGAAAGATATTCCGTGCACCACAGTACAATATGCTAACAGCATCCATACTACTTAGTATTATGATTTTGCCTACAATGGTAAATATATCAGAGAACTCTCTGCGTCAAGTACCAAAATCTTTTTATACAGGTTCCCTTGCACTCGGAGCAACAAAAGAAGAAACTATTCACCAGGTTATGATACCATACGCAAAAAGTGGTATTTTCTCTTCGATAATTCTTGCCATAGGACGTGCTATAGGTGAAACAATGGCTGTATATCTAGTAATAGGTAACCAACCGAGAATGCCAGACTCCATTTTAAAGGGAGCTAGAACCCTTACAACAAACATAGTTTTGGAAATGGGTTACGCATCAGGAATGCACAGAGAATCACTAATTGCCACAGGCATGGTGCTATTCTTCTTCATATTAATAATAAATATCTTATTTAATATCATCAGAGATAAGAACGAAAGTAAGCTATAATTATGAAACTAAGGAGTAAAATATGACAAAACCATATAAAATTTTTGTAATGTTATTTACTTTTTTGGCGTATGCTTTTAGTGGAATAATCATAGCTTATATTTTAATCCAAGGTATTCCAAATATATCACCTGGATTATTTGAATGGCAATACACATCAAAAAATGTTTCCATTATGCCAGCATTAGTAACGACATTATTTACAATAATTTTAACATTATTAATAACACTACCAATGGGTATATTTACAGCAGTATACCTATCAAACTATGCAAAAAACAAGCATTTTATAAAAGCAGTAAGATTTTCGACAGAAATCTTATCATCAATCCCATCAATTGTTTATGGTCTTTTCGGTTACTTATTCTTTGTAAGTGGAGTAAACATGGGACTTGGTATGGGATATTCATTGATTGCAGGTTGCTTAACAATTGCAATTATGATCTTACCTACGATTATTAGAACTACAGAAGAAGCGATAAATACAGTAAACCCACTACAAGCTCACGCATCCCTTGCCCTAGGAGCTACAAAAATCCAAACAATATTTAAAGTAGTTATACCAGAGGCTATGGATGGTATCTTGGGGGGTATATTTCTTGCAACAGGTAGGATTGTAGGTGAATCAGCAGCACTGATTTACACGATGGGAACCCAACCTTCTGTACCAACCAGCCTCAAAAACTCAGGTAGAACCCTAGCTATACACATGTATATGCTTTCTTCAGAAGGTTTCCACGTTAAGGAAGCTTACGCAACAGCAGTATTACTGCTAATTTTCGTAATTGTAATCAACTGGATATCAGGTAGAATTACAAAAGAATTAGTTAAATAATAGGAGAATTAAATGGATAAACAAACATTCGAATCTTCTTCTAAATCAAATATCAAAGAACAAGGCCAAGAAGCAAACAATAGTAAAGATAAATCAGAAGATGTTGAACAAGGAACAAACTCTTCTGAAAGCAATGAAGGCTATGGACTAGGATATGATGATAGAGATGATTCTAAACCAGTGCATACACTAGATCGTAAAAATAAGTATTCTGATTTAGAAACTGCTATTTTAGTAAAAGATCTAGACTTATATTATGGAGATTTCCAAGCCCTAAAGGGTGTCAATATGGATATCAAAAAAGGTCAAGTTACAGCATTTATAGGACCATCAGGATGTGGTAAATCAACAACCTTAAAATGCTTCAACAGAATGAATGACCTAGTTGATTCTTGTAAAATAGAAGGTCTTATAAAAATTAATAACCAAGATATATATCAATCAGATATCAATGTGGTAGAATTACGTCGTAAGGTAGGAATGGTATTCCAAAGTCCAAACCCATTTTCAAAATCAGTTTACGACAATCTAACCTATGGACCAAAAATTGGGGGCATAAAAGATAAGGATACCCTTGATGAAATAGTAGAAACTTCGCTAAAACAAGCTTCTATTTGGGATGAAGTAAAAGATAAGCTAGACCAAAATGCTCTTTCTTTTTCTGGTGGTCAGCAACAAAGAATCTGTATAGCAAGAACCCTTTCTGTAAAACCAGAAATCATCCTAATGGACGAACCGACAAGTGCACTTGACCCAATTTCTACAGCGGCAATTGAAGATTTGATGGAAGTTTAAAAAGAGAAGTATACAATAGTAATAGTAACACACAACATGCAGCAAGCTGCTCGTATCTCAGATCAAACAGCATTCTTCCTAACAGGAGAAGTTATAGAAATGGATGAAACAAAAACTATCTTCGAAGATCCAAGAGATAAGAGAACAGAGGATTACATCACAGGAAGGTTTGGTTAATCAGTATGAGAACTAGATATAGACAAGATCTAGATTCTGTTAGATTAATGGCAAATGAGCTAATGGAGCTGGTTATCCTTTGCTACGATAAAATTGATTTATACTTAGAAAACCAAAATAAAAAAAATCTTGAAGAAGTCGTTGAATTAAACGATGATATCAGAAGAAATGCAGCTGATATAGAAAGATTTTGCTTTGAGCTACTGGCTTTGCAACAGCCAGTAGCCAGAGACCTTAGATTTTTGCAAATGAGTATAAAACTTGCAAGTACCTATAAAAGGATTTCCAGCCACCTAGCCCAAGCCGCTATGATTTTATTAGAATATAGCCTAACAGATGAAGAAAATGATTTTGTAAAAAGATTTATTGTAAATGAAAGACAAATGGCTAAAAATAGTATCGAAAGTTTTGTAAACAACGACAATGACCTTGGCTTAAAAACTATTGAAGATGATGAGGTAAACAACGCCTTATTTGAAGAGGCAATTTCTTATATAGCTGATCAAAACAAGAAAAATGCAATTGGACCTATGGAATTATCCGAAAAAGTGTTATTATATAAGTACTTTGAACGACTTGGAGATAGATTAGCAAGAGTAGGCGATCTAGCAACGAGGTTGTAGGATGATTTATGTAGTTGAAGATGACAAGTCTATAAGAAATCTCGTTGATTATGCTCTATCAGAAAAAGGCTATCAAATAAAGACTTTTGAAGACGGTTTAGATATTGTAGAGCTAATTAAAAAAGAAGGTGGAGAGCTTTTAATCCTAGACATCATGCTACCAGGCAAAGATGGTATAGAAATTCTTGAAGAAATCCGAGAATTCTCTGATATACCTATAATCCTTCTTACAGCAAGAACGGATGAATTCGACAAGGTATTGGGTCTTGAGTCGGGAGCCGATGATTATATTACAAAACCTTTTTCCATCCTTGAGCTCATTTCAAGGGTCAAGGCAATTTTGAGAAGATCTAGCAAAAAAGATAATGATCATGTAAACTACGATAATATTACAGTCAACACTAGAAAAAGAACTGTAAAAGTTGATGGCAAACCTATAGATTTGACCTTCAAAGAGTTTGAAATGCTATTATTATTTATGAATAATATGGGCAATGTCATTACTCGTGAAGACTTCTTATTAAAGATTTGGGGTTACGATTATGAGGGGGAAACTCGTACAGTGGATGTACATATAGCTTCTCTTAGAAACAAGCTCCTAGAAGGGGGTAAGCATATAAAAACAGTTCGAAATCTAGGATACAAATTTGGAGACATATGAAAAATCTTGCATTAAAAAAGTTGAAAAGTCTAGCCTTAGTCCTTATACTGGCTAGCTTTTTAATCAGCAATTTTTTTTCCATAAAAAACAAGAAGGATGCTCAAAGTAATTTTTACGAAAATGCTTTGAGCTTTCTTTTACTTAAGGAAAATGAAGCTGACTTTTTAGATACATTAGAACAATTTAATAATACACACCCTCAGACATCTGTAGTGTTTGTAGATAGCAATAATGAAATTTACTACAATCCTAGCAAATTAAATGCTGGTAGGATTAAATCCAAGGCCAAACTTGCTAAGACTCCCACAAAGACCATAAAGGTTTATGATGGACTCTTGGGCTATAGGTTAAGTTTTGTGTCAAATACTGATAAGCTTCTTGCCTTAAGTACCAGAAATAATATTAGTTATTATTTGTCATTTCCCTTACTTGTTGGTCACTTATTTTTAGGTCTAATAACTTATTTATATATTAATAAAAAAGAGGCTAAGAACATTGATTCTTATACATCTAGACTTAAGATAAAATATGTAGACCATCTATTAAAAAGTAAGGATTATGAAGAGTTTTCTAATATATTACTTGCTTATAATGATAGAATTGATAGACTAGAAGATGAGAACTACATTCTTTCATCAAAGCTTAAGGAGTTTACATCTATTACTTCAAATATGAAGGAAGGTTTTATATTATTTGATGGCTTGGGCAATGTCGAGCTAATTAACGATTCTGCAAAAACCTACCTAGGGGTAGATAATACTGTAAGGATTACAAATCTAATAGACGACAGGGAGTATAGTCTGGCTCTTAGGGAAGCTTCAATATTAAAACGCAGTAAAGATGTGGATATAAACTTAAATGGCTACAATTTGCGTATATTTATAGACCCACTTTCAACTTATTCCAAAAAAGCCTTCGCAATGATAATAATAGACAATACTGAGGAAAAAAGAGCTGAACAGATGAGAAGGGAATTTTCAGCTAATGTAACTCATGAGCTAAAAAGCCCTCTAACGTCTATAAATGGCTATGCAGAGTTAATTGCGACTGGTATAGCAAAAGAAAATGACATCAAAAAATTTAGTCAAATTATCTACAAAGAAGGCAACAGACTACTTGAAATAATTGATGATATTCTTAAGATTTCAAGGCTTGATGAGCAAAACTTTGAGAGATCTTTTGAGGAAGTTGATATTTATGATGTTGTATCGGAAACAGTAGAAAAATATGACCGTATAGCTTGTGGTAAAGATTTGACTGTGACAAATAAGGTCAAACCATATAAAATTTATACTTCTAAATCTTTGTTTTATGATTTAGTTTCAAATCTTTTTGATAATGCCATAAAGTACAATAAGGTATCTGGTAGTATCACAGTGGATTACGACCTAGGAGATAATTCTTATTTTCTGATAATTAAGGATACTGGTATAGGCATGAGCCAAGCTGATCAAAAGAGAGTTTTTGAGAGGTTTTATGTGGTGGATAAGTCTAGGAAAAGAAATCAAAAATCAACCGGACTTGGCTTATCTATAGTAAAACATATTTGTTCATATTTATCTTATGACATCAAAGTGGAATCCAAGATTAACGAAGGAAGTAAGTTTATTATAGAGATACCCCTAGAACTTGATAGGGAAATATAGCTTATAGACGATGATAAATTTTTATCATTGCCTGTAAGCTATTTATCTGTTACAATTTATATAGAGATTGAGAGATAGGAGACAAATATGAAAGTTACAATTTGTTCATGTGCAAGGTGCACAGCTGCCGGAAACGAGTTCCTATATGATTATGCAAATCTAATCAAAAAAGACTTAGAAGTTGCCTATGATATAGAAAACTTAGGTCCATTACCAGAACTTGAAGTAGTTTACGAAAATATTATGAATGAAGCTGATAAACCAGAAAAATCAGCACCATTTGCAAAGATTGATGACAAATATTTCAAAAATGCTAAGCCTGAAGTATTGATGGAATACATTTTTGATCAGTTCCATCCAAGAAAACGTGGAGATAATAGATGAAGGAATCTTACATAGATATATTACATATAAGAAGAATGGCCTTTGAGCATATAGCAAAGATTGCATATGAAAATAGGCCAATTACAGACATAGGACTTGAAGTTTACGACATATTACCTGGTGAATCTGCCACATATAGAGAAAATATTTTCCGTGAAAGAGCTGTAATGGGTGAGAGACTTCGTATGGGTATTGGCCTAGATGCAAGGACTGCTGATAAGACTGATGCTATTACAGAAGGCCTGGATCAAATGGATGTAAAAGAGAGAATCTACCATCCACCATTGGTAAGTGTAATAAAGATAGCTTGTGAAGCTTGTCCAGAAAATAAGGTTACTGTTACAGACCAATGTAAGGCATGTATTGGCCATCCTTGTGTTAATGTTTGTCCAAAAAACGCTATAACATATACATCAGAAGGTTCAATCATAGACCAAGATAAGTGTATCAAATGTGGTAAATGTGTTGATGCCTGCCCATACAATGCCATCAACCACCAAAAACGCCCATGTGCTGAAAGCTGTGGGGTTAAGGCTATACATTCTGATGAGCTTGGCAGAGCACAAATAGATTCAGATAAGTGTGTTGCTTGTGGTAGATGTATATCCACTTGTCCATTTGGTGCTATATCTGATAAGTCAGAAATCTACCAACTTATCAAAGCCATCCAAGCAGACAAAAAAGTATATGCTATACTTGCACCATCATTTGTAGGCCAATTTGGCCCAAATGTTAGCCCAAAACAGATTAGAGAAGCTATCAAAGCGCTTGGATTCACTGATGTAATAGAAGTAGGCCTCGGCGCTGACCTAACAACTATGAACGAGGCTCACGAATATCTTGAAAAAGTACCAACAGGAGAATTTCCATTTATGGGTACAAGCTGTTGCTTCTCATGGAAGATGATGGTTAGAAATCAATTCCCAGAAATAAATGATTATATTTCTGAATCTTCAACACCTATGATATACACAGGTTTACAAATGAAAAAACGTGACCCAGATTGTAAGGTTGTATTTGTTGGACCATGTATATCCAAAAAGCTAGAAGCCTTGGAAGAAGAAGTAGCCGAAGTTATTGACTTTGTAATAACCTTTGAAGAGCTTTTAGGAATGTTCCTAGCTAAGGGAGTTGAACCATCAGAAATACAAGTAGAAGAAGAAATGATGGATGCGTCAGAAACTGGCCGAAACTACGCTGTAAAAGGTGGAGTAGCAGAAGCTGTAGTAAAACGTGCCAAAGAAATCAGACCAGGCATCGATATAGCTGTAGAAGGTGCAGATGGCTTGTCTAACTGTGTTAAACTTGCTCAACTAGCAAAATTAGGCAAGATGGATGGCAAACTAATAGAAGGAATGGCGTGCTTTGGAGGATGTGTTGGAGGACCTGGTACTGTAGTTGCTGATACCAAGACAGGCAAGGCTGTTCGTGCCTTTGCCAAGGAATCTATCTACAGATCTCCAGCAGATAACGACAAAATCCCAGCGGAAGACAGACCAGATGATGAGAAATTAAAAGTAAGCGAAGATAAGGAATAATTAATGAAAATAAAGAATAAGTCACTAGTCCTCCTACTAGCATTGGCCCTAGTAGGATGTGGCAACCAGAGCCAAACGAATAATGAAAATACCGAAATAGAACAAAAAGAAGATACTTCTTCAAAATCTGAAGATTCAAACGAAGTAAAAGAAGAAAAAGTAGAAGATGATAATCAAGAAGATGCTAAACATTACGATGTAAATCTTTCTATGCTAGCTGGACCAACTAGTGTTGGTGCCATAAATATGGTAGAAGAATCAAAAAATGGTGAATCAAACTTTACCATAAATGAAAGCGTGGATGGAGCTCCAGATGCCCTTGTACCAAAACTCGTTTCTGGTGAAGCTGACCTTGCCATCATACCAGCAAACCTAGCTGCTACTTTGTATAACAAGACAGAGGGCAAAGTAAAAGTCCTTGCTACAAATTCCTTAGGAGTATTGTATGTAGTTACAAAGGGAGATGTAGAAATAAACTCTATAGAAGATTTAGCAAATTATGGAGAAGAAATTCTAGCATCAGGCAAGGGAGCAACTCCAGAGATTGCAATAAATAAAATCTTGGAGGCCAATGGCTATAGTTCTGATAATCTAAATATCAACTACCTTGCTCAAGCTAATGAAGCAGCTCAAAAGCTAATAGCAGGTGAAGCCAAAGTTGCAATTCTTCCTGAACCAATGGTATCAAGCGTTTTAATAAAAGCAGAAGATGCCAAAGTTGCCATCGACCTAAACGAGCTTTATGAAAAAGCAGCAGGATATCCACTAATTTCTTCAGTTCTAGTAGGAAGAAGTGAATATTTAGATACGATAGATGTAGAAAAACTTCTAGAGACATTTAAAGATTCTATCGAAAAGGCAAAGGCTAATCCAGAAGAAACTGCAGCCTTGCTTGAAAAATACGATATAATGCCAGCTCCTGTTGCAAAAAAAGCAATTCCAAATCTTGCTTTGGAATATATAGATGGTGATAGGCTAAAAGAAATGATGGCAAAACACCTAGAAGATTTGAACAATACTAATCCACAGTTAATAGGCGGATCTATACCAGAAGATGATTTCTACTTTACAAAATAAGAAAAGAAAAATAATAATTGCCCTTGTTTGGTTAGTAATTTGGCAAATAATGGCAAGTTTGATAGGAGAGGAGATACTATTGCCATCTCCTTTTCTTGTATTACAAAGATTTTTTGAACTTATTGTGACCAAAGAATTTTATATCACGATATTATCATCCTTTGGCAAAATTTTCATAGGTTTTGTTTTTTCTATTGGCCTAGGTCTAGTACTAGCGTATTTTTCTTACAAATATGATTTGTTTTACGAATTTATAAATCCAATCATAGTGATATTTAGATCAATACCATTGGCAAGCCTTGTCATATTCTTTCTTTTTTGGATAAAGACTAAGAATCTTTCTATCCTTGTTTCCTTTATCATGGCTATGCCGATTATATACACAAATACCTATGTAGGTCTAAAATCAATTGATAGAAAACTTTTACAAATGGCTAGTATATATGAAGTTAATAAATTAGATAAGTTAAAATATATATATCTTATTAAGGCCAGGGCTTTTATAAAATCAAGTATTATTTCTGTATCGGGCCTTGTGCTAAAGGCAGGTATTGCAGGAGAAGTAATAGGACTTCCTGATAACTCAATAGGTAAAAATCTTTATAACACAAAAATATACCTGGATATGCCATCACTTCTTGCGTGGACTTTGACCATACTAATTTTATCCTTTATATTTGAATACACCCTTAGGAAGATTTTGGAGGAAGATGATGATTAGATTTAAAAATGTGACGAAGTCCTTTGATCACAAGGTCATAGATGATTTGTCTTTTGAAATAAAAAATGGAGAGTCTTTTGCCATGTTTGGCAGGTCTGGCATAGGTAAAACTACATTGATCAATCTAATCTTGGGCTTAGAGAAGGCAGATTCCGGCAATATTTATAAGGGCTTTTCTAAAGTCTCAGTCATATTTCAAGAAGATAGGCTGATTGATGAGATTTCTGCTGTTGATAATTTAAAGATTATTAACGACAACCCTAGCTTGATTAAGGATACTTTATCAGCTTTAAATATAGAAGATCTAAAAACTCCAATATCCAAATTTTCGGGAGGCATGAGAAGACGAGTTGCCATCGCAAGGGCACTAATCTTTGATGGTGATATTTTGATAATGGATGAGCCCTTTGCTGGTATTGATGACGAGAATAAGAATATTGCCATAGATCTTATCAAGGAGAAATTTTATGACAAAACTATTATCTTGGTTTCCCATAATAAGGATGATATGGCAAAATTTGATATTCCTTTGGAAAATGTCATTTATTTATAACTTGTAAATGAAAATGAATATAGATATAATATTAAGACGATACTTATAAGTGAGGTAATTATGGGTCAAACTACATTCATGCTTATGCTTATAACTATAATTTCCAAAATTTTTGGTTTTATAAGAGAAGCAGTAATGGCATCCTATATAGGGGCGGGTAGCATAAAATCAATATATACAACTGCAAATACTTTGCCAGTAGTTGTAGCAAACTTTGTAGCAGTTGGTATTATTTCAGGCTTCATTCCCATATATAATAGGGCCAAAAATGAAGAAGGAATCAAAGAAGCAGAGAAATTTACTTCAAATATTTTTAATATTTTGATGGTCTTTGGGGCCATAGCTCTAGTAATAGGCTTCATCTTTGCTAGACCATTTTCCAAAATTTTATCCCCATCTCTTGAAGGCGAATTGTTAGACTTAGCTACAAACTATACTAGAATAATGATGTTTGCAGTTTTTGCCTACCTATATTCTGCTGTATTTAGGGGATATCTGAACATCAAGGGAGATTTCTTCAATCCGGCCATAACTGGCATTATTATGAATATTATCATAATATTATTTACAGTTCTAACTGGAAAGACTGGGAATCCATACTTTCTAATCATAGGCGCTCTTTTGGGTAATGTTTTACAATACATCTTATTTCCTAGGGCCACTAAGAAAGCTGGATATAGGCACAATAAGATAATTGATTTTTCAAATAAATATGTAAAACAGCTGATGCTAATCGCCCTACCAGTTATTATATCATCAGCCGCTGGAGAGATTTCTATAATAGTAGATAACTCAATGGCTTCTGCATTTTTTGGAGAAGAGAGTATATCAGTATTATTTTATGCAAAAACAATGCTAACACTAATAACAGGAGTTATCACAGTTTCAGTTACCACAGCACTTTTCCCAAAAATCGCTGAGTTTGGTCAAAGTGGTAAAATCGAAGAAATGAAAAGTTCAATCAGTTCCTCTGTAGTAACAACCATGCTTTTGGTAATACCAGCTACAATTGGTCTGATGGTTTTGTCAAAACCTGTAATTGAATTAGTCTACCAAAGAAATGCCTTCACAAGCGAAGACACTATAGCTGTTGCAAGTATGATGGTATCCTATGCACCATTTATAATCTTCCAATCTATAACAGATGTAGTAGATCGAGGATTTTATGCAGTAGGAGATTCCAAAACACCAGTAATAATAGTTGTTGTCCAACAACTAATAAATGTAATACTAAATGCCATACTCATCAAATTCTATGGCCTAAACGGTATAGCCTATGCCACAGTAATATCTACTATCATAGGATCAAGTCTTATGATATACAAATTTAGAGACAATTTTGGTAGTTTTAAATTTAAAAACACTCTGTTATCCATATTGAAGATCCTTATAATAACAGGGATAATGGCACTTGTTGCAGGAAAAATCTATGCTATAACAGCAGATAATCTGCCACATATATTGGCGGTATTTATAGCAATACTTTTAGCGGCCCTTGTTTATGGATTTTTGATATTATTAGTAAGAATTCCAGAAGTAATGGAACTAATTAACACCATTTACCACAAGCATTTTAGGAAGAGAAAAGCTCAAAAGCACATAAATACAAATAAGAGCGAGCATATAGAACTTCCAAGACAAAAAAGAAAACAAATAGAAAATACTAGAAAATACGAATCTAGGAAAAGACGATAAGAAAGGGACTGTTGCAAAATAGATAAATCGTTCCTATATCATTCGAGCACCCTCCCAGAAAGTTTGGCCTCCCTGAGCCGGCGGGCTAAACCTCAAACTTTCTGGGAGTGCACTCCAATGATGGAACGTTAGATATCTATCAATTTGCAACAGCCCCTTTTACATTAGTATTTGATGTTTCATAAATATTGAAACTATCTTTGAAAAGTTTTCCAAATTTGTTATTCTTACAAAGTCTTTGTTGTAAATTAGCTTTGCGTTTTCAACGTCTTCATCTTCTCCTGTAAATACTCCAAGGACTGATACATTGTCGTTTCTAAGGTTTCTTATCTCAAAGGCTGTATCATCGATTGCTATTTTGCCGGTGTACTGGTCCTTATCTTTTAGTCTGGCTGTGTTTATATTGGCTCTCTCGTCATTTGGTTTGCCATCGGATAGGACTATTATTATGTGTTTACTATCATCTTTGGTGTCTATAATCTTGTGGAGGGTCTTAAAGGCAAGACCATCTCTATTTGATCCTGCTGCAAAGAAATTATAGATCTCTTCGTTTTTATTTTTTTCTGTGTAATCTCTATATACAGTGAAAACTGTATGTTCACGTAAAGTAGAAAAACCTGTGATTCTTATAGGTATATCGACTAAGTCCATAGATTTTGCAATTATATAGGCTTGGTTTGCCACTATGTGTTGCCTGTTGATCTGGCTTGCTGAAGAATCTAGGATTAGGTCTACCTTAAATTTTTTGACATCGTCATTTTCAATGTTGTTAAAGACATTGTAATCGTGGATTATTGGTGCGCGCCATACCTTGGTAGAATCTATGGCCCCGTAGTTTTTGACCCTATCATCATAATCTTCATAGCTTGCTAGAGAATTTTTGATGGCAAGGCTTAATTGGTTGATATTTCTGTGGTTTATGGCATGGTTTTTTTCTATATAATTTTTATTTCTATCAGATTGTTCCTTGCGTTTTTTCTTGTAAAATTTGGCATTGGCCTTGTTTGGATATACACCCTTTGTAAAATATAGTTTCTTATTTTGGTGGATTCCTGTGGCAACTTCTTTTTCTATATTTTCTACTATGTTTTTAGAAAGTATGGACTTGCCAAAAAAATCCTCTATAAATTCATCTGAGGAGTGGTAGTCATCTTGGCTGGAGTTTAAGAAGAGTAGGTTCTTGTTTAGGTCTTCTTTCTTGTCAGCATAGTAGATATTGCCGGTAAATTCAGCTGAACCAATGGCAAATTGTTGGTCAATATTTTCATCGGAATATTCTGATGGTTTATCTTCGCTATTTTTGAATTCCTTGGCCTTTTTTTCCTTAACCATTTCGTCAAAAATCTCGTCGTCTTCTTTAGTTCTATCAAATCTAAAGTAAGTTTTGAAGACTTTATTTAGCTTGTCAATCAATGTGCTGGTATCAGTGGTATATATGGCGAAAACAGCCTTGTAAATGTTTCTGAAAATAGCACCTTCTATGATAGGTTTACCAAGGACTTGTCCGTAGTAAGCTTTTTCAACTTGCTCTTTTAGATTGTCTGGGTTGTGGTGGCTGTATTTATAGTATGATTTTTTGGCGAATTTTTTTTGCAAATCTTCTATGACAAGATTATCTTTACTAAGTTCTTTGACACAAATATCTTCTATCAAAAGATTTGTCATAAATTTGAAGTCCTCATAAAATGGATTATTTTCATAAAGATAAGCAAAGAATGAATCGAGCATTTTTGTATCAAAAGTTTTTATTGTAAAACCCGCTATAATATTTTTGAAAACTTCATCCATGGGGTAAGTTTTTTTGGGGGTGAATTGATAGTTTTCACTAAAATCCCAAATAATATTATATTCGCGGATCTTATCCAGCGATTCAGTCATCGAATATGCTCTCTTCTATATGCTGCGGGATTTTGCTTTTAATGGTATCAATTACAATCTCTCGTTCAAATTCATCAAAGGACTTGTTAGCGATACCCATTAGAATAGCATTATAGGGATTTAGTCCAACCTTCATAGTGTCGATAGCAGATATAAGTCCCCTTAGGTCGACTGATTTAGTAGAAATTTCATTGTTTTCTGATTTGAATTGTAGGGAAATGAACATGTCTATAAAAGCCTTGCGGTATTTTTCCTTAAGACTTGGAAAAGTATCAGCCAAAAGCTGGTCTAAGTTTTCTCTAGTGATATTTGGCATATTTATAATCATAAATCTAGAAGCCAAGGCTTCGTTTACCTCACGAGTTCCGACATATCCGTAGTTCATAGTTGCTATAAATCTTGTGTTTGGATCAAGATTTATTTTCTCATAGCCAGCTATATCTATGATTCTTCTGTGGTCAAGGCTTGCGTGAAGCACTGAAATTGCTTCGTTTTTGGCCATGTTAATCTCATCAAGTACTGCAAATCCACCTCTCACGGCAGCCTCGTATATAGGTCCTTTTCTAAAGACAACTTCTCCATCTTTAAAGGTATCGGCGCCTATAAGGGAATTATAATCAGTATTCACATGGAAGGAAACATTCCATGATGGTCTAGCAAATAGGTAGGAAAGATTTGATGAAAGTACGTTTTTGCCTGTAGCCTTAGGGCCTGTTAAAAGCAAGTTTTTTCCTGCAAGAATGGCAGATATGGCTTGTTCCAATACTTCCTTGCCATAGTATTTGAATTCTGGCTCAACAACTCTAGGGTCGTCAAAAAGTCCATTTTCTTTCCTGTATATTTCAAGTTGATCTATTAAATTTTTATCAACATTTTGTTTTTCTAAATATTGTCTCATTATTACTCCTTTAGCTTAAATATTATACGACTAAAATGCAATTTTTAAACTTGACAAAGTCCATTTATAGACTATATTATATCTATGTCTAAAAGGAGGTCTGAAATTGGACGATAAGTCATGTGAAGTTTTTATTATTTTTTCAATGTTAAGAAAACTAAATGGATTAAATAAGCAGAGAGTCGAGAGTTTTGGCTTAAATAATTTGGAGTCTATCATCTTATTTCATATAGATAAAATTGATAATCTTACCCAAAAAGACTTGGTAAACAAACTCCAAATGCCCAAACAAACAATAAACTCTATAATACTGAATTTAAAAGAAAATGACTTTATTTATATGCAAGCATCTCAAAAAGATAAGAGGGTCAAAACCCTACTACTTACAGAAAAAGGCGCAAAAGAAGTAAAGAAAATAACCGATTCATTAAAGTCGTCTAACAAAGGAATTTATGATCAATTGGGAGAAGAAAAAATAAATTCTATAAAAGATGATCTCAATGATATTATTGACGTTTTGGAAAATATTATTAAGAAGGAGGATATATGAATAGCTTAAAAGAATTTAACCATGCCTTTTCATACTTAAAGCAATACCTAAATCAGTATAAGAAAAATAGAAGCATTTCCATGCTTATGACTATTCTAGAGAGTGTTTTTGAATTATTAATACCTGCGATTATGGGAATTATTTTAAACGAGGTAATATACCAAAAAGATAGCAGTCAAGCACTTAAATACGGGGCTATAATAATTGTATTATCACTTTTATCAATGTACACAGGTATGTCAGCTTCCAAAAATGCTGGTATTGCAGCAACAGGGCTTACTGACGAGGTGAGGAGAAAAGAGTTTAGCAAGATTCAAGAATTTTCCTTTGAGGATTTTGAATATTTTGGGGTTGCTTCTCTACTTACAAGATTGACTAGTGATATGCAGGCCCTAGCTCAAGCTACATTTTTTACAACTAGATTTATAATAAAACCACTTGTCATGGCGATTGTAGCGTTTTTCTTGGCCTTTAGAACAAGTGCAAAATTATCTTTTATATTTTTGATATTGATGCCAATTTTAGTTTTGATTTTACTTTTTATCACATCAAAAGCTATACCAAAATTCAAACAAACACGTAAACAATATGATAAGTTAAACCTTATTATAGAAGAAAACTTAAATAATATGAGAGTTGTAAAAGCCTTTGTTAGAAAAAGATATGAGATGGATAAATTTGCAGCTTCTAATGACGATATGTTCAAACTTGCAGACTCATCGCAAGGTACTATAAGTTTTGTAATGCCCATAGCAAATACAATATTATATGCAACCTTTGTTGCTATAGCTTGGTTTGGAGGCATAGAAATAATAGAAGGTCGCATGGGAGTTGGAGATTTAGTAAGCTTTAATATGTATGCCATGATGCTTCTGGGTAGTTTAATAGGATTATCCATGGTTATAACTATGCTAATGGCATCTTCACCATCTGTAACGAGAGTTAAAGAAGTGCTTACAAGAGAGATTTCAATGGATAATTTTGATAAAATCGAAGGACTTGATCTTGCTGATGGTTCAGTTGATTTTGACAATGTTAGTTTTAAATACGATCAAGATTCTGATAATTACCAACTAAAAGATATTAACCTTCATATCAAATCAGGAGAAAGAATCGGTATACTTGGATCTACTGGTTCATCAAAATCTACTTTAGTACAACTAATTCCAAGGCTTTATGATATTACTGAAGGCAGCTTAAAAGTAGGTGGTCATGACATAAAAGACTATGACTTAAAAACCTTAAGAGATGGGGTTTCTATAGTATTACAGAAAAATACACTTTTCTCGGGAAAAATTATCGAAAACCTCAGATGGGGAGATTCTGATGCCTCTTACGATGAAGTAATAGCCATGGCTAAAATTGCCCAAGCTGATGAATTTGTTAGTGAAAGGGCAGATGGGTATGACTCAGAACTTGGCCAGGGTGGATCTGGAGTATCAGGTGGTCAAAAACAAAGACTTACCATAGCTAGGTCCTTACTCAAAAAACCAAAAATCTTAATCCTAGATAACTCTACATCTGCTGTAGATACAAAAACAGAAGCTAAGCTTTTAGACGGTTTTGCGAAACTTGACGAGAATATGACCCAGATTATTATTTCACAGAGATTATCTTCATTTGAAAATGCTGATAGGATTGTCATCTTAGACGATGGGAAAATTTCTGATATTGGCACAGGTGAAGAACTTTACCAAAGAAACGAAATGTATAGGACAAGCTATGACATACAAAATAAAGGAGGGGAAGATGACAGATAAAAAAGACGGTGTCAAAACCGAAGAAATCAAAATTTCAGATAAAAAAGAAAGTAGAGATTTAGACACCAAGGCCTTGAAAGAATTATTTTCCTGCCTTTTTGACCACAAATGGCAATTAGTAGTGGTTAGTATATGTGTGATATTATCTGCAGCTACCCAAGTTTGGGGGATTTCTATGTTACAACCTATAATAGATAATCACATATTAAAATCAGATATTGCAGGACTAAAAACAGCTATAATTAAGATGGGACTAGTATATCTAATCTCAGTCGTGACAACTTTCATCTATACAAGGCTTATGATCAGGATAGGGGAAAGGTCAATTAGGAATATTAGAAATGACCTATTTAGCAAAATCCAAAAAATGCCTATAAACTTTTTTGATACAAACCAACACGGCGAGATTATGTCTAGATTCACCAATGATACAGACATACTTTCTCAATCATTATCATCAACTCTACCTACACTTGTTAGGTCACTATTGATGCTTGTCGGTACCTTTATAGTAATGATTTCTCTATCATGGAAACTGACAATAATCATGGTTCTTGGACTTGTTGTTATGATTATGATATTAAAAAATATTGTAATGAGAACTGGTAAACTTTTCAAACAAGCTCAAAAAAATGTATCGGTACTAAATGGCTTTGACGAAGAGATGCTTTCAGGACAAAAAGTCATAAAAGTATTTAACAAAGAAGAAGATACCATAAAAGAATTTGATGCAAAAAGTGAAGACCTACGTTCAACTATGGCAGAAGCTATGGTAAATGCAGGACGTATGATGCCATTTTTAGTAAATGCAATCAATATTATGTATGCAATCCTAGCAGTTGCTGGTGTGTTTTTAACAATAAATGGCAATTTAACTGTTGGAATACTTGCAACATTTTTAACCAATGCTAGACAATTACAAGCCCCTATAGCGAATATTTCCCAACAAGCAAATGCTGTATTTTCTGCTATGGCAGGAGCTAGCCGTATCTTTGAAATTATTGATATGCCAATTGAAAAAGATAGTGGTTATATAGAGCTTGCCTATGTAAAAATCGATGAAAATGGAAACCCAATGCCTTGTAAGCTTGGTGAAAGATGCTATTCATGGAAATGGACTGATGAAAATGGCAAGGAAGTTTATAAAGAGCTAGAAGGTCGCATAGACTTTGAACACGTTGACTTTTCTTATGATGACTCAGATAAAATCCTAAAAGATGTGACATTTTATGCAAATCCAGGTGAAAAAATCGCCCTTGTTGGAGCTACCGGAGCAGGTAAGACAACTGTTACCAACGTCATAACTAGGTTTTATGAAATTGATAGTGGATCTATCAAAGTTGATGGCATTGACACAAGGGATATCAAAAAAGACCACTTAAGAAAGGCCTTTGGCATGGTACTTCAAGATGTTAACTTGTTCACTGAATCAGTAGAAGAAAATATTAAATATGGTAATCTTTACGCATCAGATGATCAAATTCACGATGCAGCAAAACTTGCTGGAGCTGATTCATTTATTAAAAGACTTCCAGAAGGATATCAAACAGAAATCCATGGAGATGGATCATCACTATCTGATGGACAAAACCAGCTTATATCAATATCAAGAGCGGCTATTGCCAACCCACCTATGTTAATTCTTGATGAGGCGACAAGCTCTATAGATACTTCAACAGAAATCAAAGTTACAAAAGCAATGGATAAGCTTATGGAAGGATCAACTTCTATAGTTATAGCTCATAGACTTTCAACAATCCAAAATGCTGATGTTATAATGGTAATGGATGATGGTAGGATAATAGAACGTGGTAACCACCAAGAACTTATGGAAAAACACGGAACCTACTACCAACTTTACACTGGAGCCTTAGAATTAGACTAAAGAAAAACCACTTTTCCAAATAATATGGGGAAAGTGGTTTTTACATATATTTTAAAAAACTTTAACTGTAATTTTACTAATAAGAGATTATTTGGGATATATTAATAATGTAAGGACAAGAAATTTCGCTACCCTATGACTTACATAAAAAAGGCACCAAAAAAGCTCATTGAATTAGGGATTTTAGAAAACTGATTTAGAGAGTCTTTAGATGGCAAGCAGAAAGGCTATGAGTTTAATGCTCATAGCCTTTTTGCGGGTCTGCAAATAATTTTGTGTATCAACCTAAATCCTGATAAAAGGGTAAGGGTTGATACATTTTTTATGCATCATTGTTTGTCCATTCTTATAGGATGGAGCTTTTTTTTAAATTGTACACAACTTTAATAAACTGACAAATTTTCATGAAAATTTACAGCCGATTTCATACTAAATTTTTAGCTTGATTAAAACCTCCCTTCAAAATATATTGATAATTGGGATAAGATTTGATCCCAGCCTCGTATTCTGCTTGTCCATTTGCTTGAAGCATCTACCATGGCTAGATACAAGCTTTTTTGTAGAGCATAGTCATTTGGAAATATGGTTTTATTTTTGGTCACTTTTCTTAGCCGCCTATTGAAGTTTTCCATGGCATTTTTTGTATATTTTAGTTTTCTTATTCCTTCTGGATATTTAAAATATGTCGATAATTCTGTCCAGTTGTTTTTCCAAGAGCTTACACACATTGGATACTCTTGGTATGTTTAAATCTATATTTCCATATGATGATCTAAATGTTTTTTTACTAGTACCATTTCTTGAATTTAAGGATAGTGGTTTTTCTCCATATTCATAGTCTAAATGCTCATCTAATTCTGCTTTTAAAAGCTATTCCACTGTATCGCCTAAAAGATCTTTTAGTGCTTCTTGAATATCTTGTGAACTTTTAGGCTGATATTCTTAAATTAACATTTTTGCTATTTTGCTTCTTTTTGTCTCTGGTCTTTTTCTTGGCATAAAAATTCCTCCTGATTAGTTTTCACTTACCCTAATCAGGAGGTTTCTATACACAAAATTTTACACAGTCTCCGCCATGGTCATTTTTTTCTTTATCTATATTCTCTTTTGTTCATTGAACAACAATCTAATTTTTCATTTCCAAAGGATTTTTTATTTTCTTTTGCTAAATTTTCCAAGAATTTTTCCCATCTATTTTTTATTGATTCAAAGATTTTCATATTTTACCTCCTAGGGTAATTATTTGTAAATTTTCTACAATAATATTCATACCGGAAAAAATTATTTTTTCAATGTTTTATCTCCCTTTTTCCTATCCCATAATTAAAGACAGGATATCTTTTTCAAAAGTAGAAAGATAAACTTCCATTTCATTATCTTTTAAAAATTCATCGATTGTTCTTTTTGCTACAAAAAACGCATCTTTTTCTGGAAATCCATAAATATCTGCAGAAATTAAAGGAAAGGCTATAGATTTTATTCCCTTTTCCTTTGAAAGCTTTAGAGAATTTCTATAAGCAGTAATGTCTGCCGATTTGATAAATGATATGATTCCTTTTTTAGGAATTTTGGATGATGCAATCGTCCTTCCATTTCTAATCTATATAACAAGCAAAATGATCCCAGACTCAGTTATGGATAAGGAAAAACTGAATATGTAGAAGAAAATAAATAAAAGACCCAAAGGTGCTCTTTTTATTGTATTTTTACCAATTGTTTTTGGTCATTGAAGAAATTTTTGTATCCTAGGTGCAAAAATATGAAGACACAAATGGCTACTGAACTCATTATGGCTGTCATAATTGCTATTTGATATCTGATAGCTATAAGTGGAGAAACCCCTCCAAGGATTTGACCTGTCATCATGCCAGGCAGGGATATGATACCCATATTCTTTATGGAATTGAGGGTTGGTGTGATGGCTGTATCAAAGGCGTTTTGGATAATCTTATCCATAGCCATCCTAGGGCTTGCACCAAGCATCAAAGACCCTTCTATGCTAGATCTATTATTTTCAATGGACTCTAGCATTTGGTTTAGGGCAAGGTTTATACCAGTCATAGAATTACCAATAATCATGCCTCCAAGTGGAATGAGGTATTGGGGATTGTAGATTGGCTTTGGCCTTACAACTATGATAAGGAAAAATGCTAGGGTAAAAATAGTCCCAATAACTTGGGCAAGGATTAATGTCCTCTTAAGTCCGCTATTTAATTTTCCTTTCTTGTTAGTAATAATATTAAAAATTGCAAAAAACTCCATAACAACAATCATCAGTGCTGAAAGGATAAAAGATGCTCTGTCAAATATGTAAACAAGTATGAAACCAGCTATAAAGAGTTGAACAGTCATCCTGAGGGTGCCAACAACTATGTCCTTGTTGCGATTGATACCATTAAATGATGTTATCAGCATGGCGATTAGAGCAAAGAGATAGGTTAGCATAAGCTGGCTATTAGAAATATTCATAACAGATTCATTCATGGCTTATCCTCCCATCTACAATCTTTATTAGCTTGTCAGAATACTTATCTGCCATATCCTTAGAATGGGTTACATAGATTATGGTTTTACTCTTATCTCTAGCCATATCTACCATTGTTTTGATGACGAAGTCCTCTGTCAAATCATCTAGAGCAGATGATGGCTCATCTAGAAGATAAACTTCAGAATCGCAAAGCATGAGTCTAGCTATGGCAAGCCTTTGAGCCTCGCCACCAGAAAGATTATCTATATCCTCAGTAAGTGACTTATCAAGCTTTACAGACTCTAAAGCATTCGTTAAAATATCATCTGAAAGCAGATCTTTTTCTTGAAACTTCCTTCCCATCAAAAGATTATCCTTAACAGTACCAGAGAAAGTCACGGGATTTTGAGAAAGCATAGGCACACGCCTGTGATATGTAGTAGAATCAATACTAGAAATATCCTCGCCATCAATAGAAATATATCCCTTGGTAGGAGAAATGAGCTTATTGATAAGTCTTAATAAAGTAGACTTACCAGACCCACTAGGACCGATAATGCAAGTGATTTCATTGCTATTAATAGTGAGGTGATCAATATCTAAGATGTCTTCAAACTCGACATTATGAAATTCAAACATAAAAATTCCTTTCTAAAATAATTTTAACAACTATATTATAGTTTATAGCAAAATAGAATAAAAGACAATGAGAAAATATAAATTTGACAAATATTAAAATTAAGTTTAAAATAGGTAAAGTAATTGTAAATAAGCCCAGATAGCTCAGTCGGTAGAGCAGAGGACTGAAAATCCTCGTGTCGGTGGTTCGATTCCGCCTCTGGGCACCATAATGACCTAACCCCGTTTCGCATAGCGAAATGGATGGTAGGTCAGAGTTCGCAGCGTTTCAAATCTTTGATTTGTCAAGCTGCCGAACATTATGTATAGTAATTTAGCTAATGGAAAGTACAGACGCAAAACAACCTTAGCGAATCCTAAGGCAAAACAATAAAATAAAATTTGAAAAATAAAATATACTATGGTATACTATATTAGTAACCTAATTCATGCGGATGTGGCTCAGTGGTAGAGCATCGCCTTGCCAAGGCGAGGGTCGCGAGTTCGAATCTCGTCATCCGCTCCATATAAGAAAAGCCCAAAAGGGCTTTTTTCGTGCCATGCACGGCAATTCGATGGAGTATTCTTCCTTAACCGGACGGGCTTTCGTGCTTCGCACGACCATTCCATGGAGGGTCCTTCCTTAGCCGGACGGGCTTATTGTGGCGCCATAGCCAAGTGGTAAGGCAGAGGTCTGCAACACCTTTACCCCCAGTTCAAATCTGGGTGGCGCCTCCAATTCACATTGCTCTCATTTTGAGAGCTTTTTTATTAGGAGTTTTTATGCTTATCATTTCTCACAAGTCCTCATCAGGTTTCAAAAAGTTTCTCTATGATAATAACTTTTCATTTATAGAAACTACCGACAACCCAAATCTCGATTTACGCATAGCTGATCATCCCGACTTATCTATTTTTGCTCTGGATGATAATAATATTGTCATTGATAAAAATGTAAGTTCTTATTACAAAGAGCTTATAAAGTCTAAAAATATCATTGATGGTAAGGCAGCTTCTCATAACTACCCTTATGATTGTATTTATAATATATACCAATATTCAAATTTTTATATTCACAATGATGTAACAGAATCTCATATTGAAGCTTATATGGAAAGTAATTCCTACACCCATCTTTATACTAAGCAGGGTTATAGTAGGTGTTCTATCATTCCGATGGGGGATAAGATTCTTACTTCAGATTATGGTATTTACAAATCTTTGAAAGATAAAATTAATGTAATTTTGCTAAAGGAAGAACATATATCCCTAGATGGTTTCCCAAATGGTTTTATTGGCGGGACTTGTGGTCTTATAGGAGATACTTTAATTTTTAATGGCAATATAGAGAATTCTCCTAATTATGATCTTATAAAAAATGAGGCTATAAAATCTAATCTAAAACTTATGTATCCAGATTTGCCCCTAGTAGACCTTGGTTCAATTATTTACCTTGGTGGTTGCTAATTTATAGCTTTGCTAGAAGATTCTAAAGATTTGGAATTTATGCGATATTATTGGAATAATTCATTTTATTATTAATAATAAAATTCACACATTAGCTGTTTAAAGCTCTAAAAACATTGGGGTTATAACCTTTGTTGAATTTTCATAAGCATAGGCAACTTTGTATTTTTTTTATCTTTTATTCATTAATTATTGTAAATTATTATATAAAGTGTTATTATATTATTGATAAGATATATAAAAACGTTTGTAAGTTTGTCATATATTTTATCACTCTTTACATAAATATTGATTAGTGGAGAGGGGTTAGAAGGAATTAGAATTTTTATCTAAGGATTGTCTTTGAGGATGTTTTGACCTTTGTCACATGTGGATAATGTGATGTCTAGGGCTTGAAAATACTTAATAAATTTACTCTTTATGAAAAATATTAAAGAGTAGTACATATATATTTGCACTAAATATCCTATTACTTACAGGTTGATATTTATTAGCCTTGATTATACTGATTGCTTACTAGTCATATAGAAAGTTAATTAATAAATTTTTTTCTATATCGAAATAACGTTTTCACTGGCTTTAAATATATCTAAAGATAACTTAGTAAAAATGGCTTATTCCAATATTTAAAAAGGAGTTAGCAATGGAAAATAGAATTCATATCATTTTTGGCCATTTTGGTAGTGGCAAGACTGAATTTTCCATTAACTATGCTCTTTATTTGAAAGAGCAATACGAAAATGTTGCTATCTGCGACTTGGATATTATCAATATGTATTTTAGGTCTCGCGAAAAGACGGATTTTCTGGAGACTCAAGGCATAGAAGTTTATTCATCATCTAGGGGCCATCAGGATGTTTTGGACGTGCCAGCCTTGGATGCAAGTATCCTAAAGCCTATCCAAAACAAGGATTACCAGGCTATCTTGGATGTTGGAGGAGATCCCAAAGGAGCATTGATTCTTCGCACCTACAGGCCATACCTAGTAGATACTGACAATATTTTTGTGATTAATACCAATAGACCAGAAACTAGCAATCCAGATGCTATTATAGCTTATATGAATCAAATAGAAGGGATGGGTGGTATAAAGGCTAATACACTGATAAATAATACTCATATGTTAAAAGATACATCGATGGAAGATGTTCTTAAGGGATATGCCATTGTAAAAGAAGTTTCTGAAAAACTTGGCATAGAATTTAGATACAATGTATGCAAAAGAGATCTAGTAGATGCTATAAGATCCAATCCGGATGTTTCTAGTGAAGCTAAAGAGAAATTATTTCCTATCGATTTGTACTTCAGATCAGATTGGATGAGCTAAGGAGGAAATATGACAGAAACAAAAAAAAGACTAGGAAAGGTAGTAATAGAAAAAGACCTATGCAAGGGCTGTGGTCTTTGCGTTAGCGTATGCCCTAAAAACGTATTAGAGCTTGACCTAAATACTATCAATGCAAAGGGGTATTCACCATCAAGCGCTGTAAGGGCTGATGATTGTATAGCTTGTGGAAACTGTGCTATAACTTGCCCTGACTCAGTTATTTCAGTTTATAAATTAGTATAGGAGGAAACTATGACAAAAGTTTTAATGAAAGGCAATGAAGCATTAGCAGAAGCTGCAATTAGAGCTGGTTGTAGAAGTTATTTTGGTTATCCAATCACACCACAATCAGAAGTTCCAGAATATTTTGCCAGAAAATTGCCGGAAGTAGGAGGAGTTTTCCTTCAAGCTGAAAGTGAAGTTGCATCTATCTATATGCTTTATGGTGCTGCAGCTGCAGGACATAGGACAATGACATCATCTTCAGGACCTGGTATATCATTAATGCAAGAAGGTATATCTTCTGCAGCAGGATCTGATTTGCCAATGGTTATAGTAAATATGATGCGTGGTGGCCCAGGACTTGGTTCAATCCAACCTTCCCAAACAGACTACTTCCAAACAACTAGAGGCGGTGGAAATGGTGACTATAGAGTATTAGCCTATGCTCCAAGCAATGTCCAAGAACTTGTTGATTATACTATAAAGGCCTTTGACAAAGCTGATGAATGGAGAATGCCAGCTTTCATAATGGCAGATGGTATGCTTGGCCAAATGATGGAACCAGTGGAATTCCCAGAGCCTAATGAAGAAGCTTTAAACAAAGCTAATAAACCTTGGGTTACAGATGGCAATAGTGGGCAAAGAGGACATAGAAATGTCTTGACATCTCTAGAACTATCAACTCCAGAACTTGAGAATATAAACAGAAAAAGATACGAAAAATATCTAGAAGTTATGGAAAAAGAAGTTGTTGTAGAAACAGATGGTATAGAAGACTGCGACCTTGTTTTGACAGCTTATGGTTCAACAGCTAGGATTGTAAAAACAGCTATCCAAATCTTAAGAGAAAATGGTTACAAAGTAGGACTTGTTAGACCGATATCGGTATGGCCATTCCCATTTGATTCTTACAAAAACTTGCCATGTGAAGACATACTAGTTGTAGAATTAAACAATGGTCAAATGATAGAAGATGTAAAAATAGCAGCAGAAGGAAAAGCAAATATCCACTTCTATAATAGACTTGGTGGAATGATACCTACTGCTAATGAAATAGTAGATAAAGCAATGGAAATATTGGGAGGCAAATAATGACTGAAGTAAAAGAAAAAGTGGTTTATGAAAAATCAACTGCATTAACAGATACACCCCTTCACTTTTGCCCAGGCTGTACCCACGGTATAGTTCACAAATTAGTAGCTGAATGCCTTGTAGAACTTGGTGTTGATGGTAAGTCTGTTGGTGTTGCTCCAGTAGGTTGTGCAGCTCCATCTACAGCATATTGGAATTTTGATATGACTCTAGCAGATCATGGTAGAGCGCCTGCCCTTGCTACAGGTATCAAGAGAGTAGAACCAGACAAATTTGTATTTACATACCAAGGTGATGGGGACCTAGCATCAATCGGTACCAATGAAATAGTCCATGCAGCTCATAGAGGCGAAAACATTTCAGTAATATTTATCAACAACGCTATATATGGTATGACCGGTGGACAAATGGCACCTACAACACTAATAGGTCAAGTTACAACAACCTCTCCAAAAGGCCGTGATGAAGCTTGGTCTGGTAAACCAATAAAAGTTTCAGAAATGCTTGCTACAATCGACGGAGCAAAATTTGTTGAAAGAGTTGCAGTGAACTCTCCAGCAGGAATTAGAAAAGCAAAGGCAGCCATAAAAAAATGCTTTGAATATCAAATAGAAGGCAAGGGATTTGGCATAGTCGAAGTACTTTCAACATGTTCTACCAACTGGGGTATGACACCAGTAGAAGCCATGAAATGGGTTGATGAGAACATGATCCCTTACTATCCATTAGGAAGAATAAAGGAGTAATAGTATGCAAAGACGTATTTTATGTGCAGGATTTGGTGGTCAAGGTGTACTTGCTATGGGTCAAATGCTAACCTATGCAGGCATGGTAGAAGGCAAAGAAGTTTCCTGGTATCCATCTTATGGACCAGAAATGAGAGGTGGATCTGCAAACTGCTCTGTAGTAATATCAGATGATCCGGTCGGAGCTCCAAACGTTGATATTGCAACTGATATGGTAGTTATGAACCAACCTTCTTTTGACAAATTCAAAGACAAGGTATCAGAAGGTGGCAATCTATTCATAAACACTTCACTAATTGATACAAAAGGTTACAAAAACGATAAAATCAATATCTATGAAGTTCCTGTAAGTGGCAAAGCCCAAGAACTTGGCAATATAAAAATGGCAAATATGGTAATGCTTGGTTCTTTTCTTGAAGTTACTAATTTACTAAAACTTGATTCAATCATTGAAGCTTTCACAAAAGTTTTTGGAGATAAGAAAAAACACTTAATCCCAGCAAACCAAAAGGCTCTTGATGAAGGAATGAATTTAATTAAAAACAATGAAACTGGAAATAATGATCAAAAAGATCAATATAGAAAAACACCAAAATCATTTGCCCTTGCTGCAAATAAGGAGTTTGAAGCAAAGTTTAAATATGATGAGTCTATATTCGATGATCCAATCACAACTGCAAGATATGCATTGGAATTTGAACAAAATGCCATTGATTATTATAGGTCACTTAACGAAAAACTAGATGGAGATTATAAGGCAATATTTGAATCAATAGCTATCCAAGAAGAAGAACACGTAAGCTATATCAAAGATTTACTAGCTTCTTTGGAAGAAGGCAGTGATAAGCTAGAACAAAATTATGATGCTTACCAAACAACAGCTATATTTGAAGACTCAAAGGCTGATGACTTTGAAGGTGAACTAATCATATCTGCCCTTAAGAATGCTTTGTATATAGAATATAACGAACTAGACTTTTACAAGAAAGCTAGCGAAAAAGTAGAAGAAGAAAAATCAAAGAAATTGTATACTGAGTTGATTAAATGGGAAAAAATGCACTTTGATCAATTTGACGAACATACAAAACTACACCAAGAACAATGGTGGGCTGATCAATCGTATTCAGCTTTCTAAAGAATAGAAAATAGCGACAATTAAATAAAAAAAGAAGGTATACTATGGCAAATATATTTAATAAAATGCAAGAGCATGATTATGAACAACTAATATTCATGAATGACGTACAAACAGGCTTGCGTGCAGTTACCTGCATACACAATACAGTTCTAGGTCCAGCTATAGGTGGAATGAGAATTTGGGAATATGACTCAGAAGAAGATGCTATTGAAGATGCCATGAGACTAGCTCGTGGCATGACCTACAAAAATGCCGCTTGTGGTATTTGGGCAGGTGGTGCCAAAACAGTTGTAATGGTGGATAAAGAACATCCAAAATCAGAAGCTATGCTCAGATCTCTTGGTCGATATATAGATTCTCTTGAAGGCAGATATATCACAGCTGAAGACGTAGGATCAAGCGAAGAAGATATGGACTATGTATACCAGGAAACAAACTATGTACTTGGAACAAGCATGAAGCCAGGTACTAGTGGCAACCCATCTCCATCCACAGCTCGCGGAGTTTATATGTCTATTAAGGCATCAGCTAAAGAAAAATACGGCGATGACTCGTTAAAAGATAAGAAAATCTTAATCCAAGGTTTTGGCCATGTAGGTAGTGAAATTGCTAATTTTTTGAAAGAAGAAGGCGCTGATGTGTCCGTATGCGACATCAACCAAGAATTGATTGAAAATGCAAAAAAAGAAGGATTTACTATAGTTGACCCTGATAAAATGTGGGATTGGCAAGGAGATATATATTGTCCATGTGCCCTAGGCGCCACAGTAAATGATCAAACAATTGATAAGATGAAATTTGATATAATATGTGGTTCTGCCAATAACCAACTTAAGGAAGAACGCCATGGTCAAATGTTAAAAGATGCGGGTATCCTATATGCTCCAGACTTCATAGTAAACGCGGGTGGAGTAATCAATTGCCACGATGAACTATACGGTGGTTTCAATAGACAAAGAGCCAACAAGAAAATTGATAAAATTGGAGAACAAATCCTAAAAGTATTTGAAATTGCCAAAAATGAAGATATTCCAACAAACATTGCTGCAAATAGACTTGCAGAAAGAAGGATAGAAGGTACAGAAAAAACAAAAGGAATATATAATAAAGATTCTAAATCATCCTTAAAAAGATAGAAAATAAGTATTATCGTTAGTAAGAGGGTCCTTGCATGATTGCAGGGGCTCTTTTAATGTGAATCAATACAATCGATTAATAAACTTTAAAGTTTATTGCTAGGATATATAGCTTCATTTCAAAAGGGGTATATATCTTAAAAGAATGTAAAATAATGGAAAGGATAACTATGGATAAATTTATTGTTTTTCTTGCTGATGGCTTTGAAGATGTAGAAGGATTAACGGTTGTCGACTACTTACGCAGGGTTGGTGTCAATGTCGATACTGTTTCTGTTATGGATGATCTAACGGTTAGAACAAAGTCAAACATAAAAATAATTGCAGATAAGCATATTTCAGATATCGATCCAGATGATTACCTAGGTTTATATATACCAGGTGGTACAAAGGGTGCCGAAAGCTTGCGTGATGACGATCGTGTAATTGATATTATCAAAGAATTCGATCAAAAGAACAAAGTAATAGCTGCAATTTGTGCGGGTCCTATAGTTTTAAACCGTGCTGGAGTTTTGGCAGATAAAAAAGCAACATCATTTCCGACTATGAAAGAAGAAATTGATAATGTAGGAGCCTATATTGATGACCAAATCGTAGTTACTGATGGTAATATTACAACTAGTAGAGGTGCAGCAACCACAGTATATCTTGCTATGAGACTAGTTGAGATTTTAAAAGGCAAAGAAGCAGTAGAAGAGCTAAAAAGAGGCACCCAACAAGAAGCTGTGGAAGCTTATTACAATATAAGCTATGATTATATTAACAATAATTAGGAGGGTTTATGGAGCAATTAAATAAGATTTTCGTCCTTGGTGGAGCTGGGTTTCTGGGTTACCATACTTTAAAAGAAGCAGTAAATAGGGGATATAGCGTAAAGACAGTTGATATAGTGGAACTGCCAGAGAATTTGAAATTTAAAGAAGAAGACAAAGTTGAATTTATCATTACAAACTTCTTCAATCTTTCTGATCAAGAAATTATTGCCATGTTAAAAGACTGCGATGGATTTGTTTATGCAGGTGGCGTTGACGAGAGAATTGTACCTGAAAAACCTGCCCGTAAGTTTTTCTACGAAAAAAACGTCTTTCCAACTCAAAGACTTGCCCATCTTGCTAAAGAAGCGGGAGTCAAAAACTTTGTTGTATTTGGTTCATACACGGCAGAGTTTGGAGAAAATAATGCAGAGCTTCGAAAGCATAACTACCACAAGGAGCCTTACGTAGAAACAAGACTTCTACAAGAAAAGCTTGCTATGTATGCTGGCGAGGGATCAATGAATGTATCAGTTCTTAGACTTCCATATATATTTGGAACCATGGAAGGCAAGGTTCCTCTATGGTCAATGTTTGTTGATATGCTCCGTGGCCAAGACTTTATGCCTGTAACCAGTGGAGGAGCTGCTACAGTTACAGCTAACCAAGTAGGTCAAGCTGCCATATCTGCCCTAGAAAACGGCCAACATAGGAGAACATATCCACTTGCAACTGGATATATTTCATATGAAGATTTCTACAAAAAGATTGTAGAAGAACTAGGCCAAGAAGAAAAAACAAAACTTCAAATTATGAGCTTTGAAGAATTGGAAGAAGCCTACAAAGAAGACCAAGAACTTACAGATAAAAAGGGCGTAGAACACGGTATACGCCAAGTAAATATGCTAAGGGCAAACTCTATGGAATTTAGGTTATCAACAGACGTGGCTTTTGATGAACTTAGGGTAAGGGAAGAAGATACAGAAGCAATTATAAAGGAAACATTAAGCTGGGCTAATACACAAAAATAAGCCTAAGAGCAAATAGTTTTAGCTAAAGCTTATCACGGTCGGACTCTTATTCTAATTAAAGATAATCAACTCCTTATATAAATCGGGAATTTTCTTTCTCATATTCTATATATAAGTGTAAGGCAACTTACAAAAAAATAGGAGGAAGAAATGAAATTACAAATCAGATTTAAAGTAACAGATGCTGACAATACTGATAGGAAAGTATCAAAGACATTTTCAAAGATTAATGAAAAAGCCACAAGTGAACAACTAAGAGCTTTTGTCCAAGCCTTTGCTAGTTTAAATAATGGCGATGAACATGAAGCTTATCTTATCAAGGAAGAAAGACTATAAGGAGGATTAGATGACAAGTAGAAAGTTAAAGTTATATTTCAAAGACGACCTAGCAAGCGCCAAATCCTTTACAATAGACTATCCAAAGGAAGAATATGCAAATGAAGAAGTGAAAGTTGCAATGGATAAGATTGTAAATTCAAAAGTACTAGTGACCAAAAATGGTCCAATAGCTGCAAAAACTAAGGCTCAAATTGAAACTGTTAACAAAGAAGATGTAGATATAGCCTAGATAGAGATAGACCCCAATGTCGGGGTCTTTTTTGCTTACTAAGTTTCAAAGCTCCTATATTGGGTAATATTTTAATAGAAATCTATATAATTTTAAGGAGCGGGGAATTTATGAAAAACTTTAAAAATACAGTAAAGATTGGTGCTGTTTGCGCCTTATCTATAGCTATCCTAAGTCCATCTACTTCTTTTGCATCAGAAACAGAAGCTCTTAAGCTATTAAATCAACTTTATGACCAAATGGATCAAATTGGTGATCTTACCGGTCTCGATAAAGCTGATAGACAAATTAAAGAAAATTTGCCATCTGATAGCAAATCAGAAAACAAAGACCTTGATAACAAAGATGAAGATAAGAAAGAGAACAAAAAAGAAGCAGCTTATATTACAGATCTTAAAGAATCTTTCTATAAAAACGACATAAGTGTAAAATCCATTGAAGAAATACTAGAAAGATATCCAAAAACTATCAAGGGAAAGGAAGAAAAACTAGTCAATCTTTTGGTCGAATCTCACGAGCTAAAATTACAAGCGGCTGATTTGATTTATTCCTTGACTGGGGAAAAATTACAAGTGAATCCACCACGTATACCAGAAGAATACTCTCATTTGATAAGATACTAAAAGCTTTTCATTTAAGCTAGCAAAAGGTATAATGCTAGCACATAAATAGAAGCTCTTAATAAGAAGGAGAAGAATATGAAAAACAAATTTTTAAAACCTGCATTAGCACTGGCTCTTGCTTTATCAGTAGTTACACCAAGCGTGAAAACTTCATTTGCAGCTGATACAAGTGCAAGTGAAACAAATGCAATTACATCTAAAGAAAAATATGAAAAGGCTTATAAAAATGCTATTGCTAGATTAGCTGAACTAAAAGAAGTAAAAAATTCAGTTAAATATATCAATGAAGCAAATAATGATAAGAAATATTTATTTGATGGAAGTCTAAAAGATTTTGAAAAAACAATAACAGAATATAGTCCAGAAAATGTTAAATCTTATGTTTCAGACAACGAATTTGATACTGCTACAAATACGATTAATGGCAAATTGTCAAAAGTTCTAGAAAAGTATTATAATTTGACTGGTACAGAAGTAAATACACAAGAATTACGAGATTTATTCTATGATAATGCTAGTTTTAAAGCAAGCGATGCTTACAAAAATGCTAGCTTAAGCCAACAAAATTCTTATGAAAAAGCTATATCAATGGCAAAAACTGCCTTAAGCAAATATGAGAATATATCAACAACAGAATACAATGAAGCCCTAAAAGCTTTAAAAGATGCTCGTGGATCTATAAAAGAATTAGCAAATGTTAGCAAAGTAAAAGAAGAGCTAAAAGAGGAGATTAAAGAAGCTGGCAAGATTGACAAGGCTTTATATACAGAAAAATCTTACTTAGTGTTTAAAAAAGCCCTAGTTGCAGCTCAAACTACAGCAAATACTACAAATTCTACAAAAGAACAATATCAAACAAGCCTTGAAGCTCTTAAGGCTGCAAAAGATTCATTAGTTAAGGTTGATAGCGAAAAAGAAAAAGAGCTTAAGGCTCTTATAGTTGAACTTAAGAAATCTCTAGAACAACACAGGATTCAAGCACAAGCTCTACGCTATCTACTAGAAACAAAACCAAAGACTATCAAAAGTGTAAAACCAAAACTAGAACAGCTACTAAAAGAGTCTAATGAATTGGTAAAGGAAACTCAAAAATTCCTTGATGACGTTGAAAACGTTCAAGGATAATATCCTAAGATTACCTTAAGATAGGAGTTAATAATGAAATTAAAAAATAAAATACTAAGCCTAGCCCTGGCTCTAGCATTTGTTCCGATGACCACTGGTTTTAGTAGTCAAAGCGTATCCTATGCAGCAGAAGAAACTGTAAATACTATAGAAAACCAAAGAGCAGAACTACAAAAGGCAGTAGATGCTTCTGTTAAGATTGTAAATTCTGAAGTTTACTTTTCTTATGCTAGTCAAGGGTTAAAAAGTGAATATGAAGCTGCCGTTTCTGATGGGGAACTTCAATTATCACGTCAAGATGCAACATATGAGGATCTAAGGCTAGCTACAAAGAGAATAAATGATGCAGTAGACGCAATCTACAATGAAGCGAAATATACTGCCAATAGTATTCAAGTAAAAAACGGGCTAATAAAGGCAATAAACGATAACAAATTTCAAGTAGAAGTTGTAAACTCATTAATTAAGAATTATCCTAACACAATAAAGAACGTTAGATCAAAATTATTAAAGATAATTGAAGAATCAAACGCATACATCAAAGAAGCAGAAACCCTATTAAAGACTTTATAAAAAAAGGAGATTAATATGAAGAATATTAAAAAAGTATTGCCTATAGCATTAGTAGTTACATTTTCTTTTCTAGGAGGTGCTACTAGCCATTCTTTAGACAATGTAAGCTATGCATCACAAGGAGAGCTTTCTTATAGAAATACCATAAGCAGATTTGTTAGAGAAGATAGTACTTTTAGAGAAAGTGATGCCTACAAAAATTCTAATGATGGAGAAAAAACTGTATACAGAGTAAGCATTGGTTATGCAAAAGAATTACTAGAAAATGAGTCTACAACAGAAGAACAATTTAAATCCGCAGCTCAAGAAGTATTCGAAGCTAGAAATCAAATAGAGGATACATCAAATCCATTAGAAGAAAAAGGTAAGCTAAAAGTTACTCTTAAACTTCAACTTTATCCAGCTAAGGAATTAATTTATAAGTCTCATGTAGGTGAATACAACCAAAAAGAATATGATAATCTAAGCCAAGCTTATGCCAAGGCACAAAATGTTTATAATGATAATGACGCAACAGATGCCGAGATAAAGGAAGCTACCAGTAATCTTAAAAATGCAGCTGATACTTTTGTAAAAGAAAGCAACAGAAAAGCTCGTATCATTGACTTGGAAAACTCAATTGAAAAAAATAAAATGCAAATTAACGTTGCAGAAAATTTACTAAAGAACTATCCTAAAACAGTGAAAAATGTAGCTGAAAAGTTGAAAACAATGATAAAAGAATCAAAAGAACTTATCAAAGAATCTGAAATAGTTCTAAGTGAGCTTAAAAAATAATAAGTTTAACATGAAAAGTCCCCTTAAGGGGATTTTTTATTTACAGGCCTTTATAAATCTTACAAAAATTGTATACTTAATATAATAATGTAATTTAACAATTTAGTGAGGATGTATATGAAAAGAAAGCTTTTAACTTTATCCCTATCCCTGGCCATGACTTTTGGCTGGTGTTCAATGAATATAAATCCTGCCTACGCTATATCAAATGAAGAACTAGCAGAAAATCTCGATCCTTCACCATTAGAATATCAGGTAGCGGCAGCAGAATATCTACTAAAAAATTTCCCGCGTACTGTTTCCGGTAAAACTAGAGTTAAGATAAAAAGACTACTTGCTGAATCAGAGCAAATCTTAAAACAAGTATACGAATTTAAGAGTAAATACGGCCCAAAAGACAATACAAATATTAGGGTAAAGAATCAAATAAAGGCAAATCTTGACAAGAGAAATGAAAAATTTGTAGTAAATGTTAACTCTTACTCAAATAACAAGCAATTGACAGACTGGTTCTTGGAAACTGCCAAAGAAGACTGGTATTTTTACTATAGTATGTATGACAAGGCAAATGTGTCTACCAAGTACAATCCAAATAAATCCAAGGCTGGCAAGGTTTATGTCGACTCAGCAACCTATTCTGTAATCTACAGGGAAGGAAATGAGTCAGAAAGAATGGTCGAAGATTTTGCCAATCAATGGGTTAGCGAAAATATCAGTCCAAGCGACAGTGACTATCAAAAAGCACTCAAAATCCACGACTTTATTGTAAAAAGAAACTTTTACAATAGGGGCGATAGCAATGATATGAGCGGAGGATACTCCATCCACCACCCATCAAGTATCCTATTTGGCAATGGTGGAGTTTGCAACGCCTATGCAACTTTATTTGATAAGCTAGGAACTAAGGCAGGCCTTGACGTGCGCTATGCAACTGGTTTTTCAAAGAAGACAGGGGAAGCTCATATTTGGAATATGGTCAAGATAGATGGATATTGGTTTAACATAGATACAACATGGGATGACCCGACCATAACATTTTCTGATGGTTATGTTGAAAATATAGAAGATTTTGTAATTTACGATTATTTCCTAAAAAGCGATAGGGAAATTGAAGCTTCAAGAAGTATAGATGAAGATATCAATAGACCAAGGGGAAATTCAACTATAAATACTGGACTTAAGAAATCTGTTATCAGAGAGATTGACGGTAAGTATAGAGTTGTAAATGACTAAAAAATAAGGTTAGCCTACAAAATATGTAGCTAACCTTTTTCTATGATTATTTTTTGCCTACCATGTATACATATGGGGGCATATTTTTTTGGTTTTTGTAGGAGAGTTCAAGGACTACAAATTTTTTCTGGTCTAGATTTCCTAAATATATTTCTAGGCTTTGACTTTCTAAGAGACCCTCCTTGTGGCCTGGGTAGACTGTAATAAGGACATTGCCATTTTTTGCCAGTAAATTTAGGACCTTTTCTAAGCTCTCTAGGGTAGAAGCTTCTTTTGTGGTGATATTTTTATCTCCCCTTGGCAAGTAACCTAGGTTATATAGGGCCAAATCAATCTCTTCTCTTATGTATTTATCAATATTGGCATGACTATCTAGGATAAATTTAAAATCATCTCTATTTCCTATGAGGGCTTCTGTATTCTTCTTAGCTTCTTTTTGGATATCAAAGGCATAGAGGATTTTTGGATTAAGATTTTCCAAAATAAACTTACTATCATAACCATTGCCAGCTGTCATATCTACAGCAATATTGATATTTTTTTCTCTTTTTAAAATTTCTTTTACAAGTTCTGTAGTTTTTTCAATCATTAGTAATTACCAAAATTTTCATTGTTGCCATCAATTTGAGTAAAAAACTTTGAGTCTGCTTCATTTTTTACAATAGGCATACCCATCCTATGCATTTCATTGAGCTTAAAAATCATAAGATTGACGTTTACATCGTAAAGACTTGCCAGCTCATTGTAAGTATAACCTTGTTTTATGTCATCTATGAGGGAGTCTTCGTTTATCAAGAGATGGGCTGCAAAGATATTTGCTTCTATCTCCATATCGGTTTTTATATCAAAAAGTTGGTATTCTGCAAGGCCATCCTTGACTTCATCCCTGTGGTAGAAGTCGTGGCCTAGCTCGTGGGCCAAAACCATATTTAGGATTGGATCTCCCACATAGGGATTGTAGAAAACAAAACGGTTTCTCTTTATAATTTTATACATGCCCAAAAGTTTTGTCCTGGTAGAAAAGGGCAAGAGAAATACTCCACGATCTTCTAGGATTTCTTTGGGATCTCGACTTTTGTGTTTTTTTATTAAGTTTTTTGTATCCAAATAAATTTTATCATATGATACAGGCATCTATTTTCCCTTGTTTGGTGAATATTTTTTGTTTTCTGTCTTGGCTATATAGTAGGCTTCGCTGATGGCATCTAGTATTGCCTTTTTGTCCTTTTCTGGGACTTCGCCCCCGGCCATAAGGCCTATTACTCCTCTTACCATTTCTTCTGCATCTTTTGCTCCTACACTACCATAGCGTTCTCTGGCTGATAGGATGAAATCTTCCTCATCTGTAACCAAATAATCGTGGGTGGTATCCAAGGCTTCTGCTAGGGCATCGTAAGTCTTCCTATATCTTGGCTTACTTTGGCCAGATTCGTATCTTGATATAGTTTTGAGGGAAACATGGCAATAATTTGCCAATTCTTCCTGGGTCATATTTTTACTTTCTCTTAGTTCTTTTAATTTTTTTGCAAATGGCATTGTTTCTCCTTGTGGTCATTTAATGACTAAAAATTTCCTGTTGACATAAGACGGTAAATGTCTTACAATAGTCTCAAAAGTCGTTTGTTGTCTATATTATACATTCAAAGTCTAAGAATATCAATAGGAGTTTTTGATGAAAAGAGTAATTTTACATTCAGATATGAACGCTTGCTATGCATCCATAGAAGCAAAATTAAATCCAGCCCTTAAAGGAATCCCAATGGCTGTAGCAGGAAATCCTGCAAACCGTCATGGAATAATACTTGCCAAAAGTGAGAAGGCAAAAAAGATGGGAGTAAAGACAGGAGAGCCTATTTGGCAGGCAATGAGCAAGTGTCCTAATCTTACCATAGTTCCACCCCACTATGAAGAATATTTGAGACACTCAAAGATGGCTAGAGCCATTTACTACGAGTACACCAACCAGGTCGAGCCCTTTGGCCTTGATGAGTGCTATTTGGATGTGACAGGATCCATTCACTTATTTGGATCTGGGGAAGAAATAGCAGAAGAGATTAGAAAGAGAATGAAAGAAGAAATAGGCATAAGTGTAAGTGTTGGAGTAAGTTTTTGTAAAATTTTTGCAAAATTAGGCAGTGATATGAAAAAGCCTGACGCCACAACTGTAATAAGCGAAGAAAATTTCAGAAAAAAAGTTTGGCCACTTCCTGTTAGTGATATGGTAGGCATAGGACCTGCCACAGAGAGAAAATTAAATAAAATTGGTATATTTACTCTGGGTGATATTAGCCAGGCACCAGTTAATATTATGAAAAATTTGCTGGGGGTAAATGGTGTTTACCTATGGCAATATTGTAATGGTATGGACATAAGGCCTGTCATCGACCGTGACCACAAAGAAGCTATCAAATCCATAGGTAATAGCTCTACAACAAGAAGAGATCTAAATAGTGACGAGGAAGTCTTAAGCGTCCTCCAAGAGCTATCCTTTTCTGTCTCAAGAAGGCTTAGAGAGGCAGAACTTGAGGCCATGGGGGTTGAAGTTTTTATTAGAAATAGTGAGCTACAAAGTTTCAATTTTTCAAAAAAAATAAATATGGCAAGTCAATCGTCAATAATCTTAGTAAGGGAAGCTATGGAACTTTTCAAAGAAAAATACCGCTGGGCCTTTCCGGTCAGAGCAGTAGGTATTCGTGCCATCAACCTTAGAGGCCAGGGAGGAGGCAGCCAAATGGACGTTTTTTTAAACCATGAGAAGTTTCAAAAAAGTGAAGATGTTGATACTGCCTTATACAAGATTAGAAAAAAATATGGCAAAAACTCCATAACCTTTGCAGCCCTAAAGAGAGATATAGGGCTTCCAAGTGATATGACTGAAATAGTAACTCTACCAAGTAGGCATTATAATATGTAAATGGGTAGAAATATATAAAGTAAGTAAAAGAGGTGAGTGATGGCATTTGATAGAAGAAATTATCCAAACTCAATGAAAAACTTGGACAAGGTAATAAGAGATAAGGCAATAGACATTGCCAATGCTATGTTAGAAGATGGCTATGACGAAGACAATGCCATCCCCATAGCCATAGCCCAAGCCAAAGATTGGGCAAGTGATGCTAGAAAGGATGAAAAAGAGCAAATACGCAAAAAAGATTTGAAAGATCACAAGAAATCTGAAGGAAAAAGCGGAGCAAGACTCCAAGATGCCGATGTAGAAGTTTCCTACAATCACGATAAGGAAAAGTGGCAAGTCAAATCAAAGGGAGCAGATCAAGTAGAAGGCTACTATGATAAAAAGCAAACAGCTAAGAAACGAGCAGAAGAAATAGCAGAAAATCGTGAAAGCAAAGTAATAACAAAAACAAAGGAAGGATCAAAATGAGTGAATTAAGTAATATTGTAAACGAATACCTAAAAGATAAAAACTACAACATAGACCAATTATCAGATGAAATGGACAAGTTAAAAATTGATGTAATAAAAAACTACCTAGACAATTCAGCAAGTGAGAAGACATTTGTAATCAAAAGAAGCGGGAACATAGAAGAATATTCATTCGATAAGCTAATAAGATCCATAAAAAATGCTGCAGATGAAAACAAACAACAACTAAACACATCAGATATTGAAATATTGATAAAAGACGTTGAAAAAAGCATGAAAGAAAGGAATAGAAAAGTATTTAGAACAGATGAAATAAAAGAATATGTCAAAAATGCCTTAGTAAACGAAGGCTACAGCCAAATTTATGATTCTTACGTTCACTACGTACAAAATCAATACAACTAAAGCTAAGGAATAAAATGGACATAAAAATTATAGCAGTAGGAAAAATTAAAGAAAAATTTTACAAAGATGCCATAGAAGAATACTTAAAAAGAATGCAAGCCTACAACAAGGTAGAGATAATAGAAGTAGCAGACGAAATGGCAGCAGAAAACCTATCAGAAAAAGAACTAGAACAAGTCAAAGAAAAAGAAGGGGAGCGAATACTAGGCAAAATAAGCAAAGAAGACTATGTAGTAAGCCTAGAAATTCTAGGCAAGCAAATTGACAGCATAGAATTTGCCAAATTCATAGAAAACGAAATGGCCGAAGGCTTAGGCAGAAACCTAGTATTCATAATAGGAGGCTCAAATGGCCTAGCAAAAAAAGTAAGCCAAAGATCCAACAAAAAACTATCCTTCGGAAAAATGACCTACCCCCATCAACTGATGAGAGTAATACTAACAGAACAAATATACAGGGCCTACAGGATAATAAATGGACATCCGTATCATAAGTAGTCCCAGCATCATGGGTGGAAAATGCGAAGCATTTTTCATCTGCGAGATAAGCGAAGTTGCGAAGCAACAAGCGAATCCGCAGAACTAAGCGAGATGTCTACGCAGTAGTCATCGAGAGGATACGATCTAGGGTGGAAACTGCAAGGTGTGTCCGAGCTACTGGACCATTTTTCATCTGCGAGATAAGCGAAGTTGCGAAGCAACAAGCGAATCCGCAGAACTAAGCGAGATGTCTACGCAGTAGTCATCGAGAGGATACGATCTAGGGTGGAAACTGCAAGGTGTGTCCGAGCTCCTGGACCATTTTTCATCTGCGAGATAAGCGAAGTTGCGAAGCAACAAGCGAATCCGCAGAACTAAGCGAGATGTCTACGCAGTAGTCATCGAGAGGATTCACGATCTAGGGTGGCCGATTTATAATCGGCCATCTCTGAGATGAATTGACAAGCTTATAGCTTGTCAATGAGTCCAGAGAACTAAGCGAAAAAACCCGAATAGGGTTTTTGAGAGGACTCCAGCATCATGGGTGGAAAATGCAGGTTTCCTCCGAGCTTTTGGACTAGGTTTTTGTACATATATGGTCAGTTTTAGATTTGGTGAAATTAGTAAAATAAAGGATGAAAAAGTTTTTATAGTTGTTGGCTAAAGTATTTACTATCTATATAAAACTTTGTTACAAAATGTATTTTGTTGATATTTAATATCAATTTGATATAATTTAAATATAAGAAAACGATTTTAAACTGAGGAGAAGCATTATGGATTATAAAAAAATGTATGAAGAGAAGCTAATTACAGCAGAAAAAGCTGCTGGAATGGTTAAAGATGGCGACTGGGTAGATATAGGTTGGTGTGCCCTAACAGCAAAGGCTTTCGATGAAGCTTTGGCAAAGAGAGTGGATGAACTTCACGATGTTAAGATAAAAGGTGGAGTTGTTCCTTATAAACTTGCCATAGGAGAAGCTGACCAAACAGGCGAACACTTCATCTACCATTCTTGGCATTCATCAGGAACTGAAAGAAGTCTAATAAACAATAACAAATATGGCGCTTTCTTCATTCCTATCAAATACAGTGAACTTCCAAGATATGTAAGGGAAAATGGCGAAAGACTAAATGTTGCTGTAACTCAAGTTTCACCAATGGACAAACACGGTAACTTCAACTTTGGTCTATCTACAAGCCACACAATGGCTACTTTTGAAATGGCTGACAAAATAATACTTGAAGTAAATGAGAATGTTCCAGTTGCTCTAGGTGGATATCAAAACTATATCAATATCAAAGACGTTGATTATGTTTATGAAGCAAACAGTGATATGCTAACCCTTGGTAAGGCAAAATTTGGTGAAGAAGAACTACAAGTTGCTGAGCACGTTGTGGGACTTCTAAGAGATGGTGACTGCCTACAAATTGGTATAGGTGGACTTCCAAATGCTATAGGCTCAGAAATTGCTAAATCAGACCTAAAAGACCTTGGTGTTCATACTGAAATGTATGTAGATTCCTTTGTAGATATGACATTAGCTGGCAAAATTACAGGCAAAAAGAAAAATCACGATATAGGACGTCAAACATATGCTTTTGCAGCAGGTAGCCAAGAACTTTATGACTATATAGATGGAAACGAAGAATTAATGGCAGTTCCAGTAGATTATGCCAACGATATAGATGCTATAGCATCCTTGGATAACTTTGTATCTATCAATACTGCTATGGAAGTAGACTTATGGGGACAAATTTCTTCTGAAACAGTTGGAACAAGACATATTTCTGGAGCAGGTGGAGCTCTTGACTTTATCCTAGGTGCCTATAGATCTAAGGGTGGTCGTTCAATAGTTGCCCTTAAATCTTCTAGAGTTGATAAGGAAGGTAAGAGGATATCAAATATCGTTCCTACATTTAAGCCAGGTACCCAAGCGACTGCAGTTAGAAGTAACACCCATTATATAGCTACAGAACAAGGTATCAAAAACTTCAAAGGCCTATCAACATGGCAAGCAGCAGAAGCTTTAATAGAATTAGCTCACCCAGATAATAGAGATGAACTAATAAAAGAAGCTGAAAAACTAGGTATTTGGAGACTTTCAAATAAATAAAACAAACTATAAAATAGGGTTGTTGCAAAATAGATAAATCGTTACAAAATCATTCGAGCACCCTCCCGAAAAGGTCTCTGTCAGCCGACGGGCTAAATGCCTCCACGAGCCGGCGGGCTAAATCTCAAACTTTTCGGTAGTGCACTCTAATGATGTAACGATAGTTATCTATTAATTTGCAACAGCCCCATTTTTATATGAATTTATATTGTTAGTTTAACCTTAAATATTATTATAAGGTAAACAAAGTCACTATAATTTTATAAAAATTCATTATTAAGTGAAAATGTTTGCAAAAAACTATTTTAGTAATATAGTGTAAGTGTCTAGTTAATTAATTGTATAAAAACTTTAAAATATAAGGAAGGCTTAAGAATTATGGAAAAAAGAGAAAGTGTTATACTTGCCTATGCAAGAACTCCATTTGGTAAATTTGGGGGAGCATTAAGGCCACTAGAAGCTACCGAACTTGGTGGTATTGCAATCCGTGGAGCCATTGATAGAGCTGGTATTAATGATAGTGATATAGACTATGTGCTTATGGGAAATGTTTTGCAAGCTGGTGAGGGACAAATACCATCCCGACAAGCTACAAGAGCTGCAGGTCTTGATTGGTCTGTGCCTTCACAAACAATAAATAAGGTTTGTGCATCAAGTTTTACAGCAGTAACACTTGCTGATATGATGATTCGTGCTGGCAATATAGATCTTGCAATTGCGGGTGGTATGGAATCGATGTCCAATGCACCGTTTGCAAGTAAGGATATGAGATGGGGACATAGGATGTTTAACGTAGAATTTAAGGACCTCATGGTGACTGATGGACTTTGGGACCCTTGGTATGACCAACACATGGGGTCTTCTGCAGGTAAAACAGCAGCTGAGTATAAGATAAGCAGACAAGAACAAGATAGATGGGCTGCAATAAGCCAACAAAGAGCTGAAGAAGCTATGGAAGCAGGTCGCCTAGATGAAGATATAGTTCCAGTTGAAGTTCCACAAAGAAAAGGCGATCCAATCATAGTTGACAAGGATGAACAACCTAGAAAAGGTGTAACAGAAGAAACTCTAGCAAAACTATCTGGTCTATTTTTCAAAGAAAATACCGTTACAGCTGGTAATGCTCCAGCAACAAATGATGGTGCATCAGCCCTCGTTATAGCAAGTAGAGCCAAGGCAGAAGAACTTGGAATCAAACCACTTGCAACAATTGTAGATACAGCTTGGGTATCAAAAGATTCACCATATATAGTAGATGTGCCAGGAGAATCAATCAAGAAGCTTTTAGAAGCTAATGACCTTACTGTAGACGATATTGATGTATTTGAAGTAAATGAAGCTTTTGCAGCGGTTGTAAATAGAACTCAACAAATAGTTGCAATACCAGATGAAAAACTAAATGTAAATGGTGGAGCTATTGCCTTTGGTCACCCAATAGGAGCTACAGGTGGTAGGATTATCATGCAATTAGTAAGCGCTATGAAGCAAAAAAATGCCAAATTAGGAGTTGCAGCAATATGCTCTGGTGGAGCTCAAGGTGATGCGGTTCTAATTAGAATGGAAGATTAATATCAAAGAAAATGACCCTTGCTAGGAGATAAGGTGACCCCATAAAGTTGGACCTAATACCAGAACTTGTAGTTTACTAGTTCTGGTATTAGCTTATTACTTTCCACCCCTAGGGGTGGAAGTTTTTTATGCTACATTCTTTTCTCTATATTCCACCGGACTTAAATATCCTAATTTTTCTTTTATTCTTTCTTCGTTGTAATATTTTATAAAATCTTCAATTGTTTGCTTTAAGTGCTCATATGAGTAGAATTTTCTTCCATAATATATTTCTTGTTTTAGTATTCCAAAGAAGTTTTCCATTGGTGAGTTGTCCAAGCAGTTTCCTTTTCTGGACATAGATTGGATTATGCCATTGGATTCTAGTTTTGATGTGTACTGCTTTACTTGATATGCCCAGCCTTGATCTGAGTGAAATATTCTTTCTTCCTTGCTTTTGTTAGTTATTTTTATTGCTCTATCTAAGGCTTTTAGAATTGGTTCTAGTGTTGGTTTCTTTGATATTTCATAGCTTAGTATTTCACTGTTGTACATATCTAGGTATGGATTTAGATAGAGTTTCTTTATTTGATAGTTTCCTGATTTATCTTTTTCTAAATACTTAAATTCTGTTGTATCTGTCGTTATTTGGGTATATGGTTTTTCTACTTTGAAGTTTCTTTTTATCTTATTGTCTGCTACTTTACCAACAGTTCCCTTGTATGATGAGTATTTTCTTGTTTTCCTTGAAAAGTTCTTTACTTGTATTTTTAATTTTTGAACTAACCTTTGTACTTTCTTTTTGTTTATTGTTAGTCCTGATCTTTTTAATATTGCTGTTATCCTTCTGTAGCCATAGTTTGGATTGTCTTTTCTGATTTTTAATATTTTTGATTCAATTTCTTTGTCTTTGCTTGGCAGCTCTAGCCTTTTTTGCCAATACATGTAGGTCGATTTTGGAAGGTTAAAGTAGATTAGCAAATCTTTAAGTTTGTATTTACTTCTTAAGACTTCGATTGTTTTAGCAATTGTCTTATTTCTGCATCTGTCATTTGAGACAATTCTATCTTTTTTTTTATTGCATCATTTTCTAGTTGAAGCCAATAGTTTTTTTCTTCTAACTTCTTTATTTTTTCTTTTAGTTGTGCTTCATTTAATGAATTATCTTCTTCGTTGGTTAATTGTGATGTTGATTCTAATTTTATATCTTTTGATTTCTCTGGTGTTTTTGCCATTTTTGAAGGTCTTCCTCTCTTCTTGGGTCTAAGTCCTTCAATTCCTTCTTTTCTATATTCATTGACCCATCGAGCGATTATTGATGGATTATTGATTTTAAGATTGTTTGATAGGCTTTGATAGGACATTTCTCCTGTTAAATACAAGTTTACTACATTTAGTTTAAATTCTAAAGTGTAACTATTATTCTTTCTTGATACTTTTAGTCCATCATAACCTTGGGATTGGTAAGCATTAACCCACGTTCTAATAGTATGCTTGTCTGGGATATTGTATTTTTTTGCTAATTCTCTGTATCCTATTTTTCCTTCAAGATATTCTTTTACTAATTTCATCTTAAATTCTGTGCTGTATTTTGTCATTAAAAAACTGACCTCCTTAAGTTAGTTTTTAAGTCCAACTTTTGGGGGTCAGTACAAGAAGCGATGCATTCCTAGGCTGGGTCATTTTTTTATTTTATAAATATTAAAATCTTAGTCTAAATTTTCAAGTCTACCCATTTTCCTTGTTTAAACCTATGTCTTAGACCTATAAATCTACTGATCTGGTCTGACAATATACCTATCCAGATTCCATCTAAACCTAATTTCAAGAAATTAACAGTAACTAGTGTTACTGCAGTCCTTATTATGGATACAGATACAATTGCTACTGCCAAGGTGTATTTTACATCTCCTGCTGATCTTAGTGAACCACCAAAGATAACCTGTAGGACTTGCATTATAACTATGAAGCCTAGGTATTTGATAATGATAAGACTTTGGTCGGCCAAGGATTTATCTGCAAAGAATAGTCCGAATATGGATCTACCAAATATAAAGAATATGGCAGATATGATTAAACTCATTATAAGACCTATTTGCTGGCAGGCCCTGCCGTAGATTATGGCCTCATCTTTGTTACCAGCTCCAAGTGAATTACCTGTAAGTGTGATTACTGCTACACTCATTCCATCTCCAAAGGAGAATGACAAGCTTAGAAGGTTCATACCTACATTATGGAGGGCAAAACTTTCGGTTCCAAGCCTTGCAGCAGTAAGGGCTGTAACGAAAAATCCTATTCTCATTGACATAATTTCAATAAAAATATTAATTCCAAGTCTAGCGATTTCCTTAGAAATTGTCTTATCAATTTTCATAGGAACTTTTTTCATTTCTCTAAAACTTAGGAAAGAGTTGCGCTTGCTTAGGGAATAAAAGCACATAATCATTTCTACAACTGTTCCTAGGACGGTTGCAATAGCAGCCCCCTTTGTTCCTAAAGCAGGAAAACCTAAGTTACCTTGGATTAGTAGGTAGTTAAAGATAATATTTACAACTGATGCAACAAGGTTTGTTACAAAGGCAACTTGTGTATTGCCCGCACCTCTGTGGGCAGAGTTTATACACCAGCATATGGCATTAAAAACTGTTCCAAGGATTATTATGACAAAATACTCTTTGGCCATAGCATGAGTTTCTTCGGTAGAACCTGCAAATTCCAGGATAGGATCGGCAAATGCCACCATAACAACCGTCACTATGACTACAAAGATCATTGAAATTAGTAGGGAAGTAACCAAGGTTTGGTTGGCTTTTTCCCTATTTCCCTCCCCTTGACGCCTAGCAACTAGGGCTGATACTGCACTAGTGATAGCAAAAAATACAGTAAGGGCCAAGAACTTTGGCTGGGTTGTAAGACCTATGGAGGCTACAGCTGAAGGTCCAAGACCAGAAATCATAAAGGTATCTATGATTCCTGCTAAAGCTATAAAAAAGGATTCAAATACAGCTGGCCAAGCTATGGATAGGGCCCTGCGGTAATATTTTTTATCAAGCATTGTAAGCTCCCTCAATCTTTGGCAGGATTGCTTCAATAGCTATTGAAATATTATCCTTAAAATCCTCATTTTGTATACTAAGTATCTTGCTCATATCTTCAACTGTTTTTTCAATTGATAAATTGAAATCGCTCGTTTCTAGGTAATGCTTTATAAACAATCCATCAAAAAGATCTCCAGTTCCAGCGTATTGTGCATCTAATTTTTCATAAAAAACTCTATGAAGCTTATCTGAAATACCCAGAGTGTAGGATTTGTTATCTTCTTCTATACTTGTTATGACATACTTCTTGTCGTTTTCTAGCAATTCATCAAAATTATCCAAGTCTAGTAAGTTTGCCTCGGTATGATTTGGAATAATAATATCAGCATATGCTAGGATTTCTTTGTATATTTGTATTTTCTCATCACCAAGTCCTGGATAAAGACAACCATCATCACCCATAATAGGGTCCAAGATGACTAAGGCTTCATCGGACATAGATTTTAGATAATTAACTATGATATTTTTTTGCTCTATATTTTCTATATATCCAATGAAAACAAGGTCAAAGTTAAAATCTAACTTCTTCCATACATTTAAACAATCTTTTATGTATTTATTTGTATCAAGAATTGCTACATTTCCCAAAGAAAAGTTGTGGGAAATCAGAGCGGTGGGCAGGAAGTAAACATCATGGCCAGCATGTGATAGAACAGGATCAACCATATTGCCGGCTATCTTACCCCTTGATACGAAATCATTTATAAGTAATATTTGGCTCATTATTTCTAACTCCTTATTCTATAGTATTCATTATCCTATTTTTTTCTTTAACTTAAAGGGTAAAATTTGCTATAATATTATTATGAATAATGAATATATTAAGATAATGGAAAAAATAAACGGGAATAAGTATGTTAAAAAAACAAAAAAATCCTTGCTTTCCCTAGTATTTAGCAGAGCAGGTGTATTTATTTTTTTGATACTTCTTCAAGTAGGCTTTATGATATACCTCTACCATTACATAAATATCGACGTATCTTTATTGATAGGAGGAGATACGGTATTACGTATAGTTATAATGCTTATAATTCTAAATATGGATTCCATAAACCCTTCTTATAAAATATCTTGGTTTATGCTTATTGCAATCTTCCCAAGTTTCTCTACAGCTGTATTCTTGCTTGACCACCTCAGCGTTGGATATAGAAAAGAGCAAAAGAGAGTTTTAGACATGGAAAAAGTTACTAGAAAACTCTACAATAGAGATCTATCTTTGGTATATGACCTAAAAGAGAGTGATAAAGACTTGTATAACTACCAAAATTACTTTTATGATTTGGGTGGATTTGTCACCTATGATAAGACATCCACAAAATATTATCCAGTAGGTGAGGATGTATTTGCTGATATAATTGAGGCTATAAGAGGAGCAAAAGACTTCATATTTATAGAGATATTCATAATCTCCTACGGATATATGTGGGGAACAATCCTTGAGGAACTGGTTAAAAAAGTTGAAGAGGGAGTAGAAGTTAGGCTCTTATTTGATGGAACTAATTCTCTCGTAAGGGTTAAGTCTAATTTTGTTCACGAGATGAACTCTCTAGGAATAAAGTGCAAGGTATTTTCACCAATGATTCCAATAGTATCAACTTACTATAACAACAGGGATCACAGGAAAATATTTGTGATAGATAACGAGTACGCCTTTACCGGTGGGATAAATCTTGCTGATGAGTATATAAATGTCTATGAAAGATTTGGACATTGGAAAGACTGTGGAATAAGGCTAAAGGGAGCTGCAGTAGAATCTTTTACTTTGATGTTTTTGCAAATGTGGTCTGATTCTCCTGATGAGGTAGATAGCTTTGCTAGGTATTTGTCAAAGAAATCTAATCCAGAGGGAGCTGGCATATGTATACCATTTTCTGATAGTCCCATGGATGATGAGTATTTTGCAAAAAATACTATCTTAACTATGTTAAACAATGCTACAGACTACGTTTATTTTATGACACCATATCTAATCCTTGAAGATGAAATAATAAATGCAATCACCAATGCTACAAAAAGGGGAGTCGATGTTAGAATCTGTATGCCCCATATTCCAGATAAGAAGATAGCCTTTGCTTTGGCTAAAAGTCACTATGTACACTTATTATCAAATGGAGTTAGGATTTATGAATATACACCAGGTTTTTGCCACTCCAAAGTTTGGCTGGCTGATGGTTCAAGTGCTTTTGTAGGAACAATCAATCTAGATTACAGAGCTATATACCTAAACTTTGAGTGTGGGGTATTGATGAAAGATACAAGCGCTATAGGACAAATCAAAGAAGACTTTGATGTATTTTTCTCTATAGGAAGCCCAATAAGTCTAGAAGATGCCAAGAATAGACCTTTTGTAACTAAGGCAGTTGGATATGTGGCAAAGCCATTTGCAACTTTATTTTAATTGAGCACTTATAGTGCTCTTTTTGATTTGAGAAAATTGACAAATGATATATAGATGTTATAATTTATCTATAAGGTGTATGGCATAATGCCCTACACTAAAAGGAGGAAAAATTGTTTGAATTAAATGCGAATTTGGACACCCCTCTTTATATGCAGATAGTTGATCAAACGAAGCTAGCTATTGCAAAGGGCTATTTTAGAAATGGTGATAGGTTCCCATCTGTAAGGGAGCTATCGAGAGAGCTACTAGTTAACCAAGCAACTGTATCAAAGGCATTTAAAGAGTTGGATAGGCAAGGAATTATCGAAACTCAGGCGGGAATTGGCACATTTATATCCTTTGATGATGCAAAGTTCCTAGATAGAATAGATGATTTGAACAAGAAATTAACTAATGATTTTATAGAAGCAAAATATCTAGGTATTACCTTAGATGATGTTATAAAATTATACGAAAGAGTAGGTAAAGATTTATGATTGTAGAAGCAATCAATGTAAATAAGTCCTTTGATGACAACAAGGTTTTGGACAATGTAACTTTTAGTCTAGAAGAGGGAATCATAACAGGACTTGTAGGACGAAATGGTAGTGGAAAAACTACCCTACTTAAGATAATAGCAGGAATATATAAAGAAGATTCTGGGAAAATTAAGATAGATGGCAAATCTTTGGACATTAATCCAAGAACTATAGAAAATTTGGCATATTTGCCAGACAGATTTGATTATTTTAACTACTATAAGATTGACCAGCTTCCAGAATACTATGAAATATTGTATCCGACCTTTGACAAAGACTTTTTCAATGGCGAGATAGCCAAATTTTCTTACAATCCTAAGGCAAGTATTAGAAACCTTTCAAAGGGTGAGAAAAACTTACTTGGCCTTATTTGTGTTTTAGCATCAAATGCCAAGGTCATCTTGGTAGATGAAGTCTTAGATGGGATGGATATCCTAAATAGACGCCGCATAATCGAATACTTATTATACGCTAAGGATAAGGGTTGTGCTGTCTTTGCATCAAGCCACGAACTTACTGACCTATCTGGCATATGTGATGAGATCTATTACCTATCAAAAGAAGGAGTATTGAACAAGACTAATGATGAGGAAAAATTATCATTAAATAAGCTACAAGTTGTTGTAAAGGATAAATTGCCAGAAAATTTAAGAAACAAATCGGTCATTATATCAAATATTGGCAGGGTCTATACAATACTAATCGATGCCAAGAGTGAATTTTTGAAAGAACTTTTGCAAGACCCTGAGATAGTCCAATATGACAAGCTAGAAGTAAAGGTTGAAGACTACTTCTACCTAGAAGAAGGAGCTAGAAAATGAGTGATTTCAAAAACTTATTTAAGATTACCGTAAAAAGATATGGAATCTGGATATTATTGATATCCTTAATGATTGCTATGACCTACAGTTTACAATCTAGGGCTAGGCTAAAAAATGAAGCAAATAATCTAAAAGATTCTGTAAATGTCATGGCTGAGGATTTGGATATAAGCATCGATAGTCAAGGGAAAATAACAAAAGAATATTTGGATGAAGCATCTCAGATAGCTGATAAATATGCAAAGAAGTACGGAATACTTACAGATGAAGAAATGAAAGGTCTTGATGATGAAGATTGGAATGATTATTCTGACAAAGCTATAAATAAGTATGGGTCCAAGTTTTGGGAATATGAATCAAATTATAGGACTTTTCAAAATATCAAAGAATCCAATTTAGAAGTTTCTAATATCTTTACTTATTATGTAGGAGATACTACATTTGGAATGTTAGTCTTAGTTGCAATATTGTCAATTTTGATCACTTCCTTAGAGCAATCATTGTCATTTTATGATTTCACATTGATGTTCCCATGGAAGAAAAGGGATGAAGTTTGGATGAAGGCCCTAGTTGTATTTATTATTGGCTTAGCTATGTTTATAATCAATATGCTATTAAATATGGTTATGATAAATGCATCAGATTTCTCACCTTTGATGGATTTTTCTAAGATAGGAGATCCAATCTTGCAATCAATATTACTGATACTTGCAACAAGTTTTATAACTGTATCCACAGGTATGATTGCAGGAAACTTCATAGGCCATGGGGGTCTTGGTATCATTGCCATAGGATCTATAGAACTTTTAAGATATATTGTTGATGTATTTTTGACAATTTTTGCACCAAATTTTGCAAGCACTATGTCTAGTAGCTTTTCTAAATTTATTGAAAATTTACCAGGCGTATTAAAGCCATTTTTCTCTCTAATCAATGTAAAGATGAATTATCCAAATATAATAGGCTATATAATTGTGGCTGGACTTTGGACCTTGCTTGCCTATCTAATCAACAGCAAATCATCTTCAGAAAAATCTGGTTACCTTATAATATCCAAGCCAGTTGAATATGTTGCCAAGATTTGGGGTATATTATCACTTACAACAGTTCTATACTTAATAGGGTCAGCCCCAATCAGCGGCATGGGAAGTATGATACTAGAGCTTATAATATATGCAGTTTCACTATTGATAAGTATAAAACTATTTGATATTCTATTTAAAGTAAGACTTAAATTTTAGACTTTAAGGAGAACTTTATGGCAAAAGATCGATTGACATGGGATGAATATTTTATGAACCTAGCTATCACAGTCTCAGAACGTGGAACTTGTGATAGGGCTTATGTAGGTTGTGTGATAGTAAATGAAGATAATAGGATAGTAACTACAGGATATAATGGTTCAATAAAGGGCAATCCACATTGTGATGATATAGGTCACACCATGCGTGATGGACACTGCATAGCAACCATCCATGCTGAAATGAACGCACTTTTGTATTGTGCCAAGGAGGGCATTTCAGTAAAAGGATGCAAGGCTTATGTGACTCATTTTCCTTGCTTAAACTGCACAAAGAGCTTAATCCAAGCAGGAATAAAACAGATTTATTACAGAGAAGCTTACAGGGTAGATGAGTATGCAATAGAGCTTCTAAAGCGCAACAAGATAAGCTATGAAAAGATTGAACTGCCAGATTTAGATTAGGAGAGAGTATGCATTATAGCGAAGATAATACCCAATACCATGTGGGTATAAATGAAGACATGATTGGCAAATACGTCATATTGCCAGGAGATCCAAAAAGATGTGAAAAAATTGCTGCCCACTTTGACAATCCAAAGTTAGTCGCTGACAGACGTGAATACGTGACCTATACGGGTTACCTAGATGGAGAAAAAGTTTCTGTAACATCAACAGGTATAGGTGGCCCATCAGCTGCCATAGCCATGGAAGAATTGGTCAAATCAGGAGCCCATACCTTCATCAGAGTTGGAACTTGTGGTGGCATGCAAACAGAAGTTAAAAGTGGCGATGTAGTAATAGCCAATGCAGCAATAAGGGCAGAAGGTACCAGCCGCGAATACGCTCCAATAGAATTTCCTGCAGTAAGTAACTTTGAAGTGACAAGTGCACTAAAAGATGCTGCTAACTCACTAGAGCTAACTAGCCATGTTGGAGTAGTCCAATGTAAGGATAGCTTCTATGGTCAGCACGAACCAGACAAAATGCCTATTTCCTATGAACTAGAAAATAAGTGGAATGCATGGGTAAAAATGGGAACTCTAGCAAGTGAGATGGAATCAGCGGCCTTATTTACAGTAGCAAACTACCTAAGAGTTAGAGCAGGATCTTGCTTTCTAGTAGTAGCAAACCAAGAAAGAGAAAAACAGGGCCTAGAAAATCCAGTAGTCCATGACACAGAAATGGCTATCAAAGTAGGAATTGAGGCCTTAAGAATATTAATAGAAAAAGATAAGAAAAAATCCTAGCTAAAATTGCCCCTAAGCTTTGCATAAAGTTAAGCTTAGGGGCAATTATTAAGTTGAAATTTTTATTCTATTTCTTCAATATTAACGTAATCTAGCATGCCTATAATTTCATCGTGAGTCGGCAAATCTAGGACGCGAGCTGTAGCAGATGCTGCAGCAATTGACATCTTATAAGCTTCTACAGGACTGCCATCTTTTACCTTAGATCCCAAGAATCCAGCAATCATTGAATCCCTACAAGCTGTTGTATTTATGATCTCTCTACCATCGTCTATCTCGTTGGACCCATAGACCTTATCACCAGTAAATAGCATTGAGCCTTCCGCTCCGTAAGAGATAATGACATTTTCCGCTCCCATTTCTCTAAGCTTTTTGCCGTAAGGTATATAATCATTTCTATCTAAGATTTCCACGCCAAAAATTCTTTCTATATCTTCGCCGTTTGGTTTGATTAGGGCAGGTTTTGCCTTAACTACATTCATCAAATATTGGCTTGGAACGTCTGCGACAAATTTGGCCTTGTTTGATGTTGCTACGGATACAAGCCTATCGTATATATCTCTACTTTGGCTTTCTTCCATTGGAGGTACTGAACCACCAAATATTAGCACATCTCCTTCTCTAACCCTAGATAGGTAGTAAAGAAGCTCGTCTAGTTCAGCTGCTGATATTCTTTTACCAGGATAATTGATTACAGTTTCTTCCTTGTTTTTAAAAATTTTGATATTGGTACGGTTTTCAGCCTCAGTTTCGACAAAGTCAGCAGTAATATCTTCGTTTCTAAGCCATTGCTTGATGAAATCACCTTGATAACCGCCGACAAAACCTGTGGCAATAGTTGGAATTCTTAGAGCGGATAGGACTCTAGATACATTTAGGGCTTTTCCACCTGGTAGGGTTCTTTCCGCTAATATGTTGTTTCTTTGGCCCATAGTTAGCTCATCCAGTTCTACAAAAAGATCAATTGATGGGTTTAGGGTAACAGTATAAATCATAGTCGCTCCTTATATATTTAGATTTCTGATGGATTCGATTATTTCTTCCATATGCATGCCATGAGATCCTTTTACAAAGACCAGGGTTGATTTGCTTATCAATTGTTTTAGCTTGTTACAAATATCTTCCTTATCTTCAAAATAAAAGGCTCTGGATTTTGGGAAATTTTTCAAAGCTCCTTCATACATATGTTTGGATAGGGGGCCATAGAATAGGCAATAGTCTATTTGGTTTGGATTGATTTTTTCTCCTATTTCAAAGTGCAAGCTTTCTTCATCATCACCTAGTTCTAACATATCGGCCAAAACAACAATTTTTTTACTGTAACCATTTAGCATATAGGTCATGCCAAGTCCAGTAAGCAGGGCTTGAGGATTTGATTTATAAGCATCATCTAGTATATCAAAGCCGTCTAGCTCTATGAGCTCAGCCCTGTTTTTTGATGTTTGGCATTTGAGAAAACCTCTTTGGATTTCTTCAAAGCTTAATCCCAATAATGAAGCAACCATAGCTGCAAAGCCAGCATTATAGATTTGGTGGTCACCAACAAGCTTTAAGTTAAAACTATCACTATCGTGTTTAAACTCTATGCCTTGGTAGCTAGATGATAATTTTTCGATTTTATAGTCTGCACTATCATCCATACCAAAAGTTAGAACTCTTGCGTCTACCTTATAATGTGGAACTTCTTTTCTTAAAGTTTCATCATCTATATTATATATGAAAACCCCATCTTTTTTTAGGGCTTCTGTTATTTCCATCTTTGCTTTTGCTATGCCTTCTTTAGATTTTAAGTTAAGTAAGTGGCTATCTCCTATATTTAGGATAGCTGCAATATCAGGTGACACTAGATTTGTTGTAAGAGATATATCTCCAAAGTTGTCAGTGCCAAGTTCTATTACTCCGATTTCTGTATCTTCATTTAGCTCTAGCAAAGTTTTTGGAACGCCTATGTCGTTGTTGAGGTTTCCTATAGTCTTTTGAACCTTGTACTTTTCAGCAAGTACTTGGGCCAGTATGTCTTTGGTACTTGTCTTGCCATTAGAACCTGTTATAGCGACTATCTTTATATCAAGCTGGTCTCTATAAGCCTTGGCCAAATCTCTTAAGGCTTTTTTTGTATCTTCTACTATTATATAAGGAATAGTGATGTTTTTATTTAAGTTAAATTCCTTATCTATTAAAAAAGCGCTTGCGCCTTTTTCTTCACATTCCTTGATGAAAATTCTGCCATCAAAAACTTCTCCAACCAGAGGGATGTACAAGTTATTTTCGTCAATAGTTCTAGAATCGGTGGAAACTCCTTCTATAATAAGGTCTTTTTTACTAGGATCAGAAAGAACTCCGCCGACCATGTCAGCAATTTCATCTAGTCTTCTTTTAATCATTATATCTCCTTAAACCATCTTCAATTAGCCTATCAAGGATAAGAGAAAAGCTCTCATCATACATGAGCATACAAAGTCTTGCAAAAAATGAGCTAGGTGTAAAGCCAGGGAAGGTATTAATTTCATTTATATATAAGTTTTTATCCTTACTATAGAAAATATCGACCCTAGCAAAACCTTGGCAACCGGCTGCTGTATAACATTTTTTGGCAAAGTCTATAGCTTTTGCTTCATCTTCACTATCCATTTTATAAGGAAGTTGTTCTATAGTTTCTTTGTCAAAATATTTGGCGTCATAATCTAGGAAAGTGTGATTTGTAAGGTAGGCGGCAGGTTTTGATGCATCGATACCATCTCCGTTGGCAATTACAGCAATTTCTATCTCTTGGCCATCTATAAGCTCTTCAACCAAGGCCTTTTCGTCATATTCTAAGGCTAGGTTTATTGCTTTTTCTAGCTCGTCCTTATTTGTAACCTTGCTTACACCGACAGAAGATCCGTTAGCAGATGGCTTTACAATCAGAGGAAAGCCAATTTCTGTGATACATTTTTCCAAGAAATCATCGCTAAGGCCTTCTTTATAAGTGTAAAGGTATTTGGCTTGGTTAAATCCATTTTTGTAAAAAATATCATTACTTGTAACCTTATCCATACAGATAGCAGATGATAGGAGGCCATTTCCTATATAAGGGTAGCCTATGCAATCCAAAAATCCTTGGATAGTACCATCTTCGCCATATGTTCCGTGAATGGCAGGAATTATTACAGTATTTATAGGATCATTCTCCTTAATATCTAGGAGGAAATCCCCTATGCTAGCTGCTTTATTATCATTTGTTTCCTTTACTAAGGAAAACTCATCATTAGTATCTATATAAGAAAAGCATTTGGAAAAATGTCCTTTCTTATCAATGTAGACAAGTTTTAGCTTGTATTTGTTTTTATCTAAGTTTTTACTAATATTTAGTGCACTTCGTAAAGAAATATCGTGCTCGCTTGATGGACCTCCAAAAAGCAAATAGACATTAATCATATAAATCTCACTTTCTACTTTAATATATAAAATTTTACTACATAGAAGAAAGCTGGGCAAATAATTAGCGTAAAATAGACAGTTTGTAACAATTACCGTATTGACTAGTTACAAAAATATTTTGTCTAAAATAAAGAATTATGGTAAAAATAAAAGTTTTTTCCCTAAACTGAGATAAAATTTAAAAAAAAACTATATGAAAACGTTGAAATAACAATCCTCCATAAAAAACTTACAAAGTATCTACATTTTCCTAATAATTACATAATTTCTACACAATTAGCCTGTATAATAGCTCTTGTAAAAAACATTCTGTTAATATTTTGTAACTATTATTACAAAACAAGAAAATTAAGAAGAGTAAGTCAATTATGACTATGAAAGGAATATAAATATAAATGTTTAATTTTAAAAAGTATGCCCTAGCAGCAGCACTAATAGTTCCAAGTGTAATTGGATTTTCTGCAAAAGATGCAGATGCAGCTAAGGTTATTATCGACAAAGAACTAGCAAGTGCAGTAAATGTAAGAAGCCAAGCAAAAATGGGAGATAATGTATTAGGACTTATCTCAAATGAAGAAAAAGCATATGAAATCAAATCTAATGAAGGAGATTGGCTACACATAGATTTTGAGGGTAAAGATGCATATGTAGCAAAAAGATTCTTCCACATATTAGATGAAGATAAAATCATTGCAGATACAAACTTTAGAAACAAACCAACAATTGATTCTGAAGTTATCAGTGTACTTCCTACTGGAACAGTAGTAGAAGTTACAGAAATTGCTGAAAATGGTTATGTAAAAGTAAAAGTAAATGACAAAGAAGGTTATGTTTACAACAACCTACTTGAATCATTTAGAAAAGCTAATGAAAAGAAATACGCTACACAAGCTACAACAAGTACATCAAATAATAATGTAGCAGCTAGCCAACCAACACAAACATATAAATATGTAGAAACAACACAAACTAACCAACAACCAGCACAACAAACTCAACAAACTCAACAATCATACCAAGGATCATCAAGCTGGGCAAAAGAATGGATAGCTCAAAGAGAATCTAACGGTTCATACACAGCTTACAATCCAAATGGTGGTTACTACGGTAGATACCAATTAAATCCATCACTAGTTCACTACGGGGCATCACCAGCTGAACAAGAAGCTGCAGCTGATAACTATGTTGCACAAAGATACGGATCATGGGAAGCAGCTCAACAATTCTGGGCAGCTAATGGTTGGTATTAATAATTAAATAAGTAATTTAGAATCTCTAAGCCTATAGGTTTAGAGATTTTTTGTTTCCTCATTTATTAAAAGTAAAGTAATAGTAAATAGAAATGAGGAATTATGAGAAAAATATTTTAATGAATTACTAGAAAAAGATCTTGCTTATTATCAGCAAGATGCTAGTATAGTTAAAAAGGACGGGCAAATCATAAATCCAAGCGGCAAGACTTATGAAAAAGCTGGCTTTGTAAAAAGTTTAGTATCTATTTTATTGGTAATTTTGTTATTTCAATTTAGATTCCTGTTCTAACACTATGAAAAATTTTACAAGGATTTTACAAATATATAGTATAATAGTTACAAAGTGATGAAAAATTAGGGGGATTTTTAATGTCTCAAGATATTAATTACTATTTAAGAGATTTAGTCGATAATTCAAAAATAAACAAATTGCTAGCTGATGATGAAACAGATATTAGTCTTATCCTAGATTTGTATACAGCTGATTACAAAGGATCAAGGATAAAATTCCATTACAAGGACCAAGAGGTAACCATAGATACAGAAGATAGAAAAATTTTATCCTATTGCGGCAAAAAAGTTACAGAAAATTTAGATGTTATAACAGCTTTAAGCTTAGATTACGAAATACTAAGATTGTTTAATATTTATAAACTTGACGAAGATCATTTTGAAGAACTTGGTGAAAATTTCCAAGCTGAAATAAAAAATGAATACAATCATGAAAGCAAAAAGTTGGAAGATTATCTAATTGAATATCTAAAAGATATCAAAGAAAATGATTATGACGAAAAGCTCATAGGATCTCTTATTAACAAATCAATCTTTAATAAAAAAGATGATCATTTCGTTCTCAGCAGGGGCATAAATGGTTCAACTATAAAGTACAACTCTTCTAAGAATAAATTTACTATTAAAAACAATTATTCATTCAAAGAAAAATTCAAGACAGATGAAATTATCAAAGATTTTGATGTAGCGAAGTTTAACCAAGTAGCAGAGAGCATAAGTCAAAGAAAAATATATGAGAAAAAACGTATAGAACTTGAGGATGGAATTTCTGAATACATAGGTTTTAACCCAGGCTCTATCATATTTTCTGATCTAGACTTTGATAATTAATACTTTATTTAAAGGAGAGATAATATGCAAAATAACCCAATACTTACAATAGAAATTGAAAATGGCGATATAATAAAAGCTGAACTTTATCCTGAAATCGCCCCAAATACAGTTAATAACTTCATATCCCTAGTTAAACAAGGATTTTATGATGGGATAATCTTCCATAGAGTTATAAAAGGATTTATGATCCAAGGTGGAGATCCAGAGGCAACTGGCATGGGTGGCCCAGGATATTCTATAAGGGGTGAATTTAGGTCAAATGGTTTTGAAAACAATTTGAAACATAGCGCTGGAGTTTTATCAATGGCAAGATCTATGATGCCAAACTCTGCTGGTAGCCAATTTTTCATCATGCATAAGGATAGTCCACATCTAGATGGTGACTATGCTGCATTCGGTAAAGTTATTGAGGGAATGGAAGTAGTCGACAAGATTGCAGAAACTGTAACAGACAGATCCGATAGACCAAAAGAAGAACAAAAAATGAAAAAAGTTACAGTTGATACTTTCGGAGAAAACTACCCAGAGCCAGAAAAAATGTAATTTAAAAGACGTTGGTAGATGATTTTCTACCAACGTCTTTTTTAATTAATTTATTTGCCACAATTTCTGCAAGTTTTTCTAAAGTAATCATTTCTTTTTATCTGGTGCTTGCAGTGGGGGCATTTAAAGAAAATTTTCTCAATTATAATTGTGATTATAAATATAATTAGAAAAATTATTATTGAATACCATGATAGCCTTCCCTTGTTTAGCAAGTCAAAGATTAAAATAGCAAGGCCAATAAAGCCTAAGATTAGATTTAATTGGCTAGCTTTTTTTAAATTCACTTATAGCTCCTTTATCAAAAATTAATCTAAAATTTAGAAATATCTTTGCCACAGTGTGGGCAATATTTAGCTGGTTTTAGTAAATAATCATTAATTAGACTATTGCAATATGGACACTTATTGGCAGCAAAATACAATATAATACCAACAACAGCAAGTAATATAGCTAGAACTATATTCCAAGTGATACTTGTAGCAAAGGGATTATTAAAGGCGAAAATTAAAATCAAAGCCACAATCCACAAGGCTATAGATATTAGGTTATAGTGTTTTCTTTTCATTATTAACTCCTATAGATTGTCGTAATTTTCCAATAGTTTTTCAAGAACATTGATTCTTTCTTGGATAGTTTTGCCTTCGTCAGTATCTTTGATTAGCATCCTTGGATGAAGGACTTCGACTTCTCTAATATTTGGCTTGTAAGAACTTACCTCATCTGTGATGGATTCGTAATTGCTGTGCTCTGCCAGGGAAACTGAGTGGGAGTTAAAGACTAAAGTGTATCCTGCTATGCCGGTTTTGGCTTGGTAAGGTTTGGATATGCCACCGTCTATTACATATAGTTTTCCTTTTGCCTTTACTGGACTGTCTCCTTTTTTGGTTTTTACAGGGACGTGTCCGTTTATGATTCTTCTTCTGTCACTTTTGACTTCAAATTCGTCCAAAATCATTTCTACAATTTCTTCCTTGTTGCAAAGTGAGAAATATGGGTTGTAGACTTCTTCTCTTAGTTTCTTGTCATCTACAAATAAATTTTCAAAGTATGAAAATTGAGATTTGCCAAAAATAGGGGAATATTTGCCATTAAAGAGATACCAGATAAAGTCTATGGAGTATTCGTCGTTTTTGTAGTAAGCATCACGAGTGATTTTTTCAAGCTTATCCATAAGGCTCTTGCCACAATATTTTTTGCCCTTTATTTCAATTTCTGTGAAAGATCCATCTTCATTTAGTGGAATACAACCATGGAATAACAAAGAACCATTTTCTACTTTGTATAAGCTTCCGTTTTCGTATAAGAACTTTATGTGCTTGTTTAATTTCACACTGCGTTTAAAATCTTTTTGTAGGGTAGATATTACACATTTTTCCTCTTCTGTTAGTCTTAGAGGGTCCTCTGGATCTACTGTAGGAAGATTTGTATCTTTTAGGGCCACACCCTTGTAGGTCATGTTTTTGTAGTCTATATGTCTTAGGAAATTTCTGTCATCCATCTTAAACTCTGGATTTCTTTCTAGGAGTGTTCCATCAAGCTTGTATCTGATTATTGAAATAGCCTTAAACATCTTTGCAGCAACTTCATCGTTTATATTGTCATATAAGTTCTTGTCAAAAACTCTAGGCATAAAAATCTCAGCTGGATCATCGCCGTATGTTGTCATGGCAAATTCATACAAAGGTCTAAGATTTATAGCATAACCATCTTCAAGCATATCAAAGTTACTGTATTGGATGGCATTTGCAAGACAGGCAGCTGTAAGAGCCTCGTTGCCACAAACTGCACCCATCCATTCTATATCGTGGTTGCCCCACTGAATATCAATATTTGGGAATCCTATAAGCTCATCAATTATGACTTGAGGAGCAGGTCCTCTGTCAAATATATCGCCAACAACATGTAGTTTGTCGACACTTATTCTTTGGATAAAAGTTGAAATTAGTATGATAAAATCTTTGGCAGCTCCATACTTTACAACATTTTCTATTAGTTTGTCATAATAGGTTTTCTTGTTGTATTCGGAATCATTAGTATAGAGTAATTCATCTACAATAGGTGAGAATAAGTCGCCAAACTTTTCCTTTACATAGTCTTTGGCGTACTTTGTAGATACAAATCTAAATAGACTTATGAGCCTGTGAATATTGATAGTTAGAAAGTCTTCTGTAAGCTCGTTTTTTAATTCCAATTCGTGCAAGACTTCTTTTGGATTATAAACAAGTTCGGTTAGCCTATCTTGTTCTTCTTTAAGCAAGGTATCGCCAAAGTTTATAGAAGTTTTTTCCCTTATATTGCCTGATGCAGACTTTAATAGTTGCAAAAATGCACTGGCTTCTCCGTGGATGTCAGAGAAAAAATATTCTGTTCCCTTTGGTAGGTATAGTTTTGAACTAAGGGAAATTAGTTCGTTTCTTACTTCTCTTTTTGAATTGTAGTTCTCTTTTAATAATTTGTAATAACTTTCATCCATTTTGCTATCCTTTTTTATTTTATTGTTCCTGTTCTCCTACATTAGATTCTTTCTTTTCTTTCTTCTTTGCTATTCGTACTGTTTGACTCTGGTCTTTATTTGCTTTTGGACTGCTTTCATAAACCATCTTTTTATCTTTTTCTAAAAGCTGGTAGTTGGCGTCACTTGTCTTTACCTTGCTTGTATCGTCAATTTTTATTTTATCGTTATTTGCTTTTACTACGTCATTTTTATTTTCAAACTCAATATATTCTTTAGGTTTGACATCTTCTTCTAGTATATGCTCATTTTCATAAGCACCTCTTGATTTTGCAATAAGTCCTAAGATAGAATTTATCACAATTATGGCATTTAGAGCCATAACTACATATATTAGTGGACTCTTTGCATCTCTTAACATTACTAATATGAAGGCATCGATTATTATAAAGATAAGTGCGAAGCATAGGTTAGAAATATGATATTTGCCTAAACTTCCTGCCTTAAATATGTGTCTTGTTATTACGACATTAAATATAAAACAAAGAGCAAAAATCCCAATTAATATTGCCTTTATAAGTCCTTTTGCTATATTGGGAAATCCTGCAATATCAACAGCAGCCATCAGAAGATTGACATCAACTAAGGCTACAAAAGCTATTGCTAGCAAAAAAACAATTGTAACTACCGATCTAAAAATACCGGTGATTGTAGAAAATAATTTAACTAATTCTTTCATAAGTCCTCCGTTACTTTTATTATAACATAAATAGGAATTATTTAGAGTAAAAATATTAATTTGTGGTATAATTAAAATTTATACTCGAAAAGCTAGATCTTGTTTGTATAGTAATAGTAAAGTGAGGTATTTATGGATTTTTATGATGTATTAAGTAAACGTGTTTCTACAAGAAAGTTCACAGACGAAAAAGTAAATGGGGAGGATATAAAAACACTAATTGATGCTGCAAACAAAGCTCCTATTGCCATGGGCCAATACGATAGCTCAAGGCTTACAGTTATAGAGGATAGGAATCTTATCAAAGAGATTAGCCAGGAGTACAAAGACTTTACAGGCAAGGATAGTGATGCTCTTTATAATGCTCCAGTCTTTATAATTTTTTCATCCAACAAAGACAATACTTCCAAATACGAGGATGCAGGCTGCGTTTTGGAAAATATTGCCCTTGCTGCTACAAATCTAAATCTTGGTTCTTGCTATATAAGAGGCCTAGTTAACAAGCTAGGAAATGAGGCCAAATACATAGATAAGCTTATGCTAGATAGGGGATACTATCCAGTTAGTGGTATTATAGTTGGCCATAGCGAAGATGAGCTTAAGGGCAAAGATCATAAGATATTGACAAATCATATTTGACAAAACCCTGGATTAGATGGTATAATTAAGCATTGCTAGAAATCTAATCATCTAGATTTTATTCATTCATAAAGGCTAATTTTCTTAGCCTTTTGTGTTTTTATTGTGTTTTTATAGTGAAGGAGTTTTAATTAATGGCCCAATATCACAAAGAGTATTTTGGAAAAACTGAGCGTGTGAGTTTTTCTAAATTCCCTCAAGTCTTAGATTTACCTAATTTGCTAAAAGTTCAGAAAGATTCCTATGACTGGTTCCTTAAAGAAGGTCTTGGAGAAATCCTAGAAGATATATCTCCAATAGAGGACTACAATGGTAATCTTATTCTTGAATTTGTCGGATATGAATTTGATGATGAAACAAAATATTCTATCCAAGAAGCAAAGTATAAGGATACAACTTATTCAAGAGATTTGAAGGTTAAAGCTAGACTTATTAATAAGGAAACAGAAGAAGTTAAGGAACAAGAAGTTTTCATGGGAGATTTCCCAATGATGACAGACTCAGCAACTTTTGTAATAAACGGAGCTGAAAGGGTAATAGTAAGCCAACTTGTTAGAAGCCCTGGTGTTTATTATGCAGAAGAAACTGACAAATCTGGTGATAAGCTTTATTCTTCAACTGTTATACCAAATAGGGGTGCCTGGATAGAATTTGATACAGATGCTAGCCATACTGTAAATGTTCGTCTTGATAGAACAAGAAAACTTCCGGCAACAACTTTAGTTCGTGCCCTATTATTTGAAAGTGATGATGAGATTATAAGAGCCCTTGGCGATACTCCTCATCTTAGAACAACCTTAGAAAAAGAAAATTCTGAAACTAGCGAAGAAGCGCTAATCGAAATATATAGAAAATTAAAACCAGGAGATCCTGCAAGTTTGGAATCTTCTCAAAATCTCATAAATAACCTATTGTTTGATGATAGAAGATATGATTTGGCAAAAGTAGGTAGGTACAAATACAACCTTAAACTTGCTTTGTGGCCAAGAATTGAAGGAAGAATTGCAGCAAGTGATGTAATCGATGGTGAAACTGGAGAAGTATTCATCAAAGAAGGTGAAACAATAGACAGAGCTACTGCTATAGCAATTGAAAATTCTGGTATTAATTCAGTTGATATCAAAAAATTAAATAATGATGGTGAAGACCAAATTTTAAGAATAGTTGGCAACCACTTTGTTGATATAAATTCTTTTGAAGAACTTCATGATGTAGACTATGACGTAGATGAATTCTCAGAAAAAGTTTACTATCCAGTTATGAGAGAAATAATTGATAGTGCAAGTGATAATGAAGAAATTCTTGACATGATGACTAAGAGAAAGAAAGAATTATCACCAAAAAATATCACTCGTAGCGATCTACTAGCTATAGTTAACTACCAATTCAACCTATTTGAAGGCATAGGTGAAGTTGATGATATCGACCACTTAGGAAACCGTAGAGTTCGTGGTGTTGGTGAATTACTTCAAAACCAATTTAGAGTAGGTCTTGCTCGTATGGAAAGAGTTGTTCGTGAGAGAATGACAACCCAAGATCCAGATCTTGCAACACCTCAAGGACTTATAAACATAAAACCTGTTACAGCAGTTATAAAAGAATTCTTTGGTTCATCACAACTTTCACAATTTATGGACCAAACAAATCCAATGAGTGAGCTAACTCACAAGAGAAGATTATCAGCTCTTGGACCAGGTGGTTTGTCAAGAGACCGTGCAGGTGTTGAAGTCCGTGACGTTCACGATTCCCACTATGGTAGGATTTGTCCAATAGAGACCCCAGAAGGACCAAACATCGGTCTTATCACATCTCTTACAACCTATGCTAGAATCAACAAATATGGTTTCATCGAAACACCATATAGGATTGTAAAAGAAGGTGGCTATGTAACAGATGAGATAGATTACTTAACAGCAGATATAGAAGACTCATATATCATAGCCCAAGCCAATGAGCCACTTGATGATGAAGATAGATTTATCAACGAGAGAGTATCAGGTCGTGGTCTAAACGGTGAAAATGATATTTACCCTAGAGAAAATATCCAATACATGGACGTTTCTCCTCAACAAATCGTATCTGTTGGTGCATCACTAATTCCTTTCTTGGAAAATGATGACTCTACTCGTGCCCTCATGGGTGCCAACATGCAACGTCAGGCAGTGCCGCTACTAAAATCAGAAGCTCCAATAATAGCAACTGGTATAGAACACAGGGCTGCTAAAGACTCTGGTGTTTGTGTAGTTTCAAGAAATGCAGGAAAAGTTGTTTATGTAGGTGATGAAACTATCAAGGTCAAAAGAGATAGTGATGGTGAGATAGAAACTTATAATCTATTAAAATTTGAAAGAGCAAACCAAGGAACAACCATCAACCAAAGACCAATAGTAAAACTTGATGACCACGTAGAGGCAAATGAAATTCTTGCAGATGGTCCATCAACAGAAAATGGTGAACTTGCCCTTGGCAAGAATATCCTAATAGCCTTTACAACATGGGAAGGTTACAACTTCGAAGATGCTATGCTACTTAACGAAGAGCTTGTAATCGACGATGTCCTAACCTCAGTTCACATAGAAGAACACGAATGTGAAGCTCGTGAGACAAAACTTGGTGCAGAAGAAATTACCAAAGATATACCAAATGTCGGCGACGATATGAAGAAAAACCTTGATGAAAACGGGGTTATAAGAATCGGTGCTGAAGTAAAATCTGGCGATATCCTAGTTGGTAAGGTATCACCAAAAGGCGAAACAGAACTTTCACCAGAAGAGAGATTATTACGTGCAATCTTTGGAGAAAAGGCTCGTGAAGTACGCGATACCAGCCTTAAAGTACCACATGGTGAACAAGGTATTGTCGTAGATGTAAAAGAATATGACAAAAAAGATGGAGACGAATTATCTCCAGGCGTTAACAAAGTAATAAGAGTTTATGTAGCAACCAAACGTAAGATTATGGTTGGGGATAAGATGTGCGGTCGCCACGGTAACAAGGGTGTAGTTTCTCGTATATTACCAAGAGAAGATATGCCTTTCCTCCCAGATGGTACACCAGTACAAATATGCCTAAACCCACTAGGTATCCCATCTCGTATGAACCTTGGACAAGTACTAGAAGTACACATGGGTCTTGCTGCAAGAACTATGGGCTGGAAAGTTGCAACACCAGTATTTGATGGGGCGATGGATACAGAAATAGAAGATGCTCTTGAAGAAGCAGCACTTAAGGCCCCATACATCAACAAAACAGGCAAAATCGAGCTTCGTGACGGACGTACAGGAGAAGCCTTTGAAAACCCTGTAACTGTAGGTGTCATGTATATGCTAAAACTTCACCACATGGTAGAAGAAAAAATCCACGCTAGATCAATTGGACCATACTCACTAGTAACCCAACAACCTCTCGGTGGTAAGGCACAATTTGGTGGCCAAAGATTTGGTGAAATGGAAGTGTGGGCCCTAGAAGCTTATGGTGCAAGCCACACTCTACAAGAGATCTTAACTGTTAAATCAGACGATGTTACAGGCCGTGTAAAAACTTACGAAGCCATAGTAAAAGGTGAAAATATCCCAGAACCAGGCACACCAGAATCATTCAAAGTACTAGTAAAAGAACTACAATCACTAGCCTTGGATGTTGAATTGCTTGATGATGATGGATCAGTTATAGAAATAAAAGAAAATGTTGACGAACAAGATAGGTTCAGTCAAGTTGATAAAATAGATGCATCAAAGATTAAATCCCAAAGTAAATTATTAAGTCAAAATACTGAAAAAGTAGCAAATGAAGATACTATAAAAGCTAGCGATGAAGAAAACCTTGAATCTTCAGATGACTTATTAATAAAAAAAGAATTTGAAAACTTATATGAAGATTCTGAAAATGAAGGATTTAGTATTGAGGAAATAGAATAGGGAGATTTATGAGCGAAATACAAACTTTTGATGGGATGAGGATGAAAATCGCATCCCCTGAAAAAATCAGATCCTGGTCTCATGGTGAAGTTAAAAAACCAGAGACAATCAATTATAGAACCCTTAAGCCAGAAAAAGATGGTCTATTTTGTGAAAAAATCTTTGGACCAACAAAAGATTATGAATGTTCTTGTGGAAAATACAAGAGAATCCGCTACAAGGGAGTGGTTTGTGAAAAATGTGGGGTTGAAGTAACCAAGGCAAAAGTTCGTCGTGAAAGAATGGGCCACATAGAACTTGCCGCTCCAGTTTCTCATATATGGTACTTCAAAGGTATCCCATCAAAGATGGGTCTACTCTTGGATATGAGCCCAAGAATACTAGAAAAAATCCTATATTTTGCATCATATGTAGTAATCAATCCTGGTTCCACAGACCTAATGGTAAAACAAGATATCACAGAAAGTGAATACCAAGATACCTTAGAAAAATTCTCTGATGATACAGAATTTAGGGCTGCAATGGGAGCTGAAGCTGTCAGAGAACTTCTAGCAAACATTGACCTAGAAAAAGAATATGAAAACCTAATGAAGGAATTGGAAGATGCCACAGGCCAAAAGAAAGTTAGAATTTCTAGACGTCTAGAAGTTGTAGATGCCTTTATGACAAGTGGAAATCGTCCAGAATGGATGATTCTAGATGTACTTCCAGTTATGCCACCAGAACTTAGACCAATGGTACAACTTGAAGGTGGTAGATTTGCAACAAGTGACTTAAACGATCTATATAGACGTGTAATCAACAGAAATAACAGACTAAAAAGACTTCTTGATATAGGAGCACCAGAAATTATCGTTCGTAACGAAAAGAGAATGCTCCAAGAAGCTGTCGATGCCCTAATTGACAATGGTCGTCGTGGCCGTGCTGTAACAGGTGCATCAAACAGAAATATGAAGTCTTTATCAGACCTACTTAAGGGTAAATCTGGACGTTTCCGTCAAAACTTACTTGGTAAACGTGTAGACTATTCTGGTCGTTCAGTAATCGTAGTAGGCCCAGACCTTAAGTTTAATCAATGTGGTCTACCTCAAGAAATGGCTCTAGAGCTATTTAAGCCATTTATTATGAATAAGGTAGTAGATCGTGGCATGGCTCACAATCTTAAAGCTGCCAAAAAAATGGTAGAAAAGAAAGATCCTAGAGTATACGAAGTACTTGAAGAAGTAATCAAAGACCACCCAGTTTTACTAAACCGTGCCCCTACACTACACAGACTTGGTATACAAGCATTTGAACCAGTTCTAGTAGAAGGTAAGGCAATCAAATTACATCCACTAGCTTGTAACGCATTTAACGCCGACTTTGACGGGGACCAAATGGCTATACACTTGCCACTATCAAACGAAGCACAAATTGAAGCAAGACTACTAATGATGTCAACAAACAACATCTTAGGTCTAAAAGATGGTAAGCCAATTACAACTCCATCTCAAGATATGGTTCTTGGTGCATATTATCTTACAACTATCAAAGAAGGTGCCAAGGGTGAGGGTATGGTATTCGAATCAACCAATGAGATGAAAAAAGCCCTTCTTTCAGGAGCTGTAGAATACCAAAGTAAAATTGGTGTTAGAATCAAAAAAGATGCCGGAGATCCAGGCAAAATTGTAGAATCTTCTGTAGGTAGATTCATCTACAATGAAGGAATTCCTCAAGATTTGGGATATATAAATCGTAAGGAAGACCCATATTCACTTGAAATAAACCAAGTAGCAGACTCTGGAGTTCTAAAAGACATAGTTGATAGATGCTTTAGAAAACACGGCAATATCAAGACAGCTGAAGTACTAGACTATATCAAGCAAACAGGATATAAATATTCAACCCTATCAGGACTTACAGTATCCATGGCTGACGTTAATATTCCAAAAGAAAAATGGGATATAATAGCAGAAGCTGATGCAGAAGTTGATAGATACGAAAAACTTTATAGACGTGGTCTTATCACTGATGATGAAAGATACGAAAAAGTTATCGATATTTGGAGAGTGACAACTGATAAAGTAACAGACGCTCTACTAACAGACCTAAGAGATGACAACAACATCAAGATCTTTGCAGACTCTGGTGCCCGTGGTTCTACCAACCAAATCAGACAGCTAGGTGGTATGCGTGGTCTTATGAGTCAGGCCGATGGTAAAACAATAGAAATCCCAGTAAAGGCAAACTTCCGTGAAGGTCTTTCTGTACAAGAATACTTTATATCTTCACACGGTTCACGTAAGGGCCTTACAGATACCGCCCTACGTACAGCAGACTCTGGTTACCTAACCCGTCGTATGGTAGACATATCTCAAGATGTTATAGTAACAGAAGATGACTGTCATACCAATGGCTATGTAGAGGCCTACGAATTCAAAGATGGCAATGAACTAGTAGAAAATCTATACACTCGTATAGTTGGTCGTACATCCTTTGAAGATATCAAAGATGAAAATGGAGAAATCCTAGCCTACAAAGACCAACTAATCGATGAAGATACAGCAGATAGAATAGTAGCAGCTGGTGTTAAAAAAGTAAAACTACGCTCAGTTCTAGAATGTAAGTCAGAACACGGTGTTTGTGCAAAATGCTATGGTAGAAACCTTGCAACCGGCAAGCCAGTAAATATTGGGGAAGCAGTTGGAATCATTGCTGCCCAATCAATAGGTGAACCAGGTACCCAGCTAACCATGCGTACCTTCCACTCAGGTGGTATAGCAGGTGTTGGAATCACATCTGGTCTTCCAAGGGTAGAAGAGTTATTTGAAGCTAGAAAACCAAAGGGACTTGCTTATATTGCAGAAAACAGTGGTACAGTAACACTTATCCAAAACGAAAAGAAAACTGACGTTGAAATCCTATCTGAAGATGGATATGCACAAAAATACAATATCCCATTCGGATCAAGAATACTTGTTCACGATGGCGATGTAGTAGAAAAAGGTGACCAACTAACAGAAGGTTCCTTAGATCCACACGATGTGCTAAATGTACTAGGCAAGATTGGTGTACAAAACTACATCACCAAAGAAGTACAAAAAGTATACCGAATCCAAGGTGTAGAAATCGACGACAGACACATAGAAGTAATTGCCCGTCAAATGCTTAAGAAAGTAAAAATTGACGAATCAGGTGATACAGAATTCCTACCAGGATCTCTACAAGAACGCAGAGAAGTTGATAGGATCAACGATCAAATGATAGAAGAAGGCAAGAAACCAGCAGAATATACCCAAGAACTTCTTGGTATAACAAAAGCATCTCTAGCTACAGATTCATGGTTATCAGCAGCATCCTTCCAAGAAACAACAAGAGTTCTTACAGATGCATCAATCAAAGGAAAAGTTGACGACCTAATGGGTCTAAAAGAAAATATCATCATAGGTAAACTAATACCAGCAGGAACTGGTATGAAACGCTACAACGAGGTTGAAATCGACTATGAAACAAAAGAAGCAGAAGATGCACTGATTGCTCTTAACCTAAAAGAATTGGAAGAAAGAGAAGCAGAAGAAGAATATCAAAAATAGGTAAAAATTTATGACCCCAAAATAATAATATTTAAGGTGACCCCATAAAGTTGGACCTAATACCAGAACTTGTAGTTTACTAGTTCTGGTATTAGCTTATTACTTTCCACCCCTAGGGGTGGAAGTTTTTTATGCTACATTCTTTTCTCTATATTCCACCGGACTTAAATATCCTAATTTTTCTTTTATTCTTTCTTCGTTGTAATATTTTATAAAATCTTCAATTGTTTGNGATTATTGATGGATTATTGATTTTAAGATTGTTTGATAGGCTTTGATAGGACATTTCTCCTGTTAAATACAAGTTTACTACATTTAGTTTAAATTCTAAAGTGTAACTATTATTCTTTCTTGATACTTTTAGTCCATCATAACCTTGGGATTGGTAAGCATTAACCCACGTTCTAATAGTATGCTTGTCTGGGATATTGTATTTTTTTGCTAATTCTCTGTATCCTATTTTTCCTTCAAGATATTCTTTTACTAATTTCATCTTAAATTCTGTGCTGTATTTTGTCATTAAAAAACTGACCTCCTTAAGTTAGTTTTTAAGTCCAACTTTTGGGGGTCAGTACATTTCTTGTAGGGTGTTGTTTTTATAATATTTTAAATTTTATTTAAATTAAAAACTCATGAGCTTGTTTCAAACCTTCGATGATCTCAAGGTTTTGAGGACAAATCCCCTCGCACTTGCCACATTCTATACATTCTACTGGGCTTACTCCATCTTTTAAGTAATTTTCATATTGACTTTTACTTTTTTTACTTTCATCATATAAATAGGCATTGTTCCACAGGCTAAAAACTTTTGGAATATTGATATCTACTGTACAAGGCAAGCAATATTCACATGCTGTGCAGCCAATTTGCTCTTTTGATTTATAGATTGCTCTTGCCCTTTCATAAAAGTCAATATCTTCTTGGCTAAGGGAATTATAGTCTACCATAGATGCCATATCTATATTTTCTCTGACTTGATTTATATCATTCATTCCGCTTAGGACTGTCATAACATTATCTAGACTTAGTGGGAATTTTAGGGCTTCTTGAGCAGGGCTTAGGTCTGTAAAGTTTTCTAGTAGGTCCATTATTTCTGCTGGAGGATTTGCTAGGCGGCCTCCCTTGATTGGCTCCATGATTACTACTGGTATGCCCAAGTCTTTGGCAAGTTCATATCCCTTCATCCCAGCCTGATAGTTGATATCCAGATAATTTAGCTGGATTTGGCAAAAGTCCCAATCATAGGACTTAATGATCTCTTCAAAAGCAGGGTAGTCATCGTGAAAAGAAAATCCTACATATTTAACCAAGCCCTTTTCTTTTAGTTCATCTAAAAATTCAAACACTCCAAGCTCAACCATTTGCTTAAATCTATTTATATCTAGGGAATGCAAGAGGTAAAAGTCCAGGTAATCAGTCCCAAGGTTTGCAAGTTGTTCTTTAAACAGTCTATAAAAGTCATCTTTTTCTTTTACTAGCCAGCAAGGAAGCTTAGTTGTAAGCTTAATCTTATCACGGAGTCTATTTTCTTCTAAAAACTCTCCTACAAATTTTTCACTCATACCATCATGATAAGGGTAGGCGGTATCTATGTATGTAAGCCCCTTATCTATAGCTTCAAGCATAGCTTTTGAAGAAATAGCCTTATCTATCTTGCCATTGTCACCATCAAGGGTCTTAAATCTCATACAGCCAAAACCCAACCCAGAAACTTTACTTCCATTTAAGTCAAAATATTTCATAATTTTTCCTTTTTATTTTTATTTTATCATATACCTATATAAGTTATTAAAGAAAGATTAGCTACTTACAAATTTACTTACCTAATTAATACTTACCTAATTAATTTGTGCTATAATAAAAAAGCATAAATTAATAAATAGAGGGAAAAATATACAAAAGCGCCAGGACCTTATGGTTGACGAGGAGTGGAGTTATCGAAAGATTCGGCGGATGCTTCACAGGTATTACAGCCTTAATAGTGCACAAAAACCCCTAGCAATAGGGTAACAAAAGCACTATAGTAACCCTCTTTAAAGGAGGACTTATGTGCGGAATAGTTGCCTATAATGGCGAAAAAAATTGTAAAGATATGTTACTTCAATCCCTTAAAAGATTAGAATATAGGGGTTATGATTCAGCAGGCCTTGGCCTTATTTATAATGACAAATTAGAAATTATAAAGGAAAGTGGCAATATAGATATTCTTAGCAAAGAGGCTAATAGCTCTAAGAGTGATGGAAATATTGGTATAGGCCATACTAGGTGGGCAACCCATGGTAAGCCAAGCAAAGTCAATGCCCACCCCCACACTAACAATAAAAAGGACCTAGCCCTAGTCCACAATGGAATAATTGAAAACTACCAAGACCTAAAAAAAGAGTTAATAGGTGATGGTTATAGCTTTTATTCAGAAACCGATACAGAGGTTATAGTAAATCTTTTGGATAAAAATTATAAAGATGATTTAACAAGTTCTGTTAAAAATACTATAGCAAAGCTTAAAGGAGCTTTTAGTCTAGCTATAGTATCTGAACGTGATCCAGATACCTTGGTCCTAGTAAGAAGGGAAAGCCCCCTAATACTTGGCTTAAGCGATCATGGAATTTTTGCAAGCTCTGATATTACAGCTATCCTAGCCTACACAAAAGATATAGTATATTTAGAAAATGAAGATATAGTTACTATAAATAATGGCAAATACACAATAGAAAACCAAGGTCAAGTCATAAATAGGGAAGTAAAACATATAGATATATCTATAGATGCTGCTAGCAAGGGATTATATGAGCACTTTATGATTAAGGAAATCAATGAACAAGATAGGGTTATAAAAGATTCCCTTGCTAGAAAAATTGAGGATGACTTTGTAAATATATCTGACTCTTCCTTTAGCAAAGATGAGCTCGAAGCCTTTGATAGAATCTTTATAACAGCATGTGGAACTGCCTTTCATGCAGGCGAAGCTAGTAGAAAAAATTTAGAAAAAGCCCTAGGAAAACCTGTAAGAGCAGAAATAGCATCAGAGTTTCGCTATGATATGGACTTTCTTACTGAAGATAGCCTGCTAATAACCATATCTCAGTCAGGAGAAACTGCAGATAGCCTATCTGTTTTAAGGGAGGCTAAAAAAAGAGGAGCAAAGGTCCTAGCTATAACCAATACCTTAGGATCTAGCCTAGATAGAGAGGCAGATAAGGTTCTTTATTGTGATGCTGGTCCAGAAATATCTGTAGCTTCAACCAAGGCTTACACAGCCCAAGTTATGGCCCTTTATATCTTAGCTTTAGACTTTGCCTATAAGCTAGGAAATATCGATAGGGACCTTGTAGAAAAAACAATAAAAGAATTTAAGTCTTATCCAGAAAAAATTACTGGCCTACTCAAAGACTGCCAAGATATGGAAGAATTAGCTAAAAAGATAAAAGATCATAAAGATGTATTTTACCTAGGTAGGGGCTTAGACTTTTTATATGCCAAGGAAGGAGCCTTAAAGCTTAAGGAGATTAGCTATATAAACGCTTTAGCCTTACCAAGTGGTGAGCTAAAGCATGGTTCTATTGCCCTAATAGAAGATGGGGTACCTGTCATATCTATACTAACCCAGCCTGAACTTAGGGAAAAATCCTTAGCAAATGTCAAGGAAGTAAAGGCCAGAGGAGCCTATACAATTGCTATAGCAACAGATGTAGATGATAGTCTTAGAGAAAACTTTGACTATGTCATAGAAATACCAAAAACTAATCCAAGCTACCAGGGCATATTTGCAGCCGTTCCCCAACAAATCCTAGCTTACCAAGTAGCTAGGTCTTTGGGCCTAAATGTAGATAAACCTAGAAACCTTGCTAAGTCAGTAACAGTAGAATAAAATAAAGCTCAAATCTTTCTAAGATTTGAGCTTTTTTTAGGCAAATATTTCTTTTAATGACTTGTATGTATTGTACCTATTTTCTAGGCCATAGATTGGGGTAAAGGCTAGGATTTCATCTATTGAATATTGGCTAATTTCCCTATCTAAGATTTTTTCTACTTCTTCCTTAGTTCCCTTGATGATGAAATTAGCATCATAGTATTTTTTAAGGATCGCCTCTTCATTTAGGCTAAATTCATAATCTTTAACTTCTTCAGGATTTACTAAACTAGAAGACTGACCTCTTATCTGCTGGATATGAGAGTAGTCAAAGGCCTTAGATAGATATTCTAGGCTTTCTTTATCATCAGCTATCAGCATCTTATAGGACATAGAAACATATGGCTTATCAGCAAAGCTTGATGGTATGAAATTATTTTTGTAGTCAGTAAATAAATGGCTAGGTGTTTCTACTGAGAAAAACTTAGCGTGGGAATACTTAAGTCCCCATTGGGCTGCCATGCCCATAGCCTGACCAGTAGATCCTAGCATCCAAGGGCTAACTAGCTTTTCATTGTTGCTAGGCATAGCCTTAGCCTTGGTATATATGGGGTTATTAGGCTCCTTATCTTCCAAATAGTCAAGGATTATTTTAATCTCTTCATATAGGTTTTGAGATTTGCTAGGGAAATTTTGGTTAAGGGCACGGATTTCATGGCCTGCAGCACCTGGTGCACGGCCTATACCTAGGTCAACCCTGCCAGGAGCAAGTTCTGCCATGGTTTTAAAAGTTTCTGCAACCTTTAATGGAGAATAATGCATAATCATTGTTCCACCAGTGCCTATTACAATATTTTCAGTATTTGATAAAAAATATGTTGCAAGTATTTCTGGTGCAACTGAAAGTAGGTTTTCAAAACCGTGATGCTCTGCAAACCAATATCTATCATAGCCAAGCTTGTCTAATTCGACTACCATTTTTTTGGTATCATTAAAGACATCTTGGTTAGTTTTTCCTGCTTCTCTTATTAATAAATCATGGACTCCAAGTTTCATAATAACCTCCTTAAAGTTTAAATCATTGCTAACATTATTATACTCGTTGCTAGGAAATATTGGCATAAAAATATCAACCCCAAAATGGAGTTGATATATGATTTGTATTATTATATTTTTAGTCAAAAATTTCTTTTAATAGTTTGTAAGTATTAATTCTATTTTCAATTCCAAAAATAGGGGTGAAGCAAAGAATTTCATCTAGGTAGAATGTTTCGATTTCATCTTCTAGGATATCAGCGATTTCTTGCTTGCTGCCCTTAAGTAGGAATCTTTGTTCATAGGCTTTTTTGAGTACTGCTTGTTCGTTTAAGCTAAATCGATAGTCTTTTAGTTCCTCTGGATCTAGGATTCCGCTCCAATCACCCTTAGTTTGTTGGATGTGGAAGTATTCAAAAGATTTTCCTAAATACTCAAGCTCGTCTTTATCATCGCTGATTAACATCTTGTAAGACATTGATGTATATGGTTTGTCAGCGAATTTAGAAGCCTTGAAACTTGATCTGTAAGTGTCGAAAACTTCAGCAGGAGTTTCAAATAAGAAGAATTTTGCGTGAGAATATGGTAGTCCCAATTCTGCTGCTTTTGCAACTGCTTTGCCCGTGGAACCTAGCATGGTAGGATTAACTTTTTTCTCATTTTTGTTTGGTATAGCTTTAACGTGTCTATAAATAGGGTCAGTTGGTTTTTTGTCAACTAGGTAATCCAAAATAATTTCAATCTCGTCAAATAATTCTGGAGATTTGTCTTCAAATTTGTGGTTTAATGCACGAGCTTCTGATACACCTGTTCCAGGTGCTCTACCGATTCCAATATCTACTCTGCCTGGAGCAAGTTCAGCCATAGTTTTAAAAACTTCTGCTACCTTTAGTGGAGAGTAATGCATTATCATACAACCGCCAGCTCCTACATGGATATTTTTAGTTTCTGCTAGAAAATAGCTTGCTAAAATTTCAGGAGCTACAGCTAGTAAACTTTCATAGCCGTGGTGTTCTGCAAACCAATATCTATCATATCCCATTTCATCTAAAGTGTGCACTAACTTTCTTGTATCATCAAAAAATTCTTGATTGGTCATACCACGAGATTTGAGCATCAAATCATGGACTCCAAGTTTCATATTTTCCTCCCTAGTGTGTATTATATTCTATTTATTATACTATTGGAATGCAATAATTCACTAAAAATCAATGTACATTTTCCAAGTAATAATTTATCGCAGGAAAGACTTAGCTATCCTAAACGTTCTAAATGTTGTATAATAGTTATAATATTAATTCTATCTATTATTTATGTTTATATTATTACATAATTTGTAAGCGAATTACACTGAAAAATCTTTTCAAACCAAAATATGAGAGGAATTTTAAATGGACACTTTGATTTCACAAGAAACTGATATTAATCAAAATACAAGAGAAGAAACTAACAAGAGAACTTCACTTGTTGGCGAAAAATTTAATATTATATCTATGATGGGTGAGGTCAAATATGAGGTTGAGGTAAAAAAACTCATCGGCCAAGGAGGATCATCTTTAGTATATGAGGTAGAGGTAGACGATACATACCCACCAAAAAAGAAGATGATAATGAAAGAGTTTTATCCAAATTATGACGAGGAGAAAATTACTGCCGAAAGAAATCCGCTCAATAGATTGGAACTATATTTTGATCCTTTAGATTTTGAAAGCGAAGATAGGATAAAAAAAGATCGAAATAGCTTTATTGACGCTTACAGTAAGCATATAAGGATTCTTGATATGGATCCTTACTTAGAAAGTAGGATTGTAAGACCTTATAGGGTAGAGATTGATAACTCATATCTTTACTCCCTATATGAAGTTGATACAGCCACAAGTGTTGATAAGTACTACAATCTAGATTTGATTAGGATAGTAGATATATTAAAGCAGACTGCTGATATTTTAGTTCACCTCCACAACAAAGACATCATATACATGGATTTGAAACCAGCCAATATTCTCTACGACTATAACAATGGCAAGGTGAAACTTTTTGACTTTGATGCGGCTGTTGACCTTAACGAGCTAGAATATATAAATGAATTTTTTATGCCAAATGAGAGAGCTTTCATTCCTCCAGAACTTAGGTTTATAACAGATATAGCTAATAGAAAAGATTTCTTCATAACTGAAGAAATAGATGTTTATATGCTTGGAGTAACCTTCTTCCTTCTACTAATGGGCAGATATCCTACTGAGCTTGAAAATGAAGATATGGATTATCTGAGGAGAAATCTGGAAGATGCCTTAAGCAATAAATCGAACAAGATCCTGCTTACATCAAAAGCGACAGAAGGCATAATAAAATTACTGCAAGACTCACTTACAGTACATAGATATATTAGTGCCTATGATTTTAAAAATAGTCTTGACGATATAGAAAGCAATCTTAGATTTAGAAACAACGAGGACTTTGCCAATATAATTTCTACTGCATATTTCCTAGACCATAAGAGACTTTATAATTATATAGTTGACAAAGACGGCAAAAAATCCATGGATGTGGCCATTGTTGGAAATAACGAGATTTCTAGAGTTTTCTTCTCTTTTATATTTTCAATTGCAAATATAAAAGGGGTGGATTTGAACATATCATTTTATGATAAGAATCCAAAGAAATGCTATGATGATATGATAAGGGAAAACCCCCTTTTGGCAAAAACAACAGAAATATCTCTCAATAGCAAATTAAGTATGAGAAATATTAATGAAAAAATAACTGACCAACCATATGCATATATAAATTTCCTATCATCAAAAGAAAAAATAGACCAATCTTACATACTGATCCTGGATAAGACTGGTTACGATTATTACAATCTAGCTGATGCCTTATACAATGAATTTAAAGATGACAGTCAAAAAAGAGTTATCCTAAACTATTCTAGAAATAACCACGAAGTGGATATAAGGCATGGAAAGAATATAGATTTTTATAATCTAGACCTGGCATCAACTTTGACCTTCAGTAACAAAAATCACCATGATGAGATTTTGGACAAGGCTTTCAGTATACATAGACTACTTTCCATGAAGAGTTTTGGTGAGAGGATTGACTATAACAGCATATGGGAAAGCTTCTCAAAGGATGATTTTTACAATTTAAAATCATCCATCAGGGTTGCCCTATACATTGAATACCTGATTTATATGGCAGGTATAGATGATAGAGAATTTTTATTTTATGAGCAGGTAGTCAAGGCCTGTCAAGATGAAGATGAATTAAATATTAGGGATATATTAGCTGAATATGAACACCACTCTTGGAATAGATTTATGATAGCCCAAGGATTTAAACTTCCAAGTGAAGCTGAGCTAAATTCTTATGCCTATTTTGACCAGAAATACTATATAGACTTCCAAAACAAATTCCATCCACTTATCGTCAATACCCATATAGATAGGGTCAAAAAGGGAGAAAACGACGAATTAGATGAGATTTCCGTTCATATCAACAATTTGATACAAGAAAAAACAATCTACAAGGAAAAGCAAATCAAATCAAGGATATTAAATATATTGAATAATACTTTCTGGAACGATAACAAATATCTAAAAGAGCTAAGACCCTTGTGGGTAAAACTTGTAAAATTGTCCTACAGCATAATGGAAAACGAGTATTATTCAAACAATACGTTAAATCGTTTAACCTATGAAATAGAAGAAATACTCCAAAAAGCCAAGCCGGATTTGAGTATACTTACAAATGATTACTATTATATTAAAGATGACTTAAACTTACTGATTACGAGAAATCAAACATTTGATACAAGGACAATAGATTACATGATAGTAGATTCTATACCATTTATTTCTACAAACAATATAAAGACTATCTTTAAGCCATTTTTAGATGATGATGAAAATCTTTGGGCTAATATCATTGCAGCAATCAAATTTGATCCTGAAAAACTCATATTTTTATCAGATGAAGATGTTGATAGCAACAAGATCAATAGGATAGAAAACTTTTTGAGAAATAAGAGATTGCAAAAATCTATGAAAATCGAAGTGATTCCTTATGAAAAAATGCAACTTTACAATAAGGAACATTCATTAGTTGATTTGACCTTAAATAGCCATTTAGACGGTAAAAGATCCGAATTTGCAGGTCTTCCATTTGTAGAATATATAGGATCAAACAAATGGAATGGAAGCTATAAGGCTCTGGACTTTTACAATGGCAGATCTTCTCTTACTGTTGAAGAAACTTTCTTCCTAAATAATGCTCAAGTCTATGATAATATAAGCCTAACTAATATAACTAGATTGATTAACCACTACTATGTGATTTGGAAAACATATCTGAAACTAGATTCCAATGATTGGGATCAATTTGCTAGGGCAATAAAATCTAGTGAAAATGATTATATATTATACTTAGATCAATTCGAAAAAGAAGAAAAACATTCCTTGATAGAAGTTGGGGATTTTACATTTAGAAGAAACGACGCTTCCAAATACCTTTCTCTAAAACATCTTTTGGATGAATTAGTCAAAGAAGAGATAATTTATAACTATGAATTCCCAACCAATCCTGGCAAGATAAAAATTGATTCATATAATGATCAGATGTCTATTGTCTTGGGAGAATTTATATCAAGAAATATTTGTGAATACAATCTAAGCTTTCATCTGGTAAAAACAGAAATAGCTAAGAAAAACTACAAATACTCCTATTTTGTAGTATCTGATAAACTAGCTTTTGAATACGAATACCAGGTGGAAAACCCAGAAGAGTTTGCTAATATAAGCAATGAAATAATGAATGAGTATGATTCAACAAATGAGTTAAGTAACGTTAGAATATTTAACAAAATAAATGATCAAGCATATGTTAAGGCCAAAGAAAAGTCTGTTGTATTTTCCTACGAATTTGGAGATATAGTTTTCAGGGAATTCTTTAGGAATTATAACAATAAAGGCAATATCCTCAGGGTATTTACCTACTTTGAGCTTATAAAATATGCAGATTACTTTGACGAGATAAAATTAAGAGTAAACCTGAGATGGAAAGCTTATGATGACTATAGGGAGGACAGTCTACCTATAGAAAACTTCTTGGATATAGTTTGTACAAAGGGTTTTACAACTATAATCATTTCGACCATTGAAAGACATATTAAAAATGAAGACTTATACGAAATCAATAACCACGCCAAACAGTTTGGTATGGACGCCAAGCCTGTACTAATTGCAACAAACTCTCACGATGATACAAGTCAGATTAAGATGATTGCAGCAGCTGCAGGAGTATTCTTCATAGATAGAGATATGATCAAAGATAATGGTGTAGTTGATTACATCAAAAATATTGCAAAAGGTGAGAAAGAATGGTGGGATATATAGTTTAAAAAATCTTGCCATTTAAGTGAAAATATTTGTATTTATTTTTAAATCAAATAGAGATTTGTTGATATTGAACTAAGGTATTCCTAATTATTTGGTCTAATAGATTACTTAATAAAGCCATATATAAAGTAATACATTGATTTTATTAGTAAATATGGTAAAGTCTTAACAATATATGATATTAAATTACCACTAACTGGTTCTAGAATAGGATTGTCTGGTAATGATATATTTGAATTGTATTTAATATTTTGCAATTATTTTTCACTAAAAATAAAATTGGAAGATTACTATGATTTTTATACTATAGAAAGAATAGCTATAACAATAATAAGACAAAAGGATAGGAGATATGAAGTTTAAAGATGAATTGAAATTAATTTTTAGGAAGCCTTGGAAATTTGTTATAATGCTAGTGATTTCTACTATAATTTTATTTTCCTTTTTACTTATGGTCTTTAATTTCCTTACATCTAGGAATAATTTGGATAGGATGAAAGATAATTATGCTCAAATTTCGACGATAGCTATTGCAAAACCTAGTGGAGATGGGAAGCCTGTAGAGTATACAGAGATTGATAAGGATTTAATTGATGACATTAATAAGTCTAGCCTTGTTGATAAGGTGGACATTAGAGATACCATGGCTGCTAGAATTCCTGGTGTCAATAATTCAAATATCGCCTTTGGTAGTCCATCATCAAATAGTATAGCGGTCTTTAAAGGAAAGATTGAAGAAGTAACAGACAGGCAAGATTTTGGTGCAACTGAAGGGATAAATGCTATTGTTACAATAGAAAAGATAATTGTAGCTAAAGATAGTTGGCTTAGAGAAGGGGAAAGCGTTAACTTATCTATAAATAAGAGCAAAGATGCACGTATTAAGCTTAGTAACGACAAGTCTTACGTATTTATAGGTGTTTGCGAGCCAACGAGTCTTGGATATATGCGTCAGAACCTATTGGTTAGCAGAATTAGCGAAAATTTGATGATGGAACAAGGCAAATTAAAGGAGCTTACATATTTATACACAAAGGGTGTTTTAGAAGACGAAGAAGATTTGGAAAAAGACTTTATTTCTCTTTTGAAGAATGAAATCAAAAATCAAGATGACCTTTATACTCTTAGACTTGTTTCTGATATGAATATGGTCTTGCCTGTAGCTAATGAAAATATGTTTTTACTTGAGGGTAGGCGGATTTCTGAAGATGATTTTGGTAAAGACCTTTGTTTGATCTCTAGCGATTTGGCAAAAAAACACAATTTTAAACTGGGAGATAAGATAGATATAGAATTATCGACTGATATATATAAGAGCTATAATGGTTATGTATCAGCATTTCCATCTATGCTTGATGAGGGCAAGTACGATTTTGACGAAGCTAGAGTTTTCGAAGTAGTAGGTATATATGATTTTTCAGACTTAAATATTGAAAATAGTCCTATGCTTTTTTCCTTAAATGATATATTTATTCCGAAATTTAAGGAAGAACTAAACACAAGTTTTGTCACACCTCATAACTTGTCTTTAAAAATTGGGGTGGACAATATAGCTAGTTTTGAAGAAGAACTCCTACCAGAAATCGAAAATGCTGGCTACAAAGTAGTGTCAGCTGACAACAATTGGTCTAAGGTAGAGTCATCCTTTGATCTTATAAAAAAATCCATGGTAAAGAATCTTATTTATGGATTTGCGATTGGCATAGTAGGGATATTTATTCTAGTATTTGTAAATACTACATTAAATAAAAACGAATATGTTCTAAGAAGAATTTTTGCAGGAGATAAAAACCATATAAATCAAAGTTTAAAAGTAACTTTAATGTTAGCGCTTTGCATAGGTTTGGTAATAGCCCTTGGATCTATCTTTGGATTTGCTGATAAGCTTGTATCTAATAAAGATATGATTCTTATCTTTAACAAGATTGACTATTTAATTTTACTTCTTACAGGGCTTATATTCCTAGCCCTTGCTCTAATTATTAACCAAAAGAGAATTAAAAAGTTAGAGAAAAAAGACATAGTGGAGTTGATGCAATAATCATGATTAAAACATTTTTAAGAAAACCTATTTATCTTATTCTTTATACAATATTAATATTACTTGGATTTTACGCCATGGCTGAGATTAATAATAATATTAAATCAGATAAAAAAGAGTATAAGTATATTTATGAAAACACTGAAATCAAGGGTCAAGTCAAGGAAGCTACAAGTGTAAGTGGAGAAGTAAGGCTAGACTATTATGATCTTTATCCTATGTTTTTGCAAGAGGAAATACAAGAAATCTATACCAGAGCTTTTGCCAAAGGCTTCATGGATATAGATAAAATCGCTAAGATTACCGATACTGATGAAGACGGTCGAGTAGATGTATTTGCATCAAATAATGTTGGTAAGCTAATTGAAAGAAACTTCGTATCCTATGACGGAGATACAAAGCTAAAAAAAGGTGAAGCCCTAGTATCCAAAGATCTTGCGAATAAATACGGTCTTAAAAAAGCTGAAAAATTTACACTAAAGATAGATACAGATAGCAAAGAAGACTTATATATGGATTTACTGGTCAAGGATTTTGTAAATCTCAATGAGTCGGTGATAGCATTAGATTCTGTAATTGTAAATAATAAAACTATGTTTGATGATAATCTCATGGGAAATAGCTTTTATAAAGAGGCTTATGGATCTTATTTAGGCTTTAACTTTAAAATCAATCCTAAATATAATAATGATTATGAAAGAATTAAGGAAAAAATCGATAATATTTTAGGAACTAAGTATATTGCTCCAACAAATGCTAAAGATTTTTATAATGTGATAAAACCCCTAGGAGAGAAAATAAAAGAAGAGGAGAAGTTTCTTTTCATCATAAAAATAGCGCTAGCGATTTTTTCCTCTTTGATATTGTTTCTAAAGGTGAAAGAGGAGAATGTCTCTATACTAATTAGAAAGATTTTTGGAGAAAGTGATGTAAAAGTATTTGCTTCATACTTTTTAAGTCTGGGATTGGTAGTACTTCTTATAAATGGATTAAGCTTTGCTATTGTAAATAAAATATCGTATATTTCCCTTAATGATCTTGCTATAAATCTATTGATAAATCTTGTAGTATTAATTGCTGGCTTATTTTTAATAATTTACAAAGATATTTTTATCCTATATCAGAAAACGGAGGATTAAATGAATAAATTGGAGATATCAAATGTTGGATATGTATATAATAAATCTGACAAAATTATTTTAAGAGATGTATCAGCAAGTTTTCTAGAGGGGACTGTGTCATCTATTGTAGGAGAATCTGGGGCTGGAAAATCTACACTTTTATATGTAATATCTGGCTTTAGCAAACCAAAGGCTGGCAAAATTTACTATAATGGAAAAGAAGTCGAAGATTTGAGGGACTATAGGAGAAATATAGTATCAACAATTAGCCAGTCCTATATGCTATTTCCTACAAGAACAGTTTTAGAAAATGTGATGTATCCAATGTTGCTTGATAAAATAGACAAAAACGAAGCGAGAGATAAAGCCAAAGACCTATTAAAATCAGTAGCAATAGATAATATTCATTTTGATAAATTACCCGAAAAATTATCCGGAGGGGAGAAGCAAAGAGTCGCCATAGCTAGGGCTCTTGCGGCAAATTCAAAGATAATAGTGGCAGACGAGCCAACTGGAAATCTAGACGATAAAAATTCCGAAGAAATCTATGCTATATTTGATAGGCTTGCTAAAAAAGACGGGAAAATCGTTATAATTGTAAGCCATGATAAACACCTTTCAAAAAAGGCTGATTACCAGTATGAGATGAAGGATGGGAAATTAAATCAAATATAGATTAGGTTATGGAATTACTTTTTTGTTGCGTTTCATAAAAAAAGAGCTTAAGGTTTAACACCTAAGCTCTATTATTATTTACTAGATTAGTTTTTTAACTTCTTCTAAAGCTTTGTCAAAATCAACTTCATCTGTAACTTCTGGTACGTATTCTACGTAAGCTACTTTTCCGTCTTTATCAACAACTACAACGCCACGAGCTAGCAATTTGTTTTCATCCATAAGGAATCCGTACTTTTCGCCAAATTCACGATTTTGGTAATCAGAAATCATAATTGTATTTTCTATATCTTCGTTAGTGCAAAATCTAGCTTGAGCAAATGGTAAGTCTTCAGTAATTGTAACTACATTTACACCATCTAAAGCTGCTGCTTCTTTGTTAAATCTTTTTGCTTGTAAAGCGCAAACGCTAGTATCAAGAGATGGAGCAACTGAATATACAATAACTTTTCCCTTGTAATCTTCACTAGACCATTCAGAAAGGTCGTTTTTTGTTGCCTTAAATTCTGGAGCTGTATCTCCAACTTTGATTTCATTTCCAATTAAATTTACTTTGTTTCCTGCAAATGTTATATCCATTTTTAATCTTCTCCTTTAATCTAAAAGTTTCCATTGATACTTATACCCAAATATATAAAAATATTTAAATTATTTAGGAAAATACTTTTGATGTGAAAATTCACAAAAACAAAATATTTTCGATTGGATGAACATAAATACCTAAATACCAACGTTTGTTGACAATAGTACGAGCTGATAATATTATATAAGTAAATAAAATTCGTTTTCAAAGGAGGAAAAAACATATGATGGAGAAAATCCAGAAGTTTGGTGGAGCGATGTTCACACCTGTTATGCTTTTTGCAGTGTCAGCTTTACTAATTGGCTTTGGTACCTTGTTTACAACAGAAGTAATCATGGGGCCTATAGCTTCAGAAGGAAGCTTATGGTTTGGTATCTGGGATATGATTCTATCAGGTGCCTGGGTTGTATTTAATCAACTTCCATTACTATTTGCAATAGCACTGCCTATAGGACTAGCAAAAAAACAAAATGCTCGTGCAAGTGATGTGTACCCATAAAACTGGACACAATATTTAATTAATTATTAGTGGATGCTAACCTATATTTTGTAGGCGGCATCCATTTTGTTTTTGATTGAATCCTTTCGTTGTTGTAATAGTAAATATATTCCTCTATTACTTTTGAAAATTCTTCAAAAGAGCTATAGCTCTTTTCATATCCATAATAAACTTCATTTTTTAGCCTTCCAAAGAATGTTTCCATTATGGAGTTATCATAGCAATTCCCTTTTCTTGACATGGATTGTCTTATACCATGTCTTTTAAGCTCATTTACATAATATTCATGTTGGTATTGCCAACCTTGATCTGAATGTAGAATTAAGTTATCTAGTTTTGGAAATTTATTAAATGCTTTTTCTAACATATTTGATATCTGATTTAAGTTGGGACTTAAGGATAGGTCGTAAGAAATAATCTCATTGGTATACATATCAAGTATTGGAGATATGTAGCACTTACCCCAAGAGAATTTAAATTCTGACACATCAGTAGTCCATTTTTGTAGAGGTCTATCTGCCTTGAAATCTCTATTTATTATATTATCAGCTACTTTACCTACCTTCCCCTTATATGAGTGATATTTTTCCTTAGATCTTTTTCCAAATAGTTTTAGCTCATGCATTATTCTTTGAACTCTTTTATGATTTATGACATAACCTTGATTTATCAGATCCATATATACTCTTCTTACTCCATATCTTCCTTTGTGTAAGTTAAATATTTGAGTTATTTTATCTGCAATATGACTATTCTTAATCTTTATATTATCAACTTTGTTTATTTCAAAATAGTATGTTGATCTTGGCATATCAATAGCTTTTAAAAGATATTTTAGTCTGTATCCTTCTTCTTTGAGTTCTTTGACAATCGCTGCTTTTTCGCCTTGAGTTGCGCAGCGTAACGTTCTTCTCTCAAGGCGATCTCTTTTTTTATTATTTCGTTTTCTGCTTTTATATATTCATTTTCTGCTCTAAGTTTTATTAGTTCTTCTCTTTCAGATTCATTAAGTTCTTTTGCTTTATGGTTATTATTATTTTTCATACTTGTATTTTTAGATTTACGGCCTTTCTTTTTATTCACAAGACCATTATATCCATAATTTTTATACTTGTTAACCCATGAATAAAGTTGTCCATCATTGATTCCATTTTCGATTGCTATAGATTTTATGGAATTTCCAGCTAACACTTTAGATATCATTTCTAATTTCTCATCAGCAGTCCAATTAATATTATTTCCGTGTTTTAAAATTTCTGGTCCATGAAGTTCTTCTAACTTAAACCATGTTCTAATTGAATCATGAAAGTTTTTTTCTTTAGCTCCTTCAGGTGTATCAGGCCATTTACCTTCTCTATACAATTGTACGCATTCTTTTTTGAATTCATAACTATATTTCATAAAAATACCCTCCTTACTGGTTTGTCCAGTAAAGAGGGTACATATCAAAGCATGGAAGCTTTTGTAATATACTTAGTTTTCTTAAACTATGTATCTACAATACTAAAACACTGGGGAGGCACTTTTGGTGTAGATTTTAGCCAAGAAGTAGGCGGAGCTAGCGGGCTTGCAATGATAGCAAACATAAAAACCTTAGATATGGGTATGATGGGAGCCTTAGCTATTTCAGGTATAGCTATATGGATACATAATAGGTACTTTGATAAGAGACTTCCTGAAGCTCTAGGAGTATTCAAAGGATCAGCCTTTGTACTTGGGGTTGGATTTATATTGATGATTCCTGTTGCCTTTCTTGCGGTTTTAATTTGGCCTAAGATTCAATCAGGAATGAATGTTTTTAGAGATGTGATATTAAATTCTGGAACGTTGGGAGTTGGTATATTTGTACTTTTAGAAAGACTTCTAATTCCATTTGGTCTTCATCACTTGTTATATGCTCCAATGTTTTATGATAGCTTGGTTGTACCGGGTGGTATCTATGCTTATTGGGCACAAAAGCTACCAGAGATTGCAGCGGCAACTGGTTCTCTTAAGGAGATTGCTCCTTATGCACAACTTACAGCTACAGGCTGGTCAAAAATCTTTGGTTGTGTAGGTGTAGCTTTTGCCTTTTATAAGACTGCCCTTCCAGAGAATAAAAAGAAGATAGCAGGTCTTATGATACCAGTAGCCTTAACTGCAGTCCTTAGTGGTGTCACAGAGCCAATAGAATTTACCTTCTTATTTATAGCTCCACAATTGTTTGTGGTCCATGCAGTACTTGCAGCTATACTATCTATGGTAATGAACATATTTGGAGTTGTCGGCATCTACTCTGGAGGAGTTATAGAAATGGCGTCCTTAAACTGGATACCACTTGCGGCTAACCATTGGAAAACTTACTTGTTGATGCTAGTTATAGGCCTAGTTGCTATAGTAGTTTGGTATTTTGTCTTTACTTTCCTTATAGAAAAGTTTGACTTTAAGACACCTGGAAGAACTTCTGATAAGGATAGTGCAAAACTTTACTCTAAGAAAGAATACAGAGAAAGAAATAATACAAGTAAAGATGGTGCGAAAGCAGATAAAAAATCTACTGGAGATAAATTTGAAACTATGGCCGATGAAATTCTAATTGGCCTCGGTGGTCCAGACAATATCAAGGACTTCACAAATTGTGTAACAAGACTTAGAGTCAATGTTGTTGATCCTAGCAAAGTAGAAAGTGATGACTATTTTAAGGGAATCGGAACTTATGGTACCGCAAAAAACGGTAATTCTGTCCATGTAATTGTAGGAATGGATATCCAATATGTTGCAGATGCATTTGGAGAAATTTTGGAAGAAAACGAATAAGTAGGCAAAAAGAAAAGGAGAAAATTATGGCAAACAAATATTCAATCGTAATTGCAGGTGGTGGATCAACATTTACACCAGGAATCGTAGGGATGTTACTTGATAACTTGGACAAATTCCCAATCAGATCAATCAAGTTATATGACAATGACGAAGATCGCCAAGCAAAAATTGGTGGAGCTATGGAAATTATTCTAAAAGAAAGACACCCAGAAATTAATTTCCAATATACAACAGATCCTAAAGAAGGATTTACAGATGTAGACTTTGTCTTAGCTCAACTTAGAGTTGGTAAATACGACATGCGTGATAAGGATGAGAAAATTCCACTAAAGCACGGTGTATTTGGCCAAGAAACATGTGGACCAGGTGGAATAGCTTATGGTATGCGTTCAATTGGTGGAGTACTAGAAATCATTGACTATATGGAAGAATACTCACCAGATGCATGGATGCTAAATTATTCAAACCCAGCAGCTATAGTAGCAGAAGCAACAAGAAGACTAAAACCAGAATCAAAAGTAATTAACATTTGCGATATGCCAATCGACCTAATGTATAAGATGGCAGATATGGTCGGACTAAAAGAATGGCAAGAACTTGACTTCTCATATTATGGACTAAATCACTTTGGATGGTTTACATCTATTAAAGACAAAGATGGAAATGACCTAATGCCACAAATCAAAGAGCACGTAAGTAAGACTGGATTTGCTGATGGTATAGGAAGTGGTCAACACATAGAAGAATCTTGGATGGAGACATTCACCAAGGCAAAAGATGTCTACGCCCTTGACCCAGAAACAATTCCAAACACATACTTAAAATATTACTTCTACCCAGACTTCGTACTAGAACACACAGATCCAAATCACACAAGAGTTGACGAAGTACGTGAACACCGTGAAAAAGATGTATTTTCAATGTGCCAATCAATAATCGATGCAGGAACAGCAAAAGATGTTGAAATAGAACTAGATGCTCACGCAACATATATAGTAGACCTTGCGCGTGCCCTAGCAGAAAACACAAAAGAAAGATTCTTGCTAATAGTACCAAATGATGGCGCAGTACCAAACTTTGACCCAACAGCAATGGTAGAAATCCCATGCCTAGTTGGTAAAGATGGATTTGAAAAAATCAACCAAGACTACATCCCACAATTCCAAAAAGGACTTATGGAACAACAAGTATCAGTAGAAAAACTAGTAGTAGAAGCTTGGATTGAAGGTTCTTACCTAAAACTATGGCAAGCACTAACTCTATCAAAAACTGTTCCATCTGCAAAAGTTGCAAAAGCAATCTTAGATGATTTAATAGAAGCAAACAAAGAATACTGGCCAGAACTTAACTAATAATAAATAATGGAAGCACAGATCCTATTTGCGTATAGTATATGCAAATAGGATTTTTTATTTGAGGTGATAGTATAGATATTTCAAATTTGATAAAGAAAAATGAACAAGACCTAAGTGCTACAGATATGATAATTGCTAAAGAAATTCTAGATAATGGTATAGATTATAACATGTCTATCAATGAATTAGCTAAAAAATGTTACACATCTAGAACCAGTGTTTTAAGATTTGCAAAAAAATTAGGTTTTTCGGGATATAGTGAACTTAAATTTTTTGTAAACGATAGTGACTATGAATCTAAAAACTACCAGTACTTAGAAGAAGACCTTGCCGACATATTTAAATCAATGAATAAATGTGAAAAAATAATGATTTATGGCAATGGTGGATATGAAAGTATTGTGAAATCAACTATAAAGTATTTTCTAGAGGAGCTTGGGATCCTCGCTGAAGTATATAGTGGTGGGGAAGAAATTACCGCCTTTACTGGGAAAATGTTGGAAGATTCAGGCGTTTTTATAGTAGATTTTTCAGATAATTTTCTTGCTAAGAAGCTAATGCTACAAATTGCCAATATAGATTGCCTGAAAATCAACATAGGACTTCCACAAACCAAAACATACAAGGCGGATTATAGCATATATTATAGAGATCAAAAATCCGAATTTAAATTTCTAAGCTTGTATATAAAACATTTGGAAGAATTTTTCAAAAAATATAAGAGGCATCTATAAATGATTTTAACTGAATTGGTTACAGAGTATTATGAAAAACTTAATAAAAATGATTTGAAAATTTATTCTTATATAATGATCAATAAGGCTAGGTTCATTGAAAAAAACATAAATGAACTTGGAGAAATTTTAGATTTAAGTCCTTCTTCAATAGTAGGATTTTCCAAAAAGCTTGGCTTAGATGGCTTTAGTGAGCTTAGATATGTGGTCAAATGGTCGACTTCTTATGAAGCGAAATTTGATGAAAATGAGATAGAATACACAAAAAACGATATAAATCTAACTATGTCAATGATGATGGCCCTAAATTTGAATGAATTTTATGAAAAATTATATGAGGCCAAAAGAGTATTTGCTATAGCTAGTGGTCACACACAGAGAAATGCTACTGATGAGTTAAAAAGGAATTTCCTTACCGTCGATAAATCTATATTTTTACTTGATAAGTCTACACCAAGGTCTATTACCAGCCTTATAACTAAGGATGATATACTCTTTGCTTACTCCCTATCAGGAGAAAATGAAGATATATTAGACTTCATAGATAATCTTAAGGAAAGGCCGATTATAGTATCAGTAACAAAACTTTCCAACAATAGATTATCGCAAATATCGGACTATAGTATTCCCTTTGTGACCCACGAGGTCTTTGAATATGAGAGCAGGACTAAAATTTCTCCAATATCTCAGTTTTATGTTGTGAATGATTTTTTGATCTTAAAGTATATATCATTTTTAGAAAACCACAGCTAAATGCTGTGGTGTCTATATTTTGTCCATAAAATCATTAGCAGCTAATTGGCCTGACTTTATTATCGATCTTAAGTCGTTGTTTAGAACGTCTGTACCACCTGCCCACATGCCGTTAAGGTAGAAGTTTTCCATAAGCCCATACTTTTTATTTACAAGTCTATATGATGGGTAGGCCACCCTTATAAATTTGCCATTTATGTCATCTTCTATATACTTTCTTTTGTAGAGATTAGCTAATAATTTATCGACTTTGATTGCGGCTAATAGGTTTTTCTCAAAGCCTTGGGCATTTATAATGACATCGATTTTAATTTCTTTTTCATTATCACTTGTTACTATAAATTGACCTTGTGAATCTACTTTTATATCGTCAGTAGCTCTGATAACTTTTATCTTGGAGTCCTTATAATCTTCAATAATATTTTGCATGGTGATTGTTGGAGTTTTTGTAGCTATGAATTCGATCATTTCTAGATACTTCTCGTCTACTTCTACTTTATCAAGACCATTTAAACTGTTATATATAAGAGCAGCATAGCCAGTTAACTGCATGGTGTATGTTTGGGCAAAACTTAAGCCAAGGTCATTTTCCATTAGGGCCGTGGTGTAGGACTTGATACCGGTGTTTTTGTATTTATCATAAGTTTCTATTAGGTTGTGTCCGTATTTTGAGAAATCATTTGATACTTGATCTTTGATTTTACTTAAGCTTACAAAACCTTCTTCATTCTTATTTTTTTCTATCCATTTTTCATCAATTGAACAAATATCATCATCTATATAGTAAGGTATATCTATTGGAGGAAAGCCATTCTCTTTAGTTAAAAAATATAGGGGATAGGTAAATTTTTTAAAATTTGTAAGATATCTATATATATCAATTGATGTTGGACCGGCTCCTATTATCCCGATTGTCTTTGAATCTGGGATGTTTTTGATTTTTTCATCTAATGGGTAGGGATCGTATATAAAATTGGCATTTTCTTTTAAATTGTAGGAATCTTTGTAGTAAGATTGGCCAATAGCTAGGAAGATAGAAGCAAAGTTTTCTTTTTCGACTTTTGCATCACTTACAATTTTGTATGTTGATTGTTCTTTATAGATATCTACTACTTCATTTTTGTGAATTATGACGTTTTCATTGGCTATATACTTTCCAAAGCTATCTTTTATATAATCAGCAAATATATTCCTTGGAACCATTCCTTCTATTTTCTCATTTTCTTTATTATTTTGGCTAAGCCAATTTTTAAAATGATTTGGATTATCCATATCCAAGGACATATATCTTTCGTGTACGTTTAAAACTTTGTAATCTGTATCTTTCTCATAGGCTATTCCTACTGATAGTTCTTCATTTTTTTCAAATATATGGATTTTTATATCACTAGTATAATTTTTATGACTAATAATTGTTTTTAGGATATTAGCTCCACCCACGCCAAAACCTACTATAGCTATGTTCATTATCTACTCCCTTTTTGTTTTTTGAAGTTAATTATTCTAATTATTACCCAAATTTGTATAAATTAAGTAAATTATTTGACACTAGCCTTTACACATAGTAAAGTTATTAAGTATTGGCGTGAGATTCGCCAAGATTAATTATAAAAGAAAAGGAGGTGCATTATGCCTACAATTAACCAACTTGTTAGAAAAAGCAGAAAAAGTGAAAAATCTAAATCAAACACTCCAGCTTTGGGTTACAACTACAATACTTTAAAAAGTAGAACAACTCCTAACCAATCACCACAAAAACGTGGAGTTTGTACATCAGTTAGAACTGTAACACCTAAAAAGCCAAACTCTGCTTTACGTAAAGTAGCCAGAGTTAGACTAACTAATGGTGCTGAAGTTCTTTCTTACATCCCAGGTATTGGACACAACTTGCAAGAACACAGTGTTGTGCTTATCAGAGGTGGTAGAGTTAAAGACCTTCCAGGTGTGCGTTACCACATCATAAGAGGTACTCTTGATACTGCAGGAGTAAACGGACGTAAACAAGCTAGATCTAAATACGGTGCTAAAAAAGACCAAAACTAGGATCTAAAACTTAGTGCATAATGTACCTATAATATAGAAATAAAGATTATAAATTTCGGTATATGCATGCACACTAACAACACATGATTAGTTGAGTACTAATGATATTACTTAATAATTGGTAAAGGAGGGAAGCAAAGTGTCAAGAAAGGGACATATACCAAAAAGAGAAGTAATGCCTGACGCTAAGTATAACGATAGAGTTGTAACAAAACTTATCAACAACGTTATGCTTGATGGCAAAAAAGGCATTGCAACAAAAATTGTTTACGATGCATTTGACATCGTAGCAGAAACAACAGGCAATGACGCGCTAGAAGTATTCTACCAAGCTATGGAAAATATTATGCCAACACTTGAAGTTAAAGCACGTAGAATCGGTGGTGCTAACTACCAAGTTCCAATGGAAGTTAGACCAGAAAGAAGACAAACTTTAGCTTTAAGATGGTTAGTAAACTTTTCAAGAGCTCGTGGTGAAAAAACTATGGTTGAAAGATTATCTAAAGAAATCTTAGATGCATCTAACAACGCTGGTGCAGCTGTCAAGAGAAAAGAAGAAATGCACAGAGCTGCAGAAGCAAATAAAGCATTTGCACACTACAGATATTAATTTTAGGGGGATAAATGCCTAGACAAGTAGCACTAAAAGATACTAGAAACATAGGAATCATGGCCCACATAGATGCGGGTAAAACAACAGTTACAGAAAGAATCCTATATTATACTGGTAAAATTTATAAAATTGGTGATACTCATGATGGTACAGCAGTAATGGACTCCATGGACCAAGAAAAGGAACGTGGTATTACAATCGGTTCTGCTGCAACCACAGCTTTTTGGAAAGACCATAGAATAAATATTATCGATACTCCAGGACACGTGGATTTTACTGTAGAAGTAGAAAGATCACTAAGAGTTCTTGATGGTGCGGTAGCTTTATTTGACGCAAAAAGCGGGGTAGAACCACAATCTGAAACAGTATGGAGACAAGCTGATAAATACCACATCCCAAGAATTTGTTTCATCAACAAAATGGATGCTACTGGTGCAGATTTCTTCATGTCAGTGGAAACAATTAAAGATAAGCTAAAAGCTAATGCAGTTCCACTAGAAATTCCTATAGGAGCTGAACAACAATTCCAAGGCGCAGTTGACCTTGTCAAAATGCAAGCTGTAACATACAACACTGAAGATCTTGGTGCCCACCCAATGTTTTCAGAAATCCCAGCTGAACTAAAAGACCAAGCTGAAGAATATAGAAACAATCTTCTTGAAGAATTATCAGAAGTTGATGATACAATTATGATGAAATATCTTGAAGGAGAAGAAGTAAGCGAAGAAGAAATAAATGCTGCTATTAGAAAAGGAACAATTGAACAAAAGATTTTCCCATGCTTACTAGGGTCAGCATACAAAAACAAGGGTGTTCAACCACTACTAGATGCAATCATCGACTATATGCCATCTCCAATAGATGTACCATATATCACAGGTACAGATCCTAAAGATGAAGAAGTAGTAATGGAAAGAAAACCTGGAGATAATGAACCAACAGCAGCCTTAGCATTTAAAGTTGTAACTGACCCATATGTAGGTAAGTTAATATATACAAGAATTTACTCAGGTTCAATAGAATCAGGTTCATATATCTACAATGCAACAAAAGGTAAAAGAGAACGTGTTGGACGTATCATGCAAATGCACTCCAACAAACAAGAGGAAATTCCAGTAGGTTACGCAGGAGACATCGTTGCTCTTCTTGGACTAAAAGATACAACAACAGGTGATTCCTTATGTGATCAAGATAATCAAATTATCCTTGAAAAAATGGAATTCCCAGATCCAGTAATCTCAGTTGCAATCGAACCAAAGACAAGAGCATCTCAAGATAAGATGATTATTGGTCTACAAAAACTATCTGAAGAAGATCCAACATTCGTAACAAAATCTGATGAAGAAACAGGCCAAACAATAATCTCAGGAATGGGTGAGCTTCACCTTGAAATCATCGTAGATAGACTGCTAAGAGAATTCAAAGTAGAAGCAAATATCGGTAACCCACAAGTAGCTTACAGAGAAGGTATCACAGCTGAAGCAGAAGCACAAGGTAAGTTTGTAAGACAATCTGGTGGTTCTGGTCAATACGGTGATGTTCATCTAAGAGTTACTCCAGGAGAAGAAGGCTCTGGTATTACATTCGAATCTAAAATTGTCGGTGGTACTGTACCAAAAGAATATATCAGACCAGTTGAAGAAGGTGTACGTGAAGCGGCAGCTAGCGGTATCCTAGGTGGTTACCCAATGGTTGACATGCACGTTGTTCTATACGATGGTTCTTACCACGAAGTAGACTCTTCAGAAGTAGCCTTCCACGTAGCAGGATCAATGGGTCTTAAAAATGCAGTAGAAAAAGCAAAACCAGTTCTATTAGAACCAATTGAAAAAGTTGAAATTACAACCCCGGATGAGTATCTTGGAGATGTAATGGGTGACGTTTCATCAAGACGTGGTAAAATTGATGGTATGAATCCAAAAGATGGTATCCATGTACTAGATGCCTTCATTCCACTATCAGAAATGTTTGGATACGCAACAGACTTACGTTCCAAAACACAAGGTAGGGCAACATACTCAATGCAATTTGACCACTATGCTCAAGTACCAGAATCAGTAAAAGAAGAAGTACTAAATAAATAATTAATACGAGGAGAAATAAATGTCTAAACAACAATTTGAAAGAAGCAAACCACATATTAATATCGGAACAATCGGTCACGTAGACCACGGTAAAACAACAACAACAGCAGCAATCACTCAAGCCCTAAACAAAAAATACGGCACAGGTGAATACGTAGACTACGAACACATCGACAAAGCTCCAGAAGAAAGAGAACGTGGAATCACAATCAACACATCAGTAGTAGAATACGAAACACCAAATAGACACTACGCACACATCGACGCCCCAGGCCACGCTGACTACGTTAAAAACATGATCACAGGAGCAGCCCAAATGGACGGCGCAATCATCGTAGTATCAGCAGCAGACGGTCCAATGCCACAAACAAGAGAACACATCTTACTAGCAAGACAAGTAGGCGTACCAAAAATCGCAGTATTCCTAAACAAAGAAGACCAAGTAGACGATGCCGAACTAATCGAATTAGTAGAAATGGAAGTAAGAGACCTACTAAACGAATACGAATTCGACGGAGACAACTGCCCAGTAGTAGTAGGATCAGCACTAAAATCCCTACAAGAAGGTGGCGAAGGCCCATGGACAGACAAAATCCTACAACTAATGGAAGAAGTAGACAACTACTTTGACATTCCAGAAAGAGACAACGACCAACCATTCCTAATGCCAGTAGAAGACGTAATGACAATCTCAGGCCGTGGAACAGTAGCAACAGGAAGAGTAGAAAGAGGAACATTAAAAGTAGGCGACACAGTAGAAATCGTAGGCCTAACAGAAAAAACAACAAGCGCAGTAGTAACAGGCGTAGAAATGTTCCACAAATCACTAGAACAAGCAGAATCAGGCGACAACGTAGGAATCCTACTAAGAGGAGTACAAAGAGACGAAATCTCAAGAGGACAAGTACTAGCAAGACCAGACAGCGTACACCCACACACAGAATTCGAAGGCCAAGTATACGTACTAACCAAAGATGAAGGAGGCCGTCACACACCATTCTTCAGTGGCTACAGACCACAATTCTTCTTCAGAACAACAGACGTAACAGGCGACATCCAACTAGAAGAAGGCGTAGAAATGGTAATGCCAGGCGACAACGCAACATTCAAAATCAGCCTACAAAAACCAATAGCCCTAGAAGAAGGCCTAAGATTCGCAGTACGTGAAGGTGGAAGAACAGTAGCATCAGGCGTAGTAACAAAGGTTATTAAATAATTAAGGCTCTATGTCAAATAGTGTTGGTAAATAATAATTAACCAAATACTTTTCCATGGATAGGAATTCCTATCCATGGAATTTTTTTGCGTTCACTTAAGTGAGTTGAGCGAACGAATGTGAGCGAAACAAAAAACCACCTGCTATGCAGGTGGAGGGATTAAGCTTTAGCTTCAAGACCAAAAAATTCTCACTTGTAATATAATTGTGATAACCACATGCACAATAAAAACAAGGAGAATAAATTGGACAACAATAGTTTATCACATACAAAATGGAGATGTAAATATCATATAGTATTTGCCCCGAAATTTAGAAGACAAGAAATATATGGGAAACTAAAAAAAGACATAGGTCAAATACTACGAGAACTATGTCAAAGAAAAGGAATAAACATAATAGAAGCCCAGATCATGTCCATATGCTTATAGAAGTACCACTAAAATATAGTATCTCAGAAATAATGGGATATCTAAAAGGAAAAAGTTCACTAATAATATTTGATCGACACGCAAACTTAAAATATAAATATGGAAACAGACATTTCTGGTGTAGAGGTTATTACGTGGATACAGTAGGGCGAAATGAGAAAATGATAAAAGAATATATACAAAATCAACTAAAAGAAGACTATTATGCGGATCAAATAAGTATCAAGGAATACTATGACCCGTTTACGGGAGAGTCAGTAAAAAGAAGCAATAAATAAACTGCTTAAGCAGAAGCTGAGAAAGTGGTGCATGTGGAGATAATACTCGGAGCCCCAATAGGGGCGTGCCGGTATTCGCGCCTTCTAGGCGCTGTGCAAACTACCAGCTAAGCTGGTAGTTTTGATTGGAGGCTAATATGAATATTAAAGAAGCTTCTAACATACTTAAGCTCTCTTATCTAAGAGAGTCATATGAGGATTTAATAGAAGAATCATCAAATCTAAACTTATCTAACGAAGACTTCTTAAAACTTTTCTTAGAAAGAGAGGTAGAAAGAAGAAAAAACAACGGGATAGCAAGAAGAATAAGAAATGCTAAATTTATCAACAAGAAATTCTTAGAAGACTTTGATAAAACAAAATATTCTCTAGAACTAAACAAAAAATTTGAATATCTTGAAACACTAAAATTCATAGATAACAAAGAAAACATAATCATGATAGGAACACCTGGTTGTGGAAAAACTCACTACGCTACAGCCTTAGGCATAAAAGCGTGTATGAAAGGAAAAAATGTACTCTTTACATCAGTTCCCAACTTAGTAATAGAATTACAGGAGGCAATGAGTAAAAATCAAATTACTAATTACAAAAGAAAATTTGAAAAATATGATTTAGTAATACTAGATGAGCTAGGATATGTATCATTTGATAAAACAGGATGCGAAATATTATTTAATCTCCTCTCATCAAGAAATGATAAGGGATCAATAATATTAACCACAAACCTAAACTTTGAAAGATGGGAAGAAGTATTTAAAGATCCAATGCTAACGGGAGCAATAGTAGATAGACTTGCTCATAGAGCCCATATCATGGATATGTCTAGGGAAAAATCATATAGGATGGAAGATAGCATAGAGTGGTCAAAAAATATGTAAAGACGCCTTTCCCCTAGGGGAAAGCTAGTAAAAGATATTAAGTATTTCTTTACCATAAGTGGACCATTTTTCAATAATAACTGTGGACCATTTTTCGGTTGACATTTACAACAAGAAATGGTACAAGCAAGAAAACAGTTAGATCATCTTACGGAAATATAGATCTAAACATACCAAGAGATAGAGAAGGATCCTTTGAACCACAATCATTAAAAAAATACGAAAAAGACATATCAAACATAGAAAATCAAATAATATCAATGTATGGAAAAGGAATACCCTCACCTAATAATATCTGCAGCTCGTAAACTCGCTGGATATTATTGGCTGGGGCAGACCCTGACCACAAGAGATATATCAAGTCACATCAAAGATATTTATGGATTTGGCATATCAGAAATAATGGTAAGCAAAATAACCAACAAAATTCTACCAACCATAGAAGAGTACCCTCGCCTCAATCTTTCTACAACTCATTACATTCGTTGGAAAGAATGGGCTGGGGCAGTCCCTGACAAAATAGACCATTAGAAAAAGTCTACCCTATGGTATTTTTAGACGCCATACACTATCACGTAAGAGAAAACAACATAGTAGTCAAAAAAGCAGTATACATTGCCCTAGGCTACAACCTAGAAGGATTTAAAAAAATACTAGGACTATTGGTTGGAGAAAACGAATCAAGCAAATACTGGCTTTTAGTATTAAATGGTCTAAAAGAAAGAGGACTAGAAGATGTATTAATATTCTCAACAGACAATCTACCAGGATTTAGTGAGGCTATAGAAGCAGTATATCCAAGATCAGAAATACACCCCAAAAGCGTTGGGAAAATCATGTATAATACATCAAATAAGATACTCCACAAAGTATGTATCCTACAAAGACATAAAAGAATTAATGAAAGACCTAAAAGCAGTATACAAGACACCAACAGAAGACTTAGTCTTAACAAATTTAGGAGTCTTTGAAGAAAAATGGGGTAAAAAATATCCAATGTGTGTAAGCTCTTGGAAAAACAACTGGACAGAATTATCGACATATTTTAAATATCCAGAAGGAATAAGAAAACTGATATATACAACAAATGCTATGGAAAACTCCAATAGGCAACTAAGAAAAGTGACCAAAAATAAAACCATATTTCCAAATGACTATGCTCTACAAAAAAGCTTGTATCTGGCAATGGTAGATGTCTCAAGTAAGTGGACATATAGAATACGAGGCTGGGATCAAATCTTATCCCAATTATTAATATTTTTTGAGAGGAGGTTTTAATTAAGATAAAAATTTAGTATGAAATCGGCTGCAAATTTTCATGAAAATTTGACAGTTTATTTAAGTTGTGTAGAATTAAGAAAAGCTCCATTCCTATAGGAATGGACAAACATTGATACATAAAAAATGTATCAACCCTTGCCCTTATGTCAGGATTTAGGTTGATACACAAAATTATTTACAGACCCGTTTCATAGTAAAGAGGGTACATATTAAATCTTGAATATAGTTCAAGGAAGCTGGATCTATTATGTGTTTTATGTATAATACTTACAAATCTTTTAATTAACTATAAGCTACTTATTATGTATAATATATATAAGATAGTTTGATAAAGAGTGATTAGTAAAATGAATGATTATAAGATATACTGGGCTAATTGATTATAAGGAGATATTATGTCAGATGGAAGAATGGAATTTAGTAAAATTCTTAAAGATATAAGATATAGAAACAGGCTAAGTCAAGAAGATGTAGAGTGGGAATCTGTTATAAGCAGAAAAACTATTTCAAAGCTTGAAACAGCAAATTTCAAGGAAGCGAGTATAAGTTCACTCCTAGATTTATCAAGGATCTATGGAGAAGATTTGGTTTCTTTATATCTCAAGTATTGCTTTAAGTCAGATATTTTATTTAGAGAAATAATAGAAAGTCTTGATATGTCAGCTATCTTTATGACTTATGATGAACTCTCCGTCCTAAATAAAAAACTAGAAATAATAAAGCAAGATAGATATTTTAAAATGAAAGAAGAAGACATTTTAATAATAGAATTGTTTATAGATAGGCTAAGTGATAAGAGTATGACTATGAATACTTACAAAAATAGGTATGAGGATATAGTAAAATCAAAGCCGCTCAATATTCTAGATAAAAAATACTCGCCTATTGAGCTTAGAATAGTTATAGAGATAGCTCTTAAGCTTAAGGAGTATAAAGGGATCAGTATATATGATATATTGAAAGTTTTTTCAGAAAAAACAGAGGGTTCTTACTTGAATTTGATAGTATCTAATATTGATATTAATATGCTTATCGTAGAAAGCAAATATGAGCATGCTCTATTAATTATTAACGACAAAATTAGCTTTGCCAGTGAAAAAGGATATTATGACAGTTTAATATATCTCTACTATGATAAGTTTATTTGTGAATATAGACTAGGCATAGGTAACTATAGAGAAAGCCTAAAGAAATCTTTGTTTTTGGCAAAATTATGTAAAAAAGATGCATTGAAAAATTTAATAGAACAAAAAAGTAAACATCTTAATAAGTAGACTAACTTTCACTAAGTGGATTATCACTGCATGGAACTATTATAATATCTTTATCTTCTTCGGATGCATATACAGAGTCGATAAATCCTATACAAAGAGCTAAAGCTAGTAAAGTTGTAAAAATTTTTTTCATGAAAACCTCCTAATTGATTTAAAATTATTTTAATAAATTTGCTGATAATTTAATATCCAACTTGAGGGGTGGACAAGATAATAAGAATATGTTATAATACATGAATTTATAGATTATTTAAAGCTATGTATCATAAATTAGATTTTTTGTCAACCCCACAAGTGAGGTGTTAGTTGAATGAAGAATTTATTATAATGAAATTGTAAATTAATTTACCGCTATGTATTATAATACGAGGCTACTTAATTGGTATCGGAAAAAGTTGTCGACATTACTTTTCAGATAAAATGTTGTTACAGTAGCTATTTCTTACATAATAAAAGTTAAATTTCTATTAAGAATTATTTCTAATTATATAAGAAGTGGTTTAAAAATCTAAGGAGGTAGAAATGAAGCTAGTTAATGAGCCAAGAAACCGTGGAGGGGCTACACCTTCTGCAGGATGTGTTTGTTATAATTGGGATAATCACAAAGAAACAAAAGGATTTACTTCCTGGTTTAGGTGCAATTGTGGTTGCATGAACCATGATAATAGGATGGTAAATAGACAAGACGCTAGAACATCTTAATTAATATGGGGCTGTTGCAGGATTTTTCAAAAATTCCTTATTTAAAATAACTTTTAAGATTATATAAGTATGGAATTATTATGAATAGTTTTGCGGCAGCCATTTTTAAATCAGAAAGGAAACATAATATGAGTAGTAGATTAGGTACTGTGTTTTGTACTAAAAATAACAAATATTTCTATGATTCAGGTACAGGTAGAGTAATTAATTGTAGTGACACTGAGGCCTATGAGCTTGGTAAATATTTGGAAGGAAAGCTTAGTATAGAAGATTTAGATTCCTATATAAGAAAGTTTGTAGAAGATAATAATTTATTAAGAAAACCTATATATCAAAAATTTGATATTCCATCGAAAGAAGAATTTAAAAATCTCCTTAAGGAAAGTTGCGAACAAATTATAATAGAACTTACTGAAGATTGTAATTTGCGATGTGGCTATTGTATATACAATGAACACCACCCTGATTTTAGAGGATTTGCAAAGAATTCTATCAATTTCAATACAGCCAAGGAGACTATAGATTACCTATTAAAGGACTATAAAGGAAATAAATTTAATTTAACATTTTATGGTGGGGAACCACTTATAAAATTTAATTTAATGAAAAAGATAATAGATTATACAATTGATACTTATAAAAATATCAAAATATCAGTTTCCTTTACTACTAATTTAACTTTATTAACAGAAGAACAAATAGAGTACTTTAAAAATATAGATGCCTTTAGAGTATCCCTTATGGTAAGTTTAGATGGACCTTCAAGTATCCATGACAATTATAGAAGAGATATAAAATCTCGACCAACTCATAATATTGTCGAATCTAATTTTAAAAAGCTTGTTAATAAATTCTATAATAAAGAGAAAAATAGAACGATATCTATAAACTGTGTACTTACACCTCCGTATAATGTAGATAAATTCGATGAGCTTGATAATTATTTTTATAATACATTGAAGATACCTAAAGATATGAATTTAAATTATACATATGTTGATTCTGGAAATATGATTTATGATATTGATCAAGATTATGAATATAAAAGTCTAGAAAACTATCAAGTTGATAAGGTTAAAGATGACGAAAAAAATTATTATCCGTATCTGATTGCGAAAAAAATATACAGGATGAACAATAGAAGAGTTACTCAAGATAAGGATCTTATCGAAACAATAGGGTTACACGGAAATTGTATCCCTGGTAACAGAAGACTGTATTTACAGACTGATGGAAACTTTAGGATTTGTGAGAAAACTGGTAATGCAGTAAGTATTGGTGATTATAAAAATGGTTACTATTTTGATAAGATTTATAAATATTATTACGAGGATTATGTCAAATATTTCAAGAATCTCTGCTCTAATTGTTGGGCAAGTGACATGTGTGATATATGTTACGATTTAGTAATGGATGAAAAAGGGATAAAAGATAATCTTGATGAAGAACTATGTCCTATGGTTAGAGAATATTTAAAGGAAGACTTAAGTCAATATTTTGAGATTATCGAGCACAATCCTAATTATATTGAGGAAATACTAGGAAAATATAGTTTTTCTTAGGAGGAGTTAAGATGATTAAAATAAATAATTTGACAAAGTCCTATGGCGATAAAGTCGTCTTGGATGGGATAAACTTGGACTTAGGTAAGGGACTTTACGGTCTTCTTGGTGAAAATGGGGCTGGAAAGTCTACTTTGTTTAAAACTCTGATAGGTTATGAAGGAGTTGATAGTGGAGAAATAAAGCTTGGTTCTCAAAAAATTGGCTTTCTTCCCCAAAAATTTATAGGTTACCCTGACTTTTCTGTGGATGATTTTCTATCCTACATGGCGGACCTAAAATCAATTAGCAAAGAAAATATGACAGGCGAAATACAAAATGTCAAACAGATCTTTAATTTAGATGGATTTTCTAAGAAAAAACTTAAAAAATTATCTGGAGGCCAGCTTAGAAGGGTGGGTCTTGGCCAGGCCTTTTTAAATAATCCTGACATAGTATTGCTTGATGAACCCACTTCCGGTCTTGATCCAAGCGAGAGGATTAGGCTTAAAAACTTCATTGTAGAGATGAGCCACGATAGGCTTATAATCCTATCCACCCATATAGTTGATGATTTAACTTCCATAGCCAAGGAGATTTTAATTCTTCATAATAATAAAATTGCGATGGATGCTAGCGAAACTTCCTTAATTCAAAACTTAGAGGGCTATGTTTGGGAATGTCCTTATGATTTGTATTTGAAGAACCAATCACAAAACGATATCCTTTCAAAGGTCTACCAAAAAGAATCTAAAGATTTTATCAGGCTTATTAGTAAAGAAAAACCATTTGAGATGGCAAAGGCCATAGAGCCTAACTTGGATGATGTATTTTTAGCAGTTATAAAGGATTTTGACCTATGATTTATGAGTTAAAAAAGATTTTTTCAGGCCTTTTAGCTAAATTATCTGTAATATTATTAATAGTATTTATTTTTGCTATTAGTATATTTGCTTTTTCGAAATTTGAAGCAGACGTCGGGACCTATAAGGGAAAGGCTGGTTTTAATTATGAAGCGGGTTTAGAAGAAAAATATGAGGGAGAGATTGATTCTAATTTAATCAATACTTTTATAGACAGCGCAGACTTAAGTGGGGGAAAGGATAAGGCCTTAATATCTATGTATACAAAATTTCCAAGCCTATCAAATACCATTTTAAATGCCTACGAACCTCTCCAAGGTGGAAATACTAAGGCATTAGAGAATCTACTTGAGACTGGTGGTTCAGATTTTTATGATAGAAATGTCATGAATATAGAATCCCTGCTTGATGAAAGATTAAATACAACCATGCCAGAAAAAGAAAAGGCCATGGTCATAGAAAGGGCAAGCAAGATAGACAAACCCTATAAGTTTGAATATTTTGGAGAGTGGAATCTAATATATGATGTTTTTTCTGTGATAATACTAATAAGCTTTATCATTATTATTTTTCAAATATCGTCTATCTATAGTGTAGAAGCTGAAAACTCAATGGAAATTCTCCTAAGGTCTTTGGGAGGTAACCAAGTAAGGAAAATTATCTATAGGAAAATTGCGGCAACTTTTGTCCTTGTTACAAGTGAGGTCCTTATAGTATCAATAATTTTTACTTTGGTGAGTTTATATTTTACTGGTCTAAGAGGATTTAATACCCCTGTCCAGCTTTTCTATTTTAACAGTATTTACGATTATAGTTTTGGTCAGACTTATATCCTAATTATTTTAGGATTTTTATTAGGATCCTTAGCCATAGCCATGATGACTTTCCTAATAAATAGGTTTGTAAAAAGGTCCTTCCAAGCCTTTATATTAGCTTTGGCTGCCTTATTATTGCCGAAACTTTTAGGTTTTATTACGGCTAACAACAATATTTTCCTAAAAATCCTAAAGTCTATGCCAATAAACTTGATTCAAATTGGAGAGATGGTGAAATCACTTTATTTGGGTCTTTTTGGTAACTTGCAAATATTTAGTATCTACTTACTTTCTATTTTTATAATAGCCTTGACAAGTCTAATCCTAATATTAAAGGAGAGAAAGCTATGAAGTATGAATTTAAAAAAATATTTTCAAACCCTATCTTAATCCTACTTACAGGTCTAGTATTTTTTCTAACTGTGGGAGCTTGCTTATATAATATTTCTGATAGGAGGGTTGAGGTTTTTGAAGACGGAGAAAAAAAGGTCTTAGAGGGAAGAGCAGCCCTTGATTATTTATACAAAAATAGTGAAAGAACTGTCCTAGATGAGAAAACTATAGAAAATATCTTTACTAAATACGACGGTAAATCCTACGACTATGTGGCAGAAAGTTTCGCAAAAACAGATCCTAGTCTACTTTCTCATATATATTCTATTTATAAGAACCAGATGTTTGATGAAGAAGGCATCCTCCATAAGTCAAGGGTTTCTACCTTTGATATAGGGAAAGTGAATAAAGATTATACTATGGGATATATAAAGGAAACTCATATGTATACTGAAAAAGAATTGGCAAATACTGATAAGAAGCTCAGCAAGATAAATAAAAAAGTAGAACACGGCTTTACAGGTCATTTCAGAAACTTTTTTAACACATCTTATATAGGCTATTTTCTCTTTGCCTTTTTGGTTATAGTCATATCAGTCTACCTTGTATCTTTGGAAAACTGGTATGAGACAGATATAATCTTAAAGTCAATAAAAAACAAGGCGACCTTAAGGGTGGGAATAAATAAAATTGGGGTGATTTTTATCTTTGTAAGCGGGATTTTTATCTTAATAAACTTAGTCATGGTGGGGCTTACTATCGCACCCTACAAATTTTCTAATTTAGATATGATGATTCAGTCATCTGTAGCCTTATTAGATTCAAATATGGACCTAAATTATGGAGAGCTTATAGCTTTGATGATGGGCCTAACCTACATATCGACTCTAAGCCTAAGTATTTTTGCTGGATTTTTAGCAAGCCTAGTAAGAAGTTCTAAAGTATCTTTACTAATAGTCTTAGCAACGATAGGGATTTTATTTCCAAGATATTCCAATCCTTTGATAGATAAGATAGTTTCAATCCTACCCCAAGCAGGAATATTTTCTCCAAGATACCTAACAAACTTTTATTCTTATGAAGTCTTTGGGGTAGAAATTAGCAATGTAAATCTAATAATTATTACAAGTTTGATTTTAATCTTTGCTTCTATTGCTGGGATATTAATTAAATCAGCGAGGAAAAATTGAAAGAAAAGCTTAAAATACTGATTTATACACTAACTTATCTTGTAAAGATTGATTTTAAATATATAAGTCTTGTATTAATTAAGTCAGTCTTGTTTGGGATTAGGCCCGTGATTAATTTAAAATTAACCCAAATACTTCTTGATTCATTGACAAGGGGGCAAGAAATAGAGTTCATAAATATACTAATTTTTATAAGTGTTTTTACTTGCTTAACTGATTTAGTGGGTTTTAGTATAAAAAAGATAGAGGATTTTTCCTTGTTGGAGATTAATAAATTTATAAATATAGATATACTAAATAAAATCAAGAAATTAGACGCTAAAAAGTTAGAAACTAGTGAAACTTATGATATTATAAACAGAGTTAGGGAAGATTTTACAGTGGCCATGCTTGATAGTTTAAATATAATGTTGGATATATTTTCGGCAACCATAGCTAGTATATCCTACATTGTGATAGTTCTCTCCTACAATATTTTCTATCTATTAATTTTGATAGTGCCCATAATTAGGTTTTTAGTTGAGAAAAAATATGTTATTCTTGAATATAAAAATAGACTTAATAATACTCAGTTAGAAATTAGGAAAAACTATATATATGCTATGACAAGTGATAGTGAAAATTTTAAGGAGCTTAAGGTATACAAAGCATTTGATTTCTTTATAAGTATTTTTACACAATTATCAAATTGCATAAATAATACATATAAGAAAATCTACTATAATAAATATAGAAGTCTGTCAGTATTATCTATATTAGATAGTCTTGTCGATTTTTTTGCATCCGCCAATTTAGGTTTAAGAACGTTTAATGGAGTTATTAGTTTGGGAGATTTTATACTATATAATAATTCTATAGATAATATGAAAAATTCATTATTTACAATATTTCTTAATGGTGCACTTTTAAATAAGAACTTAGAAATTATTGAAATGGGAAAAGAGTTTTTTGAATTAGACGAAGAAATGAAAAGCTATGGTAAACATAATATTGAAGCGATAGATAATATAGTGATTAAGGATCTATCCTATTCTTATAAACAGAATAAGGTTCTATCTAATATAGATTTACGATTTGAGAAAAACAAATCTTATACAATAATGGGAGAAAATGGATCGGGTAAATCGACTCTTTTAAAAATACTTATGGGTATTTATGGGGATTATGGTGGACATATATATGTAAATGGGATTGATTTTTCTGAAATAGATATATTTTCTTATAGAAATCGCATTAATGTTATGTTTCAAAATTACATAAAGTATAGACTTAGTATCAAAGAAAATATTTTTCTAGACGAGAATGCAAAAGATGAGGAAGTCAGTAAGTATCTATCTAGCCTTGGTATGGATGGATTAATTGATGATATAAATTCAAATCTAGGTTATGAATTTGATGGAGGAAGGTGGTTATCTGAAGGACAATGGCAAAAATTAGCATTTTTAAGACTTATAAATAAAGAGTGCGATATGTATTTGTTAGATGAACCATCCTCTAGTTTGGATATTGTTTCTGAGAGAAAATTATTAAATGTACTAGAAAAAATATCTGGAATTAAAATTATGATATGTCATAGGTTCAATGAGTATATATTAAAATCTGACGAGATAATCATGCTGAAGGATGGAGAAATAATTGCTAAAGGTAACCATAATCAGATGCTTAAGGTATGTGAAGATTACAAAGACATGTATAAAATTTATATTGAGACTCGTCACTATAATAAATCCACAGATGAGTTATAATATTAGGACTATAAAAAAACTCCAACTTCTGAACTGACCCCAAAAAGTTGTACCAACCAACTTAAGGAGCTCAGTTTTTTGGCTCTATGTCAAATCGTGTTGGTAAATAATAATTAACCAAGTACTTTTCCATGGATAGGATATCCTATTCATGGAAATTTTTTAAGAAGATTCATTATACTCTAATTGCGCAATAGATACATTTTCAAGACTTTTTTAAAAATAACAAGCATGTACTCATATAGTAATGTTCATAGTAGCAACTAATTGACAAAATTTATATAAATGTTAAACTGTAATAGTGACATTTAACGTTTTCATAAAATTTTAGGAGGTTTAGTTATGAGCGAAGTTGCTAAAAAGAAGAAAAAGGAGAGAAAATTTCCTACTGCTTTTACGGTATTATTTATTGTATTAATAATTGCAGCAGTTCTTACTTATGTAATACCAGCTGGATCCTATGATAGATTACAATATGATAGCGATAACAGCCAGTTTGTAAGAATAGGAAGCGATGGAGAGGAAACAAGCTTAGAAGCTAGCCAAGAAGTGCTAGATGAGCTAAATGTAACAGTTCCATTGGAAAACTTTGTTAGGGGAGACATCAAAAAACCTGTTGCTATACCAGGTTCTTATCATCAACTTGAACAAAGTCCACAAGGTTTCTTTGATGTTGCTAGAGCGCCTATTGATGGTATAGCAGATTCTATAGGTATTATAGTCTTTGTACTATTACTCGGTGGTTGTATAGGAATATTAAATACAACTGGAACCTTTGATGCCGGTATGGCTGCCCTATCTAGAAAGACTAAGGGTAAAGAGTTCTTGATGGTAGCTATTATATCTTCACTAATAGCTCTTGGTGGTACAACATTTGGTATGGCAGAAGAAACTATTGCCTTTTATCCAATACTTATGCCAATATTCTTAGCATCAGGTTATGATGCTATGGTTACTATTGCTGCCATATATATGGGATCATCAATAGGAACTATGTTCTCAACCACTAATGCCTTTTCAGTTGTTGTAGCTAGTAATGCTGCTGGTATCAGCTTTAAAGAAGGTATGAATATTAGGATAATAACCCTACTTATTGGTCAAGCTATCAGTTTATATTATATATACAGATATGCTAAAAAAGTTAAAAATGATCCATCCAAGTCAATTATAGCTGACGAAATGCCTAGAATTAGGCAACAATATCTAGAAAATTATGACCCTGAACATACTGCACCATTTAATTTCAGAAGAATTGGTATGTTGGTTGTATTTATGCTAGCATTCCCAGTTATGATTTATGGTGTTATGAACCTTGATTGGTGGTTTGAAGAAATGAGTACCCTATTCTTAGTTGTGGGTATACTACTTATGATACTATCAGGACTAGGTGAACAAAAGGCTGTAAACTCATTTTTAGATGGTGCAGCAGACCTAGTTTCAGTAGCTCTAATCATCGGTGTGGCAAGAGCGATTAATATTATACTAGATGATGGTATGATTTCTGATACATTACTATACAATGCATCAAATATCATCAGCGGAATGAATGGAGTACTATTCTCAACAGTACAAATGGTTTTATTCTCATTCTTAGGAATATTTATCCCATCATCATCAGGACTTGCAACACTTTCAATGCCAATCATTGCACCACTAGCAGATACAGTCTCTATAGGTCGTGATGTAGTTGTTTCAGCATATAACTTTGGTCAAGGTTGGATGGCAATTATTGCTCCAACAGGACTAATCCTTGCAACACTAGAAATGGTTGACGTATCATATAATAAATGGATTAAATTTATACTGCCATTAATGGGTATAATATTAATCCTAAGCGTAGTGATGCTTGGCGTTCAAACAATGATTTAATGAAGTGGAGGATATATGTTAGAAAAATTTTTGAAATATGTAAGTTACGATACTCAAAGTGACGATAAGAATGAGTCTTGTCCATCAACTCCTGGCCAACTAGACCTTGCTAAGGTTCTAGTTGATGACCTTAAGGAAATGGGCATAGACAATGCTCACATGGATGAGCATGGCTATGTTTATGCTATTATAGAGGGAACCAATAAAGATGCTCCAACTATAGGACTTATTTCTCACATGGACACAGCCCTAGAGATAACAGGCAAAGATGTCAATCCACAAGTAGTTGAAAAATATGAAGGTGGTGACATCGTACTTAACGATAAGTACAAATTAACTGAAGAAGAATTCCCATTCTTAAAAGACCTAGTAGGTCACAAATTAGTTACAACAGATGGTACAACCCTACTTGGAGCAGATGATAAGGCAGGTATTGCCATCATCATGACAGTTGCCAAATATTTTATGGAAAATAGAGACCAAAAATTTGGCGATATCAAAATAGGCATTACCCCAGATGAAGAAATAGGTAGGGGAGCTGATCTATTTGATGTTGAAAGATTTGGTGCTGATTTCGCCTATACCATAGACGGTGGACCAGTTGGAGAATTAGAATACGAAAACTTCAACGCTGCAAGTGTTGATATCCATATCGAAGGAAAATCTGTACACCCAGGGTCAGCTAAAAATGTTTTGGTAAACGCCCTATTAGTAGCATTAGAATTAAACCAAATGCTACCAGTAAATGAGAGACCTGAATATACTGAAGGCTACGAAGGCTTCTATATGCTAGATGAAATCCAGGGTACATCTGCAGAAGTAGATATGGCTTATATAATAAGAGACTTCTTCACTGATACATTTAATCAAAAGAAAGAGATGCTAGAAAAATCAGTAGATTTCTTAAATGAAAAATATGGTAATATCATCGATATCAAGATAGAAGATTCCTACTACAATATGAGGGAAAAAGTAGAACCACATATGGAAATTATAGATCTTGCGAAAGATGCTATAGAAAAAGAAGGCATCACTCCAATAGTAAAACCAATCAGAGGTGGCACAGATGGAGCAAGACTATCATATATGGGACTTCCAACACCAAACCTATTTACAGGTGGTTACAACTACCATGGTAGGTACGAAATAGTATCTGTTGATATAATGGAAAAATCTGTAAATGTTATCAAGAACATAATCTTAGCAAATGCCAAAGGAGACAAATAATGGAAAATTTACAACCACAAAGAGTTTTTTACTACTTCAAAAAATTAATGGATATTCCAAGACCAAGTAAGCACGAGCAAGAAGTATCAGATTTTCTAATAGCTACTGGCAAAGAACTAGACTTAGAAACATACCAAGATGACTCACTAAATGTAGTATTAAAGAGAAAAGCATCAGCAGGTTATGAAGATGCACCAAAAGTAATACTCCAAGGTCACATGGATATGGTTGGATCAAAGACAGAAAACTCAGACCACGACTTTACAAAAGATCCTATCATACCTGTAATTGAAGGGGAATACCTAAAAGCAAAAGATACAACACTTGGTGCTGACAATGGTATAGCAGTAGCAATGGGACTTGCCCTACTAGAAGATGAAAACTACCAAGGACCACAAATAGAATTGCTTGTAACAACAGATGAAGAAACAAGTATGTCAGGTGCCATAGCATTAGCTGATGATGTCTTAGAAGGCGATTACCTAATTAACATAGATTCAGAAGAAGAGGGAATCCTCACAGTAGGATCTGCTGGTGGAATCACATTTTTCGTAGAGGAAGAACTAAAAGATTTAGAAGAAAAAGAAGGCTTCGAAATCAAACTAAGAGGACTTCTAGGTGGACACTCAGGTATGCAAATCCACGAAAAAAGAGGAAATGCAGTAAAAATCATCGGAGAATTACTAGCAAATATCAAAGATGAAATAACAATTGGCGAATTTAACTCTGGCAACCTAGACAATGTTATACCATCAGAAGGAAGCGTAAAAGTTTATGGAGTAGGTAAAGAAGTTCTAGAAGATGCTAAAAAAGAAATCTTAGAAAAACACACTGACCTACTAGGCAACATGGAAATTGAGATTGGCGAAACTTCTGGCAAATCTTATTCCAAAGACCTAAGTCAAAGACTAATCAAGATGATAAATGATATGCCTACAGGGGTTAACAGTCTTATGGAAGACAAGGAAACTGTAGAATCATCTGATAACCTTGCCCTAGTAAAAGAAAAAGAAGGCAAATTAGTAAGTGAAATTTCCCTTAGATCTTCAAACAACGAAAAATTGGAAGAATTAAGAGAAAAGATTGCCAAAGTTTTAGAAGAAACAAATTTTGCCTATAATATTGACTCAGAATATCCAGGTTGGGAATACAAAGAAGATTCAAAGCTTAGACCACTAGCACAAGAAGTCTACAAAGATCTTTATGGTAAGGAATTCGAAACTATCGTAATCCACGCTGGTCTAGAATGTGGTTGCTTCTATGAAAAATATCCAAATCTTGACATTATTTCCATAGGACCAAACATCACAGGCGCACACTCACCAGAAGAAAAGGTAGAAATCGCATCTGTACAAAGAGTCAACGAATACCTAAGAGAATTGCTCAAAGAAATTAAATAAAACTTTAGGATAAACTCAAATCTATTATGATTTGGGTTTATTTTAAGGCTATAAGAAAACATTTCGATAAATAAATAATTTATAAAAAATCATTATAAAAATTTGATGTTTTTTAATATAGAACGGGTATACTTTAGATGAAATTATGTGAAAATATTTCTACAAAAACGAAAGAAGGGACTATGAAAAATAATAATTCAAACAAAAAAGCTGTAACAATTTGATGTGTACCCATAAAACTGGACACAATATTTAATTAATTATTAGTGGATGCTAACCTATATTTTGTAGGTGGCATCCATTTTGTTTTTGATTGAATCCTTTCGTTGTTGTAATAGTAAATATATTCCTCTATTACTTTTGAAAATTCTTCAAAAGAGCTATAGCTCTTTTCATATCCATAATAAACTTCATTTTTTAGCCTTCCAAAGAATGTTTCCATTATGGAGTTATCATAGCAATTTCCCTTCCTTGACATGGATTGTCTTATACCATGTCTTTTAAGCTCATTTACATAATATTCATGTTGGTATTGCCAACCTTGATCTGAATGTAGAATTAAGTTATCTAGTTTTGGAAATTTATTAAATGCTTTTTCTAACATATTTGATATCTGATTTAAGTTAGGACTTAAGGATAGGTCGTAAGAAATAATCTCATTGGTATACATATCAAGTATTGGAGATATGTAGCACTTACCCCAAGAGAATTTAAATTCTGACACATCAGTAGTCCATTTTTGTAGAGGTCTATCTGCCTTGAAATCTCTATTTATTATATTATCTGCTACTTTACCTACCTTCCCCTTATATGAGTGATATTTTTCCTTAGATCTTTTTCCAAATAGTTTTAGCTCATGCATTATTCTTTGAACTCTTTTATGATTTATGACATAACCTTGATTTATCAGATCCATATATACTCTTCTTACTCCATATCTTCCTTTGTGTAAGTTAAATATTTGAGTTATTTTATCTGCAATATGACTATTCTTAATCTTTATATTATCAACTTTGTTTATTTCAAAATAGTATGTTGATCTTGGCATATCAATAGCTTTTAAAAGATATTTTAGTCTGTATCCTTCTTCTTTGAGTTCTTTGACAATCGCTGCTTTTTCGCCTTGAGTTGCGCAGCGTAACGTTCTTCTCTCAAGGCGATCTCTTTTTTTATTATTTCGTTTTCTGCTTTTATATATTCATTTTCTGCTCTAAGTTTTATTAGTTCTTCTCTTTCAGATTCATTAAGTTCTTTTGCTTTATGGTTATTATTATTTTTCATACTTGTATTTTTAGATTTACGGCCTTTCTTTTTATTCACAAGACCATTATATCCATAATTTTTATACTTGTTAACCCATGAATAAAGTTGTCCATCATTGATTCCATTTTCGATTGCTATAGATTTTATGGAATTTCCAGCTAACACTTTAGATATCATTTCTAATTTCTCATCAGCAGTCCAATTAATATTATTTCCGTGTTTTAAAATTTCTGGTCCATGAAGTTCTTCTAACTTAAACCATATTCTAATTGAAGCATGAAAGTTTTTTTCTTTAGCTCCTTCAGGTGTATCAGGCCATTTACCTTCTCTATACAATTGTACGCATTCTTTTTTGAATTCATAACTATATTTCATAAAAATACCCTCCTTACTGGTTTGTCCAGTAAAGAGGGTACATATCAATTTTGTCATTAGCTATGGTATTGGCTTTACCAATAACAAGTCATGCTGATGGAGAGAAAACAGAAGAAAATGTTCAAAATACCCCAAATTATACGGGAGTGGGTACAGAGACTAAGCTAGAAGCAGAAATAAGAGAAATTCTAGAAGAAGAACCAGAAATAACACTAAGTGTAGAAGAAGAAACTCCAGCAGTAGATTCAAAGGAAGAACTTCCAGAAGAAACATCTGCTGAAGAAACACCAGCTGATGAAACTAATACAGAGAATAAAGAAGCTGTCGAAGAAGAAAAAGAAGCATTCACACTAACAGATGCTCAAAGACAAGCACTAAAAGAAGCAGGCTACACAGATAGCGAAATAGAAAAAATCGAAGCAGAAATAGCTAATAAACTAGATGTAGACGCTAACCTTGATGCACAAGCATTAGTTGATGAAAAAGTAGCTGAAAAAACACCAGCACTAGAACTAGCTGAAGAAACTAAACCAGAAGCTGTAGAAGCAGGAGAAGAAACTGAAGCAGGAAGGGATATTTCCAATGATATCACAGAAGCAGAAATTCATGTAGGTGAAACTCAGACAACTGGAGTTTTAAATGCTGGAAATGGAGAAGGCTTACCTTGGTCTGTAGCTTTTAAGGCTCCTGATGATACGAAAGCTGGGGATTATTTTGATATAACTCTTTCAGACAATTGGTCATTAAAGGGAATCGAACCTGATACAGAAAATGCAGATCCTATAAAGATTAATGATAAAATAGTTGCAGATGGTAAGAGATTATCAAGACATCAAATCAGATATACTTTTAATGATAATATAACAAGCTTAGATGAAATAAGAGTTGCTGTCCAATACGGAGGATATGACGTAAAAGAAACAGTCCAAAACTCAAAAACCCAAACCTTTACTGTTAGTGTTGGAAACCATTCTGATTCAAAAGACTTGTATGTTGACTATGGTAAAGTAAATTATGATGACTATCAAAGGATACTAAATGGTACAAGCCAATACACACATTTTGATCCAAAAACAGGAGAATTTACCCAAGTATTTTATATAAATCCTGAATCTAGATATATAGGAAAATCAACAGGTGAAATTTTCAATGGAAGTGTTGGAGTTATAGTTGATGGAAGAGGCTTTGATGGTAATCAATCTGATGCATATTTTACTCAAGAAAATACAAGTGTTGAAGTAGTGAAGTTAGCTCCTAGAACTAATGTGCCTGATGCAGTTTATGAAAATCCAGTAGATGGAGATATTGATTCAAGCATTAGCCCAGTTATCCAAGATGGCAAAGTCTTTTTAGACTTTAATAGAAATGGCATAGATAATCCTTATATAATTACAGTTAAATCAAAAATTGATCCTAATGTTGAATATATAAATTTAGGTTCTAGAGCTACACTTTATGGTAATGGAACTTTAGATTTAGGACTTGTAAATCAAATTCAATTTAAAACGGGAAATACTGGTGGTTCAGGTGTAGAAGAAAAGAAAGGTTCATTCCAAGAACACCACATTTACCAAACAAAGAAACTAGATGGAACAATCGTAAAAGACGATGAAGTAAATAAAGATGTAACAGAAGGAACAGAAAAAGAAAACTACAAAACATCAAAAGAAGATAGAGCTGGTTACAAACTAATTGAAGTAAAATCAGTAAACGGCGGTCAATTCAACAAAGACGGAAGTCTAAAAGAAGCAGCTTACATTGCTGATACAAAACAAGAAGTAACCTACATCTATCAAAAAGAAGAAAAAGCTCAAACACCAATAGAAGAAACAGGAAAGTTCCAAGAACACCACATTTATATTACAAAAAATGAAAAAGGTGAGGAAGTTGACCGTAAAGAAGTAAACGGTGATGTGACTGGTGGAACAAAAGACATGACTTACACCACAGGCAAGAAAGAAAAAGACGGCTTTGAGTTTGTAAGAACCGAAAAACCAGTAAATGAACCAGCATACAAAGAAGATGGATCAGAAACAAAAGGCAACTACAAAGTAGGTGTAACTCAAGAGATTACCTATGTCTATGAAAAAACAGTAAAGACACCAACACCAGTAGAAGAAACAGGTAAATTTGTAGAACATCATATTTACATCACAAAAGATGAATCTGGCAAAGAGATTTCAAGGAAAACTGAAGACGGTAAAACTCAAGAAGGTATAAAAGACGAAACTTACACCACAGGCAAGAAAGAAAAAGACGGCTTTACCTTTGTAAGAACAGAAAAACCAGTAAATGAACCAACATACAAAGAAGATGGATCAGAAACAAAAGGCAACTACAAAGTAGGTGTAACTCAAGAAATTACCTATGTCTATGAAAAAACAGTGAAAAAACCAGTAGAACCATCAGAACCTGTAGAGCCAGGTACACCAGAAGATCCAGAGAAACCTGTAACTCCAGAGAAACCAGGCAATCCAGAAAATCCAGAGAAACCTGTAACTCCAGAGAAACCAGGTAATCCAGAAGACCCAGAGAAACCTGCAACTCCAGAGAAACCAGGCAATCCAGAAGATCCAGAGAAACCTGTAACTCCAGAGAAACCAGGCAATCCAGAAGATCCAGAGAAACCTGTAACTCCAGAGAAACCAGGCAATCCAGAAGATCCAGAGAAACCTGTGACTCCTGAAAAACCAGGTAAACCATCAGAACCTGAAAAACCAACAAATCCTGAGAAACCAGTAACTCCAGTAAAACCACAAGATCCACAATCACCAGTAACAGATAATAAACCAACTAAGGATGAAAAGGTAGAAAATCCAAAGACTCCAACAAAAACTATGGATACTATAAAGACACATGGATCTACTAAACAAGCTTCTAAGAATCCAAAGACTGGTTTAGGATCAAGTGTAGGAATTGCTGGAATAGCAATAAGTTCAATCCTAGCAAGTATAGGAGTTGAAAAGAAGAAAAAAGAAGATAAGTAAGAATAAATAATCTTTTTGATACAAGAAGCCATCTAATGTGTGGCCTCTTGTATTTTTTTATAATGTATGTAAACATAACATATTTATTAACAATCTTTGATATTCAGACATAATTATAGTATATTGTATACTCGGAGGAATTATGAGTAAAAAATCAATAGTTATTATGTTTGCTTATGTAGGAGTTGTTACTGGTGCAGGTCTTGCTTCAGGACAAGAGCTCCTACAATATTTTATTTCACTAGGGATACCAGGATTGGTTGGGGTATCTATAGTAGGCATACTTCACATATTGTTTGGGGGAGTATTGCTCCAACTAGGAAGTCACTACATGGCTACAGATCATTCTGATGTATTTGGAGAAATTACCAACAAATTTATTGGCAAATTTATGGATTTGGCACTTATTTTTACTTGCTTTGTTATAGGTTTTGTAATGATAGCAGGAGCTGGATCAAACCTAAATCAAGCCTTTGATATACCAAAATGGATTGGCCAGGTTGTTTGTGCCAGTATGATTATAATTGTAGGATTATTAGATTTTGAAAAAGTTTCAAAAATTATCGGTTCCTTTACCCCAATGATTTTAGTCTTTACTTTGATCGGTTCTATTTATACTTTCATAAATTACAAGCCAGATTGGTCATATTTGGATTCAGTTGCGAAAAGCCTACCATCAAACTTTAATAATGTAGTTTTTGCAATATTTAATTATTATGGTATGTGTTTGATGAGCGGAGTTTCAATGGGCTTTGTCCTAGGTGGAGAAGAACTTGACCCTAGGGAAGCTGGAATCGGCGGGCTACTTGGTGGAGCCATAGCTGGTATATTGGGAGTGCTTATTTCTTTTACTTTATTTATACGTGTAGATGAAGTTGGTAAGCTTGATATACCTATGCTAAGTGTTATCAATAGTATTCATCCAATCCTAGGCTTTTTGATGGCCCTTGTAATCTTTGGTATGATTTTTAATACTGGGATTTCACTTTTTTATGCCCTAGCTAGAAGATTTTCAAATGATAGCGAAAAAAGTTTTAGGATTATGCTTATTTCATTAACCCTTGTTGGTTTTGTATTAAGTTTTGGAGGCTTCAAAAAGCTAGTTTCCATATTTTATCCAATCATTGGTTATGTAGGAATGTTTATGATGGCCTTGTTGCTTATAAGCTGGTATAGGGAGAAATCTTCTATAAAGTACGAGAAATACAAACGTCTTGGTATCAGAAGTTATATGAGAAAAAAGATGGATGATAATGAAGATTTTTCCAAAGAAGATAAGAAAAGATTAGACAAATTAATTGACAGATCAAATATCGATAATGAACAGATGACCCAAGCAGCCGAAGATTATGTAAGAAAAGAACTTGAGGAAGAACAAGAGGATCAACAACTACAAGATGAATAGTTTGCAAACATATTTAGGAGAATAGATATTCTATTCTCTTTTTTCATACACAATAATAATTATCAAATAATTTACATCAATTTAACACGAAATTATATTGATAAATATTGTCAATTTTATATAATTGTATTATAATTATATTATTAATATATATAGGAGGAATTAAGGGAAAATATATTGATGATGCTCGTAAACTTCATGAGTATGTTGGCGGAGATTCCAATATCTCATCGGTAACTCATTGTGTTACAAGGATGCGTTTTGTTCTAAATGATCCTAAAAAAGCTGATATTGAAAAAATCGAAGCTTTGCCATCTGTTAAGGGAAGTTTTACTCAAGCAGGACAGTTTCAAGTAATTATAGGTAATGATGTTGACCAATTTTATAACGATTTTATATCTATTGCAAACGTTCACCAGGCCAGCAAGGCTGAAGTAAAAGAAGACGCTATGAAAAATCAAAACTGGCTGCAAAAAGTTGCATCAGTTTTGGCAGAAATCTTTGCACCACTTATACCAGCTATCATTGTTGGAGGTCTTCTACTAGGTTTAAGAAACATCCTAGGAGAGATTCAATTTGATAATTTAGGTGGTAAAACAATAGTAGAAAGCTCAAAGTTTTGGGCAGGAACTAATGACTTTTTATGGTTAATATGTGAGGCAATTTTTCACTACTTACCAGTTCACATTACCTGGTCAATCACACGTAAGATGGGTACTACCCAAGTTCTTGGTATTGTACTAGGTATTTGTTTAGTGTCACCAAGTCTACTTGCAAATGCTTACTCAATTGCAGGTGGTGGCGAAGTTCCAGTATGGGATTTTGGAGCTTTCCAAATTCAAAGAATTGGCTATCAAGCTCAAGTTATTCCAGCAATGCTTGCAGGATTTTCTCTTGTTTATCTTGAAAGATTTTGGAAAAAGCACATCCACCAAGCAGTTTCAATGATTTTTGTACCACTTTTATCACTGCTTCCAGCAGTAATCCTAGCTCACGTAGTTTTAGGTCCTATTGGTTGGAAGATAGGTTCTGCAATATCAAGTGGAGTTTATGCAGGACTAACAAGTGGTCTTAACTGGCTATTTGGTGCTGTATTTGGATTCTTCTATGCGCCATTAGTAATTACAGGTCTTCACCACATGACCAATGCTATAGACTTACAACTAGCCAATGACTTTGGTGGAACAATCCTTTGGCCAATGATTGCCCTATCAAACATTGCCCAAGGTTCTGCAGTTCTTGCAATTATCTACCTACACAAGGGCAACGAAGCTGAGGAGCAAATCTCAATTCCAGCAATGATTTCTGCATACCTTGGTGTAACAGAGCCAGCATTATTTGGTATCAATATCAAGTATGGTTTCCCATTCATAGCGGGTATGATAGGATCTGGACTTGCAGGAATGTTCTCAGTTTTAACCAAAACCATGGCATATAACATAGGTGTTGGTGGTATACCAGGATTCTTATCTATCAAAACAGAATCCATGATAACATTCATGATAGCTATGGCCATAGCAATAGTTGTACCATTTGTACTAACAGTGGTGTTTAATAAGAAAAAGATGTTCCAAAATAAGATTGAATTCAAAACACCAAGTTTTAAATAGGAAGCAAAATGAATTTAGGCAAAAAAGTAATCTATCAAATATATCCTAGATCTTACATGGATACTAATAATGATGGTATAGGAGACCTTAGGGGCATAGCTTCTAAGGCTTCTTATATTAGAGACCTTGGGGTGGATATGGTATGGCTCAACCCATTTTTTATATCCCCACAAAATGACAACGGTTACGATATAGCAGACTACTATCATATAGATGAGAAGTTTGGTTCAGAAGAAGACTTGGATAATCTCATCAAAGTTTTTGATGAAAATGGCCTAGGCTTAATGTTTGACATGGTATTTAACCATACGTCAACAGACCACGAATGGTTTCAGAAGGCCCTAGCAGGAGATAAGTACTACCAAGATTTTTACTACATCAGAGATGGCAAAGAAGATGGTTCACTTCCAACTAATTGGCAGTCCAAATTTGGAGGAGAAGCCTGGGCGCCATTTGGAGATACTGGCAAATATTATCTTTGCCTATATGATAAGACCCAAGCTGACCTAAACTGGCACAATCCAACTGTGAGAGAAGAATTATTTAAGATCGTAAACTATTGGATTGATAGGGGGATAAAGGGATTTAGATTTGACGTACTAAATGTCATAGGAAAAGATCAAATCTTAAAAGATTCCAATGGAAACATTGTCGAAGAAAAAGCTCTATATACTGATACACCGAGAGTTCACAAGTGGATAAGAGAACTAAACAATAATACTTTTGGTAAACATAGTGATATAATCACAGTAGGGGAAATGAGCTCAACAAATATTAGAAACTCTGTAATGTATTCATCCGATGATGACTCAGAGCTTTCCATGGTGTTTGCCTTCCACCACTTAAAGGTTGACTACGAAAATGGTGATAAGTGGACAGATGCTAGCTTTGACTTTATGAAATTAAAAGAAATATTTAATGATTGGCAAGTTGGCATGGAAGAAGGTGGAGGATGGAATGCTCTATTTTGGAACAACCACGACCAACCAAGAGCCAACAACCGTTTTGGAGATGTCAAAAACTACCCATATCAAAGTGCAACTATGCTAGCCCAATCTATCCATATGATGCGTGGAACACCTTATATCTACATGGGTGAAGAAATAGGCATGACAGACCCTAGCTATGAATCAATAGATGATTATAGGGATATAGAATCAAAAAATGCATATAAAATGCTAAAGGAAAAAGGCTTATCTGATGCTGATGCATTTAATATAATATCCAAAAAATCAAGAGATAATTCCAGAACTCCTATGCAATGGGATGATAGTGCCAATGCAGGATTTTCTAATGAAACTCCTTGGATTGCTGTCAATAACAACTACAAAAAAGTAAATGTAGAAGAGGCAAAAGAAGATCAAAGCTCAGTTTACTATTACTACAAAAAACTAATAGAGCTTAGAAAATCTGAGCTAGTAATATCTGATGGTACCTATGAGCCAATACTTGCTGACCACCCATCAGTCTTTGCCTACAAGCGTAAATATGATGATACAATTCTAGTCAATTTTAATAATTTTTATGGAGAAAAAGTAGAAATTGATTTGAAAAATGTATTAGTAAATATCGAAAATTTTGAATATTTACAAGGAAACTACCACCACAGAAAAATCAGCCAAAGGCTCAAACTTAACCCTTATGAGACGGTTTCCTTTATCAAAAGATAAGAAGTCTTGATAGCTAAAAAACAATTTTTGATTAAGGCTTGACAATATAACTTGATATGAGTTACAATAATTGTAAATAAAATAACATGATTCTTCAGGGCGGAGTGTAAGTCTCCACCGGCGGTAAAAGTCCGCGAGCGAAAGCTGATTAGGTGTAATTCCTAAACCGACAGTTATAGTCTGGATGAGAGAAGAAAAAATTTGTAGTACTCTTTTGTAGTACTCATTAATAAATCTCCGATAAGGTCCCTGAATTCAGGGGCTTTTTTCTTTGCCCTAAAGATTTAAGGAGGCAAGATGAATGATGAAAAATATATGAAACGATGTTTTGAACTGGCAAAAAAGGGAGAAGGTAGAGTTTTGAGAAATCCATTAGTCGGTGCAGTTATAGTAAAAGATAATAAGATTATTGGCGAGGGCTACCACCATGCTTATGGAAAGCTTCACGCTGAAAGGGATGCCTTTAATAACTTATCTGAAGATGCCAATGGAGCAAGCCTTTATGTAAATCTAGAACCCTGCTCCCACCATGGCAAGCAACCACCATGTGTTGACGAAGTTATAAGGCAAGGGATTAAAAAAGTATATATTTCAAACCTAGATACCAATCCTAAGGTAGATGGGATAAAAAAACTTAAAGATAATGGTATCGAGGTTATCAGTGGAGTCCTAGAAGAAGAGGGCAAGAAATTAAACGAATCATTCTTCTTTAATATGAAATACAATAGACCCATGGTTATTCTAAAATATGCTATGACCCTAGATGGGAAAATCGCTTGTGCTAATAAAGATTCCAAGCGGATTAGCAATGAAAGTTCAAGGAAATATGTCCACAGGCTACGCACTAAGTACGATGCAATTTTAGTTGGCAAAAATACAGCCATCCATGATAATCCCTCACTAAATTCAAGGATAAAAAATGGCATAGACCCTATAAGGATAATCGTAGATAGCAAGCTAGAAATGCCAAGAGATTTAAAGGTTTTTGACCTAAAATCTGATAAAAAAACTTATATAGCAAGTATAAGTGATAAAGAAAATCCCTATAAGACTGAGATAATCAAATGTAAGGGAAAAGATGGCCATGTAGATATCAATGATTTATTGGAAAAGCTTTATCAGATGAATGTAGGCTCTCTATTAGTTGAGGGTGGATCTACTATCAATAATGCTTTTTTAGAGGAAAATCTAGTAGATTGGATTTATGAATTTATTTCTCCTAAAATCATATCAGGAGAAAAATCGATTTCTCCTTTTACCGGTAAGGGATGTGAATTTATGAAAGATGCTTATAAATTTGAAATAGAAAATGTATCAATGATTGAAGGCGATGTTTTGTTAGAGGCTAAAAATGTTCACTGGAATATCTGAAGAAATTGGTGAAGTTGTAGGATTTAGCCAAAAATCCGACCATGTAAGTATTGAGGTACGTGCTTCTAAAGTCTTAGAGGGAACAAAGAAGGGCGATTCTATAATGACTGATGGAGTTTGCCTAACAGTTACCTCCTTTAGCGATAAGACCTACAGGGCCGATTTGATGAATGAATCCTTGAAAATGAGTAAGTTTGATAGGAATCTATTAGGTAAAAAGGTCAACCTAGAAAGAGCCATGAGAATAGATTCTAGGCTTGACGGTCACATAGTCCAAGGCCATGTTGACGGGGTTGGCAGAATCGTAGCTATCAACAAAAATGTCTACAGGATCAAAACAAGTAGGGATATTTCAAAATACATTGTAAAAAAAGGTTCGGTAGCCATTGACGGGATTTCCCTAACTGTATCTATGGCAGACAAGGATATATTTGAAGTATCTCTAATTCCAGAAAGCTTGGAAGCTACAACTTTTAAGTACAAAAAAGTAAATGATTTGGTAAATATAGAAACTGATATCATAGGCAGGTATATAGAAAAACTGACAAAGGATAAAGAAAGGGTGGATGAAAACTTTTTATTAGAAAATGGTTTTTAAAAATTATGGAAGAAATATTACAAGCTTTAAGAAATAACGAAATAATAATTGTAACAGATGACGAAAACAGAGAAAACGAGGGCGACCTCATCTGTGCTGGTCAAAATGTAACAGGAGAAATGATAAACTTTATGGCTTGCTTTGGCAAGGGTTTAATTTGCACACCAATAAGCCAAGAAGTTGCAGATAGACTAAATCTAGAGCCAATGGTAGCAGTCAATACAGACAATCACTCAACAGCTTTTACAGTATCAATCGACCATGTAGAAACAAGTACTGGCATTTCCGCCTTTGAAAGAGCAAGAACCATAAGAAGTCTATGCGAAGAATCTACAAAACCAAGCGATTTAAGACGACCAGGCCATGTCTTCCCATTAATTGCCAGAGAAGGAGGAGTTTTGGTAAGAGATGGGCACACAGAAGCAACAATAGACCTTATGAAATTAGCAGGTCTAAAGGAAGTAGGAATTTGTTGTGAAGTGATGGCAGAAGATGGGCATATGCTAAGAGGAGATGGCTTAGCAAAACTAGCAGAAAAATATAATTTAAAAATGACTAGTGTAGAAGCTATTCAAAAATATAAGCTAGAAAAACTTCGCCAGGAAGAAAAAACTATAGAACAAACAGATATAATCAACTTGCCAACAGATTATGGAATATTTAAGGCTATTTCATTTTTGGATAAGGAAAGCGGGGAAGAGCACCTAGCCCTAATCAAAGGCGATATTGAAAAAGAAGATGTTCTAACTAGAATTCACTCAGAATGCCTTACTGGAGATGTATTTGGATCAAGACGTTGCGACTGTGGATCTCAACTTCACAAGGCCCTAGAAAAAATTGATAAGAATGGGTCTGGAGTCTTAGTATATCTTCGCCAAGAAGGAAGAGGCATAGGTTTATATAACAAAATAAAGGCCTACAAACTCCAAGAAGAAGGATATGATACAGTAGATGCTAACATAGAGCTTGGTTTCCCAGCAGATATGAGAGACTACAAGGTAGGAGCAGAAATCCTTAGAGAGCTTGGGGTCAAATCAATTAGGCTAATGACAAACAACCCTGACAAGATTGAACAAGTTGAAGAATACGACATCAAGGTAACAGGCAGAGAACCAATAGAAATCCACTCCAATGAAACAGACAAGGTATACCTTAAGACAAAGGCTGATAGGATGGGACACAAATTAGAAGAATTTATAGGAGCAAATTAATGAGAGAATATAGTGCAGAATTAAGAAGTGAAGGTAAAAAATACGGAATTGTAGTAGCAAGATTTAACCATTTCATAACAGATAGGTTAGTTGAAGGATGCCTAGATACCTTAAAAAGACACGGAGTAAATGATGAAGAAATTGAAATTATAAGAGTACCAGGAGCATTTGAAATCCCACTAGCTGCAAAAAAAGCAACTTACAAAGATTATGATGCAATAATTTGTCTAGGAGCGGTAATCAGAGGAGATACACCACACTTTGAGTATGTATGTAGCGAAGTATCAAAGGGAGTAGCAAGTGTAAGCCTAACAACAGAAAAACCAGTAATATTTGGAGTAATCACAACAGATACGATAGATCAGGCAATTCAGAGAGCTGGTATAAAATCAGGTAACAAAGGAGCAGATGCTGCTCTATCAGCCATAGAAATGGCAAATTTAATGGATCTTATATAAAAATAAATGCTCTTGCAAATATCTTACATTGCAAGAGCATTTATTTATTTATCTTATTTTACAAAATAGGCCCAGTTGATAGCCTTACCTACGATTTTAAAATTTATGATATTGTCCATAAAAATTTCACCGTCAATATTTCCAATAAATTGTTTCTTTGAATATATTTTGCCAGCAAGGACCTTAAATTCATCAAGATATTTTGAAGATTGGTGTTTGCCCTTTTTGTATTTTAAGATTAGGAGAAGTAATTGCCATTTTGGAAACTTTCTGGTTGTGACAAAATTTATAATTCCATCGTCAATTTTCGCATCTGGAGCTGGATTAAAACCAGATCCATAATAGCCACCATTACATATAGCAGAAACAAGAAACTCATCTTTTAATTCGATTTTAGTTGAATCCTCTAAGGTTAAATTTATAGAAAGATCTTGGTAGGTCAAGTTTTTGACCCTATCACTAACTGCCTTGAGATATGCACGTTTACCCAAAGACTTATCCTTATTAAGATAATCATAAGCAGTCTGTAAAACTTCGGTATCAAAGCCAAGGCTTGTCACATTTACACAATATTTGCCATTGACTCTTATAAGATCTATAGGTCTTATACTAATATCAAAAGTATCTTCAATCTTAAAATCTTTGTAATCAAAGTTTTTTGCAAAATCATTGCCCGTCCCAGTTGGAATAAGACCAACAGCAACATCATGACCGAGGCACAAATTGACAACTTCGCTGATGGTCCCATCTCCACCCAAAGTAATAATCACCTTATCTTGGTAAGAAGAAGCCAAAAATGCCCTTACAATTTCCTCAAGATGCCCTCTATACCTGGTCTCCTTGACAATTATCTCATCTTCTCTGCCATACTTTTTATATATATCTTCTATTTGTTTTTTACTAAAATGATATTCAGTAGCTCCTGCTGTGGAGCTTATTAAAAATAGCTTTGTCATAATTATATTATTACCCTAAATTAATAATATTAACTAAATGTACATTGATTATTAATTATTTTGTTTTTAATAAGTATAATATTGTGCTTAAAAAAGTCTCTATTTCCTGAAACGAAAAAATACATTAGAGAATCGTCCAAATCAAGATAAAAATCTTTAGTACCTTTAAAATAATTTACTAGACCTCTGTAAAATACAGATTGATAATATGTTACTAGGTGATTTCGTATAGAAGAGATTTTTACTAATTGAACAAGATATTTTACTGACATATTATAATCTTCTAGATTTTCTATAGATATCATTAATATGCTATATAAGTATTTCATCTTTAAATCTGGATAAGAATCTAAATTTTCTAACATATTTGAGAGTCTATCAATTGATAGAAGTGACGCTTTAATTATATCGTCTTCATTTTTAAATAAATCAGGATAAATAGTTTGAATAACTAAAAAAATTCTATAATCTAATATTTGATTCTCTTCTGATTTTACTTTATTTATCTTATAAGCTTCATTTAGCAAGGTATGTCCGCTTCTAATGTCATTTTTTATTATATAGTCCCAGGATTTAATAAATAAGCACTTCTTATAATATATTGTATTCTTTCTGATATTATTACTTAATAGATTAGCAGTTTTATAAATTTTTACATAGGACTCATAATCTCTATTATCCATATAATATAAGAATTGGCTAAATAAAATATTTATATGCAATTCTGGGTTATTTGAACTGGATTTAATAATAGAATCAATGGAAAAACCTAGAAATTCACTAATAAGACTTGCGGTAATTAATGATGGATAATTGTATCCATTTTCGATTTTTGAAAGAGCTCTTACAGAGATTCCTATTAAGTAAGCAAATTCTTCTTGACTATATCCATGTTGTTTTCTACCAATAGATATGAAATTACCTAATTCAACAGCAACGGGATCATATGTTTTCATTTGTAACCTCGTAAAACATTTAATTATTTTAACGTATATAATTTATATTACTCTAATTTAAAAATAGAACTATAGTTCGTGTATATTATAACTCTTCTGTGATAAAGTATTCTTGAAAGGAGAAGAATTGAAAAGGTTTTTAGGTATTTTATTAATAGGAGTTATGATTGTTCCATGTGAGGATAATAAAGATAACAGTATTATCCAAGTTTTAAGTGAGAAAGAAAATATAGCTATTATGTATATTTAATAATTAAAGGAGACTAACATGAAAAAAATTAAAACTTTATTATCAGTTGTTTCATTATCAATGCTTCTAACATCAGTGGCATTTGCATCAGTAGAGGTAGATGGTGGCATTTGGTCATATGGTGGAGTTCATGAGGTAGGTAACTGGGGTGCTTTTTCTAACTACTACCATCCTAGTAGATATCATTACTCAAGAGTAGTAAGAGGGAGTGATTCCAAAGATGATACAAGATATGCAGGTGCAGGTAATACATCAGAAGCTTTTATACACACTAAGATTGGAGAAAAAGCATATTTTGACTACGGATTTTAATTTATAGTAAAATATAACTAGGCGGTTCATTTACTGCCTAGTTTTTATAAGGAGATATTATGAAAAAAATTGTAATTTTCATATCATCACTACTAACGAGTGCTCTTTTGTACTTTTTTATAAGTGGGACACAAAGTCAGATTATATTTTCGTCGTTTCCAACTGTAGATTTATACTATGTAAATCCTGAGATTGATAAGTCTGATTTTGAAGAAGATTTAGAAGCCTTGGCTAATAAAAATGATGTTATTATTGCTAAAAGGATAGTTATTCCACAAAAAAGCGGAGAAGTTAATTTTTATTATAAGACCTTTGGCGATAAGGAAGCTCCTTCTTATATAAACATTGCTTCTGATGAAGTGCTAAAGATTAACGATGACTTAGCTGCAACTTATATTATAATAGGCCAAGCTTTAAGCCAGGACGAATTATATAATTTTTTATCAACAAATGGTAACCAAACTAGAAAATTTGGAGATGGATCTTCCCTAGAAAATGTAATTGTGCTATTTGGATATCCTGCTATGTTTTTTATACTTGTGGTAAGTTTCTTTGTTATTTTAGCTATATCTATAATCAATAGACTAAATGAAACTGCAAAATATGGTATAAAACTAATATCTGGACAGAGAAAGTCAATGCTATTATTTAAAGATTTTATAGATGATTTGATCACTGTTATTTTGGCTTTTCTAATGAATGTGATTATTTTTGGCATTTTATTTAAAGTACATAATATTTTTAACGAACCTATAATGAGATATTTTTTGATCGCTCTTATAATTTACTTATTAGGTATTGTACTAGTATCATTAATAGTTTCTTTTTTATTTTTTGCTATAATTAAATATAAGAATCTTATGCAAATTATCAAGGGGAGGCTGCCAATAAAGTCGATTATGACTGTATTGGTTATTTCTCAAATCTTATCGTTTATAATAGTGGCATATCAGTTTAGACTTGCAAGTTTTTCCTATCCACAGATTAAAACTCTTGAGACTTCAGCTAGTAAGTGGGATGAATATCCTGATTTAGTAAATATTACTTTTAATTTAAATTCTCACGCAGATTCCCTTGAAGAGGATTTAAAGAGATGGAATCAATGGTATGAATACTTAGATGATACTTTTGAAGATGATAAGTGGATACTAGCTTATAGCAATATTGCTAATTATTTTGGATCGGATATTGAGGCTACTAGAGCTAAACTAGATAAGTATAATCCAGATGGAAATACCATAATTGTTTCCAATAATTATCTAGAAAAAGAACAGGTAGATCATAAAACTGACTTTTCTGATTTGAAATATGGAGAGTTTGGACTAATATTGCCTGAGAAGTTAAAGGCTAATGAAAAAGCACTTGTAAAAGTATATGAAGATTATGTTAATGAAAATTTTGGTGGTGATGGTGATTTTAAGGCAAAGGTGGAATATGTTAGTGATAATCAAAAAAGATTTATCTTCAATACAACAATTATTACAGACAAGCAGTATTTAACAGATCCTGCTATTATAGTTATAAGTCCAAAATCTACAGGAGCTAGTGATCGTAGTTTGATGTTTTGGAATAATATGATAAGTAATTTTATATTCTTTGATAACTATGAATATTGCCACAAATCCCTTGAAGATCGCGATCTTTTAAAGTGGGTTTCTTATATAATAAATAGCAGAAGTGATTATTATGAGAGATTGTCAGACGAAATAAGAGATATTAGGTTTAGCATAATTGGAAGTATTTTTACTATACTTACATCCTTACTCTTGTTTAACAGTATTGTTATAACTTACTTCAAAGAATTTAGAAGAGAAAATTTCATAAAGAGAATATCTGGCTTGAGTTTCTTTGGTATCCATAAGCGTTTTATTATAATACAGTGTATTATATTTTTCCTTAGCTTAATTGCTTCCTATAAGCTAACCGAGGACTGGCAATCTAGCCTAGGAACATTTTTAGTCTTTGTTTTGAATTCATTTATAATTTTATATGTTCAAAATAAAAAAGAGAATAAGCAAAGTATGACAATTTTAAAGGGGGAATAGGATGATAGAAATTAGAAACTTATCTAAAAGCTTTGGTGATAGAAATCTTTTTAACAATATCAATATTAATTTTTATGACAATAGGACCTATGCCATAGTTGGAGAAAGTGGTTCGGGCAAGACAACTTTACTAAATATTATAGCCAAACTTGAAGAAAAAGATAGGGGCACCATAGTATACAATTCTACTGATTTAGATAAGATTGATGAACATATATTTTTTAGGGACTATCTAGGGTATTTGTTCCAAAATTTAGGATTAATCGAAAGTGAAAGTGTAGATTATAATCTAGAGCTAGCATTTGTTGGAAAGAAGCTTAATAAAAGCGAAAAACTTAGATTAAAAAAAGAAGCTTTAGATAAGGTTAATTTATCGCATATAAAGCTAGATACAAAAGTTTACACATTATCTGGTGGCGAGAGTCAGAGAGTTGCCTTATCTAAACTTATCTTAAAACAACCTCCTATAATTTTAGCTGATGAGCCAACTGCATCAGTAGATCCAATGAATGCCGAGGAAATATTAAATATTTTATTAGCAATGAAAAGTGAAGGTAGGATTATAATAATCGCCACCCATAGCAAGGACATATGGCAAGCAACTGATGAAGTGATTTCTATAGATGAATTAAAAGGTGAAATATAAAGAAACTTTTGTAAGTTATCCAAGAAAAGACGAGGAAAATGTGGAATCTCACATATTCTCGTCTTTTTGCTTATATCTATATGCTTTTTTAGCTTATAATGGAATTTTATTCTTCTCTTAAAGCCTCGACTGGGTCTTTCTTGGCTGCCATTGATGATGGTATGATTCCTGCAATTAAGGTTAGAATTACGGAAATTAATACCAATATACCTGCAGCTTGGGCTGGTAATTTTGACGAAATATCACTTACACCAGTTAGATTTCGAATCAAATTTGTAATAGGAATATTTACTAGCATTGTGACTCCTACTCCGATAAGACCGGATAAAAGACCGACTATAAATGTTTCTGCCATAAATACTTTTCTAATATCAGACTTGCTTGCTCCAATGGATCTTAGAATTCCAATTTCTTTTGTTCTTTCAAGTACTGAAATGTAGGTTATGATTCCTATCATGATTGATGAAACTACTAGGCTTACTCCTACAAAGGCTATTAGGACATATGATATGGCATTTATTATATCTGTTACTGATTTTGTAATAAGTCCTATCAAGTCATTATAGGTAATCTTTTCATTTTCTGTCTTATCCTTATTGTAATCATCGATAAAGGCTTTGATTTGTTCCCTATTTTCAAAGTTTTCTACATAGATATCAATCTCTGCTGGAGCATCCTTGCTTACTACTCCTAGGGACTCTAGGTTTTTGTTATAGGAATTGCCTGCTACAAATTCATCATAAATTTCTTTTAAAGTATCTTTATCATCTTTCTCTACAATATAGCTAGCAAGAGCATTTTCTTGGCTAGCTTCACCTTGATTTCCTGCACCAGTTTGATTATCTAAAGTAGCCATATTCATACCAGAAGCCATGGCTTGTTTTTGCTTTTCTTCAGCTTCTTTTTGAGCTTCTTCTGCTATTTCTGGTTTGTTTCTCATTAGCCACGTTGTAAGGGCTAGGGAATCCCTCTGGCTTAGGTTTTCTAGGAAATATTTGGATGAATCAATTTTTTCGCTATCATTACTTGCCTTAAATTTTATGTTGTTTAATACATTGACTTCTTTATTATCAATTTGAGCTTTAACAATTTCTGATTCATTGGCATGGTCTATCATCATATCTGTGAGACCTTCAGTAAATCCAATAGGTGCATTTACCACCTGGTTATCATCATTGGTTTTTCTCTTTGCTATACCAACGATCTTAGCTGGGACACCATTTTCTACTATATCATCAACTTTGACTTCATCATCAGATACATTTACAAAGTTATTTCCTTCTTTTTCATAGTAATCGGATGGGCTTACAAACTTAAATTCGTGACCTATTATCTTAGATGGGTCTAGGGATTTTTCATTAATCTTCACATCTTCATTGTTATCAAGTTTAGATAGAAAGTCCCTATAGTCTTTTGCAGGTAGGAAACCTAGTTCATATAGCCTAGATGTAAATACTTCATTGTTGTAGTCTGTAAATAACACTAGCTCATCAGCTTTTTCTGGCCACTTACCTTCTACTATTTCATATTCATCTGTTATAATCGGGCTAAGTTTGCCGTCTTCTGTTGTTATAAGCTGGCTAAAGTTTTTATTTTCTTGGTTTGGATTTAAAAACTTGGCAAATGGATCTTGGTTATCTTGTTCAAAATCATCTCCGCTTGTATTTACAAGCTCATTATTTGGATCTTTAGTATAGATATCAAAGTTCATATCATAAAGGTATGAGATAAAGTTTGTACCTATAGTTTCATTTAGCTTATCCTTTTTATCTTCGATATATTTTTTAAAAGGAGTTAGGTTGTTTTCCTTAACATTTGATGAGAACTTACTTCTGCGCTCTAAGATAAAGTCATTTCCATAGACCTTATCATCTGGGTGTGATTTTTCCTCGGTTTTTGGAGGGGTGAGAGCATTACCAATATCTAGTGATTCTTTTTGGATTTGGATTGGGTATGCTTTCAGCGCTTTTCTTTGACTATCTTCTATAAAGTCATTAGCACCTGTTGATATTGATAGGATTAGGGCTATACCAATTATTCCAATAGATCCTGCGAATGCAGTAAGTATTGTCCTTGCTTTTTTTGTTAATAGGTTATTAAAAGAAAGACCTATGGCTGTTGGAAGGCCCAGTTTAATTTTTTTTCTTGTGAAACTTGAGTCCGTTTCTTTTTCATTATAAGGGTTGGAATCATCTATGATTTTCCCGTCTTTGATTTTAACTATTCTTGTGGAATACTCATAAGCCAAGTCTGGGTTATGGGTTACCATGATTACTAGTCTATCTTGAGCAATTTCTTTTAAAAGCTCCATTATAGCAACAGATGTTTCACTATCCAAGGCTCCAGTAGGTTCATCTGCAAGTACTATTTCTGGATTATTTACTAAAGCCCTGGCAATTGCCACCCTTTGCATTTGCCCACCAGAAAGTTCTGCTGGTTTTTTGTCTATATGATCTTTTAATCCAACTTTCTCCAAGGCTTCTATTGCTCGCTTTCTTCTATCTTCTTTGCTAACTCCTGATAGGGTAAGGGCAAGCTCGACATTTGCTAGTATACTTTGGTGGCTTATTAGATTGTAAGATTGAAAGATAAAGCCAACCGATACATTTCTGTAGTAGTCCCAGTCGCTATCGGAAAAATCTTTTGTAGACTTTCCATCTATTAATAAGTCTCCACTAGTGTAATGGTCTAAGCCTCCGATTATATTTAATAGAGTAGTTTTACCACCACCAGATTGGCCAAAAATAGAGACAAATTCATTCTCCCTAAAAGCTATAGATACATCATCTAAGGCAACTTGCTTAAAGTCACCTGTCTTATATATTTTAGAAATATTTTTTAGTTCTAACATTCATACCTCTTTCCGTAATTATAATACTATACCCAGTTTCTTTATATCTGACAGGAAAAATGTAACATATAAATGAGGTATATATGGAAAATTTGATTATTTATAAAGAAAATAGGATAGAGGATATCAAGTCTATAAAATACTACAAGGATATAAGGGTAAGTGGGATTTTACTTGATAAATTTGATAAGATTGAAGATTTGGATAAAATATTTGACTTGACTTATTATTTAAAGACGCATGGTTTAAACTTAATCTTAAATATAGATGTTTTAAAAACCGTGGCAAAGTTAATAGACTATGACTTTACTTGGTCAAATCCTAAAATAAGAAAATCCTTTTACCAGTTCATAAACTTTTTGATAAAACGTGGGATAAGTGGTTTTTATTTTTCTAATCTTTATGAATTGATAGGAGATAATGCTTACCTTTCTTTAATAAAAGAGTTTAGTAAAAACACTATTAATAAAGATGGGATTGTTAGTATAGTAGAAACTAGTAAAAATCTGTATTTCTTAAACTACCTATCAAATCCTATTTATAATAATTTTTCATATGTTGATATAAATAATGAGAATTTACCTTTCTTAGAATATAAGAAGTATCTTAAAACTATCCAAAATGTGGATGATGACAAAAATATTAATCAAATATTAAGGTTAGATAAAACTTTCCTCTCTTTTATAAATACAAAAAATTATTCCTACCAGTCTATGAGTCTTCTTTGTGGCATAAGCTATTTTCACAGGGGAGCGGTGATAATTGAAAACTTGGAAGAATTTGGTTTTGCAAGTGATATTAAAAATACAAATGCTTATAAAATCTCCACTTATAGTAGAGATATCAAGGACTTCTATGAGGATATATTATCCTACAAAAACTCAATTCCTGCCCTAAGTATGGGAAGTTACAGGCAAATTTTTGCAAATGATTCGGATATCTATGCTTATATCAGAAGCTATAATGGAGAAAAAGTTGTTGTTTTTGGTAATTTCAGCCAAAAGGAAGTACTAGTAGACATCAGATTTCATTTTATAGACCTATACGATTTTTCTTATTTAATTGGCAACTATGGCAAAAGAAGAATAGTAAAAAATCTACTATTAAGGCCTTTTGAATTTGTGGCATTTGTTAAAGAATAATATATGATTGCACTTATTTGTAAAGTTAGCTTAAACTTGTAAAATATATCTATTAATAAGGAGAGTTTATGAAAATTTTAGTATTTGGATTGGGTTATGTGGGCTTGGCCAACGCTATCTTACTTAGCCAATCAAACCAAGTTATTGGTATAGAAGTTAATGAAGAAAGAATAAATTTAATTAATAATAAAAAATCACCTCTAAGAGATGAGTATATAGAAAGCTACCTAGCAGAAAAAGATTTGGATTTCACTGCAAAAAAAGAATATGAAAATGATTTAAAAGATGCTGACTTGGCTATACTTGCCTTGCCAACAAATTATGATGAAGAGACTAAATTTTTTGATACATCTTATGTTGATGAGGCAATAGGAAATATCAAGAGAATAAATAATGATTTGCCTATTTTGATCAAATCAACCATACCAGTTGGCTACACGGCTGGCCAAAGTAAGAAATATGCAAGTGACAGTATAATATTTTCACCAGAATTCCTAAGGGAAGGTAAGGCACTTTATGATAGCTTAAATCCATCTAGGATAATTGTGGGGGACAAAACTGAATTAGGTCAAAAAATTGCCAATTTATACAAAGACCAAGCTCTTAATAATCCAGAAATTTTATTTATGGATTCAACAGAAGCTGAAGCGGTAAAATTATTTTCCAATACCTATCTTGCTATGCGAGTATCATATTTTAATGAGCTTGACACCTTTGCAGAAATCAAAGGTCTTTCTACAAAAGATATTATAGAGGGTGTTTCTACTGATCCAAGGATAGGCAACTATTACAACAATCCATCTTTTGGTTATGGTGGATATTGTTTGCCAAAAGATACTAAGCAACTTTATGCAAATTTTGAAAATGTTCCAAATTCAATGTTTGGTGCAGTAATCGAATCAAATCAAATCAGAAAAGATTATATAAGTGATAGGATCCTTAGAGATAAGCCAAAGACAGTTGGTATCTATAGGCTTACCATGAAAAAGGATTCTGATAATTTCAGAAAATCGGCTATTTTTGATGTCATAGAAAATATTAAAGATAAGAGCGAAGTAGTAATTTATGAGCCAAATCTTGATATTGATTGTTTCGAAGGACTAAAAGTAGAAAATGACCTAGAGGAGTTCAAAAAGCTAGATATCATAGTTGCTAATAGATTAGCCGATGAACTTTTGGATATAAAAGAGAAAGTTTATACAAGGGATATCTTTAATAAGGACTGATAATTTCAAATGAAGCTATAATCATTTTTGGATTAGCTTCATTTTTTTAACGGCATTTTAGATTAAGACACATATCCTAGGGTAAGTAATTATTAAAATAAAAGAAACGAAAGGAAGCCTATGACAGAGAAAAAAGAGAAATACATACCACAAGTTCATTCGAAATTAAGAAAATCATTCATTACTGTTCCTAAGGAAGTATACCAAGCCTCAGGAATCAAAATTTTTGAGAAAAGAATAAAATCCCTACTTTTTACAACAGATTTAGCTATCATCAGGAACACAAATGCAGATAGCATAATGGCTGTTTATCCCTATACTCCACAAAGCTCTATAGCAAATGCTATTTTAAGCGTTTCTAATGTTCCTTGCTTTATAGGTATAGGGGGAGGCGTTACCCAAGGTTTGAGATCAAAATATGTTGCAATAGATGCTGAACTTTCTGGTGCCTATGGAGTCGTAGTAAATGCACCGATGCCTAATGATGATATCAAGGAAATATCAGAATTTGTGGATATCCCACTTATAGCAACTATCACAACAGCAAAGGATGATTACATAGGTAAGATTCAAGCTGGAGCTGAGATACTTAATATCTCTGGGGGCAAATATACAGCTGACTTGGTAAGAGAAGTTAGAGAAAATATTGGAAATGCCTTTCCTATAATTGCGACAGGTGGTAAAGATGGTGAACAAATATTAGAAACCATTCAAGCTGGTGCCAATGCCATTAGCTATACTCCACCATCAAGTGCAGAAGTTTTTGGTCAAATGATGGATAAGTATAGAAATGAAGATATTGGAGAATAGCTAAAGGAAAAGATTATATGTACGAAGGATATATTACTGATATAAAAGGAATAAAGATAGGCCATGCTCAAAATTTAAAAGCTGGTACAGGTCTGACTGTTTTGATACCTCCAAAGGGCAATACTTGCTCTGTCGAAGTCAGAGGATCAGCACCAGGAAGTCGTGAAACTGATTTATTAGATCCAATAAATACTGTCGAATCTGTCAATGCCCTCATATTAAGTGGTGGATCAGCTTATGGCTTGGATGCTGCAAGTGGAGTGATGAAGGCCCTAGAAAAAGATGGACAAGGTTTGGATGTTGGAGTAGGCATAGTTCCTATAGTTAGCCAAGCTGTCCTATTTGACCTGGCCTACAAGGATTACAAGATTAGACCAGATGCGAAGATGGGAATCGAGGCTTATAATAATGCATCTTTTGATGAAAATAGGCAGGGGGTTATTGGGGCTGGAACTGGAGCTACAGTTGGCAAAATCCTAGGAATGGACCATATTATGAAATCTGGCCTAGGCTCTGCTACTATAAAAGAAGGTGAGTTAGTAGTATCTGCCATTGTTGCTGTTAATGCTTTTGGTGACATATATGATTATGATAAAAAGGTCCAAACAGCAGGTCCAATCGTAAATGGACAAATTCTAAAAACAACAGATGCCATGAGTAAGGTTATGGCTGATTTTTCAGATTTGGCCAATAGAAACACAACCATAGGTATAGTTGCAACAAATGCTAGTTTTGATAAGACTAAGCTTAAAAAGATTGCCCAAATGACTCACGATGGCTTTGCAAGAGCTATAAATCCTGTTCATACAGGCTTTGATGGTGATACAGTATTTTCTCTTTCTACTAATGAAATATCAGCTGATTTGAACATGGTTGGAGTAATGGCAGCAGATGCTATGAGCCGTGCAATTGCCAATGCAATTTATTTTTCAAAAGATTAATAAAATTTGCTCTGGTAATAAAGCTATGCTATACTAGGACAGTAAAATAGTATAATACTTGATATTCGGGGTGCGTTTTGCTGAGATTATACCCGCTAACCTGATCAACGTAATTGTTGCGAAGGGAAATAGTTTAATAGTGGATATCTCTTTTTCCGAATACAAGTAGGAAAAGGAGTTTTTTTATGTCAAAAATAGATTATGTAGATTATTCCAATACTAGTTGTGGTATACCCGGATCAAAGCTTGGAATATCAGGAGCGAGATTTAGCTTATCACCTATGTCTGATGATTTTATAGAAATTATCCTGGATTCTTTAGATAAAACTGATACCTCAAATATTTGGTCCCAAACGGATAACACTTCCACAGTCTATAGAGGAAATACAAAAGCTTTATTTGACGCTCTCAAAGCTTTTTATATCAATGCTTATAAAAAAGATGTTCATATGAGTATGACACTAACCTTATCCAAAGGATGTCCTGGGGATACTGATGCTGATTATTTATTAGAAGCAGAAGATAGAAAAATAAATGAAGAATTTATAAAAGATAAACACTTTGATCTTACAGGAAAATTTGCCCTATATATATTTGGTGATAACAATTATATGAGCGAGATAGAGACAGTTGTAAATAAGGGAATAGATATGGGTGTCATAGCAGGTACAGGTCATTATGTCACATTCCTTAAGGCTGATGTTCATGATATTTTCAATTACTTAGAAGAAATATATACTTACTTAGAAAATAGAGTTAGTCACTTTGTAATTGAATCCCAACTACTTTGCAATTTACCGGAAGAAAATTAGGAGGCTTATATGAATAAAAATAAATTTCAGACGCGTGATTACGTGTTAATGGGCCTTTTATCAGTTATCTATGGTCTTATATATCTTGGAGCAGTATACCTAGGTGCTTTTACAACAACAGCTCTGACTCCTTCTGGTTATGGAATATTAGGTTATGAGCCATATTATGGAATTTGGTTTATGGCTTCTGTAACAGCTACCTACATTATAAAGAAACCATTGGTAGGTGTTGTTACAGAAGTGATCGCAGCTCTAATAGAGGTTCTCCTAGGCAATATGTTTGGACCGATGGTAATTGTAAGTGGTATTATTCAAGGCCTTGGGGTAGAGCTTGCCTTTAAAATGGGTGGTTATAAGGATTATTCATATAAAACAACAATACTTGCAGCTATTTTTTGTACTATATTTACATTCTTATGGACAGGTTTTAGAAACCAATACTGGACACTTGACTTATCAATAGTTTTATTAATCTTTGTGATTAGATTAATATCTTCGCTACTATTCACAGGATTTTTATCAAAATTTATATGCGATAAGCTATATCAAACTGGAGTAATAAGTGAAAGAGCGAGCTAGTAGCCTGCTTACTATCGACAATCTTTCTCTTAAGATAAGTGATAAGAGTATACTAAAAAATATAAATCTTGATATTAAAAAAGGTGAGATTGTATTACTATGTGGCAAGAGTGGATCCGGAAAATCTACTCTTGCTTCAGTTTTAAGTGGATATTATAAAAATATGGCGGCATCGATTGAATATGATACGTTGTCTATATTGAATAATAACTTAGAATCATTTGAAACCTATGAACGTCATCCATATTTAGTGGTATCTTTTCAAAACGCAAGGCTCTCGTTATGTACACAAAACTTAAGAGAAGAATTAATATTCGTATTAGAAAATCTTGAAACTGATAGAAACTTTATTGATAAAGCTGTAATCAACCAGGCGGAGAAACATGGAATAGTAAATTTATTAGATCAAGATTTTGATACCTTATCAGGAGGGCAGTTACAAAGGGTAGCTTTTTGTGCCATAGATTTGATAGAAAGCAATCTTTATGTCCTTGATGAGCCATTTGCAAATATAGATGATAATTCCACCTACGATTTACAAAAAATTATTAGGGGAAGACTAGATGAAGGGTCATCGTATTTAATTATCGACCATAGACTCGAACTTTGGAATTTCGTAGATAGGATTGTTATTATAGACCATGACGGCAGAATAGTGGATGATAATATAAACCCTAAAAATATTAGTCAGAAGCAAAAAAAATTATTAATAGAAAATGGACTAATATTTGATGGTAAGATATCTCAGAAGAAAAATTTAAACACGGGAATTGAATTTTTAAAAACACATTGCTTAAGTTTATCCTATGATACAGATAAAGGACCAAAATCAATAATTGAAGATAGTAGTTTTTCTTTACCAGCAAATAAATTAATAGCTCTAACTGGAGATAGTGGAGCAGGAAAAAGCACTTTGTTTAAAGTTTTACTAAAACAACTTTCTTATAATGGGTCCCTAAAGATTTGGGATAAAGAACTTAAATCATATAAAAAAAAGGACTTGCTTAGTAGAATCGGCTTGGTTTTTCAAGACCCTACCCTACAGTTTGTAACAACAAATGTATTGGAAGAATTTACTGGTCAAAGAAATTATGAAGATGTTAGCCAAAAAAGCAAAGATTTACTAAAAACATATAGGCTTCACTCTTATACAGAGAAATCTCCATGGATGCTTTCCCAAGGTGAGCAAAGACGACTTGCGGTTATTACAATGCTTTCATTAGATAAGGATTTATTATTGGTTGATGAGCCTACCTACGGTCAGGATTTTAAAAATGCTAGTCTTATAATGGATGACTTAAAGAATCTATCAAAAGATATAACTATCATATTTACTAGCCATGATAAAAATTTGATAAAAGCATATAAAGATGTTGAGTACAGAATAATTGACAAGAAGGTGGTGCGGATTGATTGATAAAATGAACCCTAGCTATAAAACTATAAGTATATTTCTAAGCTCTCTTATAATAGGATTTTTTAATTCATATAAGCTAAACTTCATTGTTATAGGATTGGGATTATTATTCTTGATTACATCAAAGAGGGTCAAATTTAGAAGGCTTATCATAGCATTAATACCTGTCATTCTCCTATCATTAAGCTTCTTTATGGCTGGGTATAAATTTTCAGCATCAGGCCTTACTGCATCAGTAAATGATAATTTGGATGGCAATTTCTACAATGGTCTAGTACTAGGTTCAAGAATTGCAGCTTACGCACTATTAGGGATATCTTATTCGATGACAACAGACTCAAAAGAGCTGGTATATAGCTTTATTCAACAATTAAATTTATCTGATAACCTAGCTTTTGGTATTTTATCATCCATTAATATGATACCTAAACTTAAAGATGAATTAGAAATGATAAAGTTATCATATGATATTAGAGGGATTAGATATGGGTTTTTAAATATTAGACCAATTTTTACTCTTTTAGTTAGATCAGTTAGATTTTCTGATAACATCGCTTCATCTATGGAGGCAAAGGGATTTGGTGGTAAGAGGTCAAACTATGTAATTATGGAAGTTAGTACCAGTGATTATATCCAAGCTATAGCATTTCCACTTATAATATTAATATTAGGAATATTAGGAATATGATTATTAATAATCTTGACAATATTAATTGATGCTAGTAGAATATACCAGTAACACTCTACTCCGTAAGAAATTAACGGGGTCATAGACCATAGGGAGGTGAAAAAATGAATAAATACGAAGCAGTTATAATTTTTAAACCTGATATGACTGATCAAGGTAGAACTGACCTACTAGATAGATTTAAAACTATCATAGAAGAAAATGGTACAGTTACTAACGTTGATGACTGGGGAAAAAGAAGATTAGCTTACGAGATTAATGACATCAGAGATGGTTATTATTACATCGTAGAATTTGATTCTCTTCCAGACCATATCAGAGAATTTGAAAGAAGACTAAGACTTTCAGATTTTGTATTAAGATACATGGTTATCAGAAAAGAGGACTAATCAATGAATAGAGTTATACTTATTGGAAGACTTACTAGAGATCCAGAATTAAGATATACTCAAAATAACCAAGCAGTTGCTACATTTACCCTAGCAGTTGATAGAAGACTAAGCAGGGAAAAAAGACAAGAAGCAGAATCTCAAAATCGTCCAACAGCTGATTTTATCCGTATTACAGTATGGGGTCAGCAAGGTGAAAATGCATCAAGATACTTAAGAAAAGGAAGTCAATGTGCTGTAGAAGGTAGCATAAATACAGGTAGCTATCAAGACAAAGACACAGGCAAAACTATCTATACAACAGATATTTGGGCCAACAATGTCGAGTTTATCGGATCAAGATCTGATAACCAATCATCTGGCTACAATAATAGTAATTATGGTGATAACCAAGATTATGGCAACAATAATTACTCACAAACTGGCTACCAAAATAATAACAACAATAACAACAACTACAATAATCAAAACCAAAAAGGCTTTGATAGTAGCGATGATTTCTTCGATGATGACTTCACAGAAATTGAGGATGATGGTAGGATTCCATTCTAGAAATAATTTGAAAGGAATACCATGGCTCAAAATAGAAGATTTAGACCAAGAAAAAAGGTTGATCCATTTGTAAAAGATCCATCAAAAGTGATTGATTACAAGGATACAGAAACTTTAAAAAGATTTATCTCAGATAGAGGAAAGATCTTACCAAGAAGAGTTACAGGTCTTAATGCAAAACATCAAAGAGAAGTAACACGTGCTATTAAACGTGCTAGACAAGTTGCATTATTACCATACGAAGAAAACTAATTAAAATATAAAAAATACATTCAATAAGCATAAAAGCGCTAAAATATATGCAGTTGGCATTAATTTTAGCGTATTTTTATTTGATAATATAAATCTATATTGTAATATTGCATAAAGAATATTACAATATAACTAAATAATATTATATAAGGAGGGACTTATGTCTGTAGAGATTTTATCTCTTATCGTGGCTATTTTGGCGTTAGTATTTATGCTATTTACTATTAAAGCTAAAATAAACCCACTTGCAGCTGGAAATGACCGTATGGTTCAAATTTCTGGTTATATTAGAAATGGTGCAATGACATTTCTAAGCAGAGAGTACAAATTCATTGCAATTTTCGTAGCTATAGTATCAATACTTTTATTGATATTCTTTAATGTTAATATTATGATTTGCTATTTGATAGGATCAGCATTATCAATGCTTGCAGGTTTTATTGGTATGAGAGTATCAACTGCATCAAATGTTAGATGTGCTAACCAAGCCTATGAAAAAGGTCAAGATGATGCATTAAAAGTAGCATTCTCTGGTGGTTCTGTAATGGGCATGGCTGTTACTGGCCTTGGATTTCTCGGTATCATCATCACTTATATGATTTACAAAGATCCAACAATCTTAATGGGATACTCACTAGGAGCTTCATCTGTTGCTCTATTTGCAAGAGTTGGTGGTGGTATTTATACTAAAGCTGCTGACCTTGGTGCTGACCTTGTTGGTAAGGTAGAAGCAGGAATCCCAGAAGATGACCCAAGAAACCCTGCAGTAATTGCAGATAACGTTGGTGATAACGTAGGTGACGTTGCTGGTATGGGTGCTGACTTATTTGAATCATATGTTGGTGCTATCATTTCATCAATGACTTTAGGAATTGTGTATTTTGCAGAAGCTGGCCTTGGATTCACTCTATTTTTAGCTGCTCTAGGAATAGCTGCATCAATCGTGGCAAGTCTTGTATTTTTATCAAAATCACATCCAGATCCACAAAAATCACTAATGAATACTCTTTACATTTCAGGAGCCATTGTATTAATTGGTGCACTTATCTTATCAAATAAATACTTTGGTGATTTTAACGCAGCCTTTGCTGTAATAACAGGTCTTGTAGCAGGTATTATAATTGGACTTTTGACAGAAATTTATACATCTGATCATTACAGACACGTTAAATACATCTCAAAAGAATCATCAACTGGTGTTGCAACAAACATAATAGCTGGTCTTTCTACAGGAATGCTTTCAACAGTATTTCCAATAATAGTTATAGCAATTGCTATCATGGTATCATTTAAATTAATGGGAGTATATGGTATAGCTCTTGCAGCAGTAGGAATGCTTTCAATAACAGGCATCACAGTAACTGTAGATGCTTACGGACCAATTACAGATAATGCTGGTGGTATAGCAGAAATGAGCTACCTACCAGAAAACGTACGTGACATCACTGACGGACTTGATTCAATTGGTAACACAACAGCAGCGATTGGTAAAGGATTTGCTATAGGTTCAGCTGCTTTAACAGCACTTTCACTATTTATCACTTATGCAGAATCAATCAACCTCGATGCAATCTCAATACTTGATAGTAGAGTAGTAGCAGGCATGTTTATAGGAGCTATGCTACCTTTCCTATTTTCAGCTTTAACAATGAACTCAGTAGGAAAGGCAGCAAGCCAAATGATTGAGGAAGTAAGAAGACAATTTAAAGAAGATGATCAAATACTAGCTGGTAACAAAGAACCAGACTATGAAAATTGTATCCAAATTTCTACAACAGCATCACTAAGAGAAATGGTAATACCAGGAGTACTAGCAATCCTAGTACCAATTGTTGTAGGCTTCATCCTTGGACCTCATGCCCTAGGTGGACTATTAGCAGGTGCTCTTGTAACTGGCGTAATGATGGCAATCTTTATGTCAAATGCTGGTGGAGCTTGGGATAACGCTAAGAAATACATCGAAAGTGGTGTAGAAGGCGGCAAGGGATCTGATGCTCACAAGGCAGCAGTAGTTGGAGATACAGTAGGGGATCCATTCAAGGACACATCTGGACCATCTCTAAACATCCTAATCAAACTAATGACAATAGTATCTGTAGTATTTGCAGGTCTATTCATCTAAGAAAGATATTACCAGGATTTGTGAGGGGAACTCAATATATGGAGTTCTCTTCGAAAATCCTGGTTTTTTCTTGACAAAAATCATTTTTTCTAGTATATTTAATTAGTATTTACGCAGGATTGGCGGAATTGGCAGACGCGCAAGACTAAGGATCTTGTGGCCGCTTTTTAGGTCGTGGAAGTTCAAGTCTTCTATCCTGCACCAAATATTTAGTGGGTTTCCCACTTTTTTTTTGCCAATTTTTAACATATTTGTATAATTTATATTGAGGTTAAAAATGAAAAGAAAATGTTATGCAAAAATTAATCTTTCTTTAGATTCTTTATATCAAAGACCTGATGGCTATCATGAGATTGATACCATCATGGTTCGTATAAACTTATTTGATGAATTAATTATTAATAAAAATGATAGTGATAAGTTTTCATATTCTTCAAACGACAATAGCATAGGAGATATTGAGAACAATCTAATTTATAAGGTTTGGCATATGCTAAAGGATAGGACAGATAATCCTGGTCTTGATGTTAAACTTATTAAAAATATTCCAATAGCTGCTGGCCTTGCTGGTGGTTCTACTGATGCAGCAGAGATGATCAAGGGCCTAAATGAGCTTTGGAACCTATCTCTAACTAGGGAAGAAATGATGGATATTGGAGCAAGACTAGGAGCAGATATTCCATTTTTCTTTACCGATAATCCTGCTAGGGCTAGGGGTATTGGTGAGATTATTTCTCCATTTGAAAATAACTTGGATATGAAAATCTTGCTTATCAACGATGGCACACAAATTTCGTCGGCAGAAGTGTATAAAAATCTTAAAGACTATGGTCATATTGATAATGATCTGATAGTTAAAAAGCTAGAAGATGGAGATCATTCGGCTATTTTTTACTTTGAAAATGTCATGGAAGATGTGATCACAGATCTTTATCCACATTTGCTTGATATCAAGGGTGATTTTTTAGACAATGGGGCTGAAGTGACTCTTATTAGTGGTAGTGGTGCATCTATTTTTGGGATTTTTGAAGATGAAGAGACCTATAATCTCGCTTATGAGAATTTAAAAGATAAGTATGATTTTGTAAAAAAGGTGGAACTTATATGACAAATATTGGGGTATTTGACTCGGGCCTAGGTGGCCTAACCGTTTTACAAAAGTTAATAAAGACAAATAAGGCCAATTATTATTACTTTGGTGATAGCCTAAGAGCCCCTTATGGTAATAGGGATAAGGACGAGCTAATTAAATTTGCTGAAGAAATTGTAGATTTTTTACAAGACTTTGACATAGATTATTATATCATCGCTTGTAACACCCTATCAGTTCTTGCTAGTAAACATCTTAGTGAAAAGTATAAGAAGAAATTTTATCCCATTACAGATGCCGGGATAGAAGCTGGCAAATCATTTGATGGAGATTATTTGGTTCTTGGCACTAAGGCTACTATAAACAGCCATTATTATAAAAATAATATACGAAACAATAGTAAGGTCTATGAAGTAGCTGGAATAAAGCTTGTAGATTACATAGAAGATGGCATGATACATGGCTATGAATTGGATAAGGCCCTAGGCGAATATCTAGAAATTGCCAATAAGCAAAAGATTGAAAATATCATCTTAGCATGCACCCATTATCCGATAATTACAGATGCTATAAAGAAAAACCTTACATATAAGGCGAATATCATTGATCCGGCTGATTATCTCAAGTTAGATTTGCCAGAAAATGAAGATTCATCAGTAAATATTTTTATGAGTAAGATTGATCCTAGTACAGAAAAGATTATAAAAAATTTGATTGATTGCGATTATAATTTAGAAGAAAAGGAGTTGTAAATGATATATGCAGTCATAGATATTGGTTCAAATACTGTTAGACTTTCAGTATATAAGGTAGTAGGCCAAAAAGTAAGAAATTTATTTAATGAAAAAGAGCAAGCTTCATTAAGATCATTTGTTAAGGATGGAGTTGTTTCGGAAAAGGGAATCCAAAGGTTAATAGATGTTCTTCGAATGTTCAAGAGTGTTGTAGATAATTTTGAAGATATTGATGAACTTCACCCATTTGCAACTGCTACTATAAGGGAGGCTGCTAATAGGGTTGAAATATTAACCAGAGTGAAAGAAGAACTAGACCTAGATATTGAAATATTAAGTGGTGAAGATGAAGCAAAACTTGCCTTCATAGGAGCAAGCTCATCTATTGATGTATCTCGCGGTATCCTTACCGATATTGGTGGTGGATCTAGTGAGATTGTAATTATAGATCAAAATAAGGTTATAAAATCCACATCACTTTCTATTGGTTCCTTGTCAGCTTTTAATGACTATGTAGATCAACTATTTATGACTACAGCTGAGAAAAAAAGCATAGATGCTGATATGAAAAAGATGTTTGAAGAAAAGAAGTTTTATAGGGAAAAACACGATCTTCTTTGTGCAGTTGGTGGATCTGCTCGTGCTAGCCTTAAGTTTTACAATGAATACTATAAGCTAGATTCTTATAATACGACCATGCAAAAAGATAAGTTCAATTCTATGCTAAAAGAAATAATTGAAGAAGAACCTAGAGAAATACTTGATTCAATACTTGAAGTTAAACCCGACAGAATACACACTCTATTACCTGGAATGGCTATTTTAAATCGTGTAGCAAAATATTTTTATTGCAGTGAGATATCAGTTAGTCAAACTGGGGTAAGAGAAGGGTATGTATATAGTAAACTACTAGGAAGGAATTAATAAGTAATATGACTGATATATCTTTTACGCAAAACCGAGAGCTTTCTTGGCTGCAATTTGATCAAAGAGTACTTGAAGAAGCTAATGACAAAAGTGTACCCTTACTTGAAAGACTAAGATTTTTCTCTATATTTGACACCAACCTTGAAGAGTTTTTTATGGTTAGGGTTGGTAGTCTTACTGATTTTAAAAATCTAAAGAAAAAGCCTATTGACAACAAATCAGGTATGACCAGTGACGAACAAATAGATGCAATACTTAGAGAATGTATTGATTTATATCGCAAAAAAGACCAAGTTTATAACCAATTAGTTGATGACCTTAAGGTAAATGGTATCAATTTATTAAAAGTTTCAGAGTTAAGTGAAAAAGATAAAAAATACGTAGAGTATTACTTTAATACAAAAATTGAACCAATACTAAACTTTCAAATAGTAGATAGGGTTCACCCATTTCCAAGATTGCCAAATTTGGCCTTATCTGTCCTATTTTCTCTAAGAAAACAGAATGACGAGGTAAGCGACAGAGTTGGCTTAATCCAGGTTCCAGATAGGATAAAAAGATATCTTAAAATCAACGATACTACTATCGTATTCATAGAAGATATTATCAAAGAATATGGATACCAAGTTTTTGAGGGTTACAAGGTTGAGAATAAATATATCATTTCCCTAACAAGAAATGCTGATATTTCTTATGATGACGACGATTTTGATATAGACCAAGACTTTAGATCATATATGAAGACTCAACTTAAGAAAAGAAAAAGACTACATCCTGTTCGCCTTGAAGTTGACCGAGACTTAAGTGAGGAATCTATAGAATTTTTAAAGGCACAATTTGATCTAGATAAAAAGAATATTTTCTTGACCAAGTCTTTGATGCAACCAGGATTCCTCTTCTCTCTTGTCGAGGACTTGCCAGATAATATAATAAACAATCATACCTATGATAAATATTCTCCATTAGATTCTGCTATGGTTGATCCAAATGAAAAAATGATTGACCAGATTGAGAATAAAGACATAATACTATCTTTCCCATATGAATCTATGGATCCTGTCATAAGATTGCTAGAAGAAGCAGCAGAAGATGATAGCGTAGTGTCTATTAAAATCACCCTATATAGGATAGCAGAAGATAGCAAGATTGCCAAAGCCTTGATAAAGGCAAGTGAAAATGGCAAAGATGTCACTGTTTTGATGGAACTTAGGGCAAGGTTTGATGAAGATAACAACCTATTTTGGTCAACAAAACTTGAAGATGCAGGTTGTAAAATATTATTTGGTTTTGATAACTACAAGACTCACTCAAAAGTTTGCCTTATAACCAAGGTTGATGATAATGACAATGTAGAATATATTACCCAAGTTGCCACAGGCAATTACAATGAGAAGACTGCAAAGCTTTACACAGATTTTTCATTTATGACAGCAAGTGGACCAATAGGACAAGATACCAAGGAACTGTTTGATAATATCCAACTTGGCAATTTGGATGGAGAATATGATAATCTACTTGTTAGTCCAAAATCAATGCAAGAAGGTCTATCTAGACTTATAGACGAACAAATAGAAAGACAAAAGCAAAGTCACGATGGATACATAAGGATAAAGGTAAATTCTATTTCAGATAGAAAATTGATCGACAAATTATCCGAGGCATCAAATGCTGGTGTACACATTGACATGCTTGTTAGAGGTATTTGTTGCATACTGCCAAATATTCCAAATAGAACTGAGAATGTAAATATTTACCAGATAGTTGGAAGATTCTTGGAACACTCCAGGGTATATCAATTTGGTCGCGATTTGGATGCTAAGTTATATATATCATCAGCTGACTTTATGACTAGAAATATCCGAAATAGGATGGAAGTGGCTGTACCTATATATGATGATAAGGTCAAGAAGAGAATACTAGATTATCTGGACCTTATGTTTTCTGATGATGTAAAGATTAGGAAATTGTTGGCAAACAGTCAGTACACAAAGGTTCAAAATGTAAACAATATAGACGCACAAGATACATTGATAGAAAGGGCCAAGAAAAGAAATATTGATATAGAAGAAGAAAGGAATGCACAAAAAGTTGCAAGAAGAAATAAGGTAAAAAGAAATAGAGAGCCTATGAGTGAAGATAGGAAGAAATTGGTTTCTGAGAAAAATTATTTTAAGAGAATCCTAGATATCTTTAGAAGAAAATAAAAAAAATTAATAAATTTTCGAAAATTCGACCTAATTGGTCGTTTTTTTGTGAAAAATGTCTGATTTTAGCCGAATAACCCCTATGCATAATTACAAAGTCGTGTTATAATAATATTAACCAAGTATGTAAGGCAAACTATTTTAGAATTGGAATATATTTTATAAGTTTGTTAATATACTATCCCTTAGACTTACTGATATAAAACGATTGAAATAAATGAATAGGATTTTTATATGTCTAATAAAGGTATCAGAGAAAAAAAGAGAATTAAACAAAGAGAAAGAAAAGCAAGAACAAAAAAGATTTTAACAAGAACTACAGTCGCAGCCATAGCCCTTGCTGGTCTGCTACATTTTGGATTTAACAAGGAAGATGATTTCACTATAGCTAGACCTTCTGAATATAGGCAAGCATCAGGTGATATAAATAATTTATTAGAAGAAGTAGAAGAAGAAAATAATGGCAATATTCATGTAGCTACACAAATAGGATTTGCAGATACAAATATTGAAGAAAAATATCAAGTATCTGATGACAAATACCAAGATAGTCTACAAGAGTATTTGTATTGTGTAAAAACCCAATATGCCTACCAGTATCCAAATGACTTTTCAAAAACAGAGAAGTTTATCAAAGAGGGTACTTATGTGCCTAGCTATGGTACAGAAAATGGTTTCACTAAGGTTAAAATCGATGATGCCTATTATTATGTAAATAAATATGGTTTATCAAAACTTACAAGTGACAATCAGATTAAAGTTATAAATGGTCTAACTTATGTTAGTGATGATTATAAATTGCCTAGGGATTTTGATCCAGGTGTAGATAAGACAGCAAGACGTGCATTCGAAACCTTAAGACAAGATATGCAAAGAGAAGGCATGGATTTAAAGATAGCTTCTGACTATAGGGGCTATGACTTAGAGGAAAAAATGTACGCTGCAGGGGAGATTGATAGCTCTGCTGCTGGCACCAATGAGCACCAATTAGGATCAGCCTTTGACTTTTTTACAGAAGGAAACAAATATAACGAAAAGTTTGAAAAGACTTCTGAATACCAATGGCTTATTGAAAATGCCTACAAATATGGATTCATAGAAAGATATCCAAAGGGCAAAGAGGATAGGACAAATCACAAAGCTGAGCCTTGGCACTTTAGATTCGTTGGCGTTGAAAATGCCAAAGAGATTTATGAGAATAACTTGACATTAGAAGACTATTTAAAAATCAATTAAAGAGGAGAATTAATAATGAAAGCATATAATACAGACAAAGCACCAGCAGCAGTAGGTCCATATGTACAAGCAATTGGTACAGAAAACCTTGTATTTACATCTGGCCAACTTTCTATCAACCCAGAAAATGGCGAGTTAGTAACAGAAATAAAGGCAGCTGCAAGACAATCACTTGAAAATGTAAAAGCAATTCTTGAAGAAGCAGGTACAAGCATGGACAAAGTTATAAAATGTACAGTTTTCCTAGCTGATATCAATGATTTTGCTGCAGTAAATGAAGTTTACAAAGAATATTTTTCTGACCACAAACCAGCAAGATCTGCTATCCAAGTAGGGGCACTTCCACTTGGTGGGGTTATAGAAATAGAAGCAATAGCAACATTATAATAGATAATTTGGGCCAAGTTTAACTTGGTCTATTTTGTTGGTAATTTATGGGTATAAATATATAATAAATAGAGAAAAGGAGATTATAATGACAATAAAAGTTTCAGAAATGGCCCCAGAATTTACATTAAAAGATCAAGAAAAAAATGATATTAAGTTATCAGATCTAAAGGGTAAGAAAGTTATCTTATCATGGCACCCACTAGCTTTCACATCTGTATGTACAGATCAAATGAGAAGCTTGGAAAGAAATTATGATAGGATTCAAGAAAAAGGCGAGACTGTTGTAATTGGACTTTCTATTGACCCATATCCAGCTAAACAAAAATGGGCTGATATCTTATGCATTGACAATGTAAAAATTGTATCCGATTTCTTCCCATATGCAGAAGTCACCAAAGCTTATGGACTATTTAATGAAGAAAATGGTGCAAGCAAACGTGCCAATGTCATAATAGATGAAGATGGAAAAGTTAAGTGGGTAAAAGTATACGAAGCTAGCGAACTTCCTGACGTTGAAGAACTTATAGAAAACTTATAAAGTTACGATATAACTAAGCCTCAAAATCTTTATAATGGATTTTGAGGTTTTTAAATTGTACATTAAAGTAAAATTGTATCCTTGCTTGGGTATTAATATCCTAAGGACTTAATTACAAGACGAGGAGATAACAATGAATCTAGCAAATATAGTTAACTTACAAAGAGAATATTTTTATTCTGGTGAAACTAAGACATATGATTTTAGGATTTATAATCTTAAAAAATTGCGCGCCATAATAGAGATGTTTGAAGATAATATTTTGATGGCCCTTTCAAAAGATTTGGGCAAGTCAAATTTTGAATCATACACTACAGAAATACTCATGCTTTATGAAGAAATAGATATGGCCATAGAAAATCTAGAAGAGTGGATGAGTCCAATTAGTGAGAAGACTCCAATCACAGCTATGCCTGCCAAATCATACACCCTCTATGAGCCAATGGGACTAACACTAATTATATCCCCTTGGAATTATCCTTTCCAACTTGCTATGGATCCTTTGATAGGAGCAATAGCAGCTGGCAATACTGTAATAATAAAGACAAGCAGAAAGTCAAAAGAAACTTCGAAACTAATAAGATCAATATTAAATAAGAATTTTGATCCTGAATTTATTTATGTAGTGGATAATGACCAAGTAAGCCATGATGAGCTCTTAAGCTATAATTATGATCACATTTTCTACACTGGTGGAAGTGCTGTTGGAAAGACTATAATGGAAAAGGCAAGCAAAAATCTTTCAAGAGTTACTTTAGAACTTGGAGGTAAGTCTCCAACAATTGTAGAAAAAGATGCTGATATATCTCTTGCAGCAAGATCAATAGCCTGGGGCAACACTGTAAATGCAGGACAAACTTGTGTTTCTCCAGATTATATACTTGTTCATGGATCTATAAAAGAAAAGTTTATAGAAGAACTTCAGAAAGCGCTGTTTGAGTTTTATGGTCTAGATCCACTATTATCAAGTGACTATCCAAGGATTATAAATGATGATCATTTGTATAAATTGGTGGGACTGCTTGATGGGCAAGATATTATATATGGTGGTAGGTACAATTCTAAGACACTTAAACTAGAACCTACTATAGTAGATAATGTTGATTTCGATAATAAACTTATGGAAGAAGAAATATTTGGACCAATTTTCCCGATAATTACCTATACAAATCTAAATGAAATATTATATAAAGTTAAAACTTTAGCAAAACCATTAGCGCTTTATCTATTTACAAATGATGAGCGCATCAAAGAAAAGGTAATGTACAATATGGAATTTGGCAATGGCATGGTAAATGGAACACTTATGATGGTATCAAATCCAAACTTATCCTTTGGTGGGGTAGGTTTTAGTGGCCAAGGAGGCTACCATGGATACTATGGTTTCCAAAACTTCTCAAATAGAAAATCTATAATGCTATCAAACGGACACTTGGATATGAAAATGAAATATCCTCCATATGATAATGGTAAATTAAATTTGATCAAAAAATTGTAAAGTAAAAGGGGCTGTTGCAAATGTCCTAACATAGAAAAAAGACGAGGAAACTAAAAATCCTTGTCTTTTTCTGATAGAATGTATTTATGATAAACGTTAAAAACAATACATCATCACTAACTAATTTTACGTTAGTTGATGATACAATTCAATTAAAAATGAATTTTAACACAGAAATATACGTTTACGATGATGTTAAGTTAAGGCTTGTAAAAAATATAATTGAAAGGATAGACCTAACAGAATTAAAGAAAGTCTACTCATCATTTGGAAGAAAACCTACTGTTAACCCAGTAACAATGCTTCAAATAATAATATTCTGCTACTCTGAAGGAATATTTACATCAAGAGAAATAGAAAAATCATGCAAATATGATCTAAGAATAAAATATCTTCTTGATGGACAAACTCCACCAGATTACTCAACAATAAATAGATTTAGACAAAAAATAATAAATCTAACCCCCAATCTACTAAATGAAATGGTCCAAATATTAATAGAAGAAAATCAGATAGACCTATCAAGTATATACATAGATGGAACAAAAATAGAAGCCTACGCCAATAGATATAGCTTTGTATGGAGAGGAAGCATAGAAAAGTGGCAAGAAAAACTAAGGATGAGAATAATAAAACACTTCAATTTAAACAAAGACCTAACTGCAAGCCAAGTATTAGAAGTAGTAAAAATAGTATTTAATCAAGTTAGTAAAGAATGCATAGAAAAGAAAATCAACTTTGTATTTGGACAAGGCAAAAGAAAACATCAGCTTCAGCGTGAGTATGAAATGCTAAAAGATTGGAAAAGCAAACTAGAAACTTACCATAAACATCTAGAAATAATGGGCGATTACAGAAACTCCTACTCAAAAACAGACCATGATGCAACCTTTATGAGAATGAAAGAAGACCACATGAGAAATGGTCAACTAAAGCCAGCATATAACATTCAACTAGCAAGTGCCTCAGGTTTCATCATAGGAGAAAATGTATCCCATCACCCATCTGATATGTATACGCTAAAGCCATTCTTAACAAAACTACTAAAAAGTTACCCAAACAAACTAGACAAAGTAGTAGAAGATGCAGGATATGAAAGCGAAGAAAACTATGTATATCTTGCAGAAAATAACTTAACATCCTACATAAAGCCATCAAACTATGAACAATCAAAAACACGAAAATATAAAAAAGAACAAGAATTTAAACAAAGCCTAATATATGATGAAAATCAAGACAAATACATATCACTAGAAGGGAAATTCTTTGTAAGATGCAAAGATAGGTATGATACTAAGAAAAGTGGATATGTCAGTATGAGTAAAGTCTATAGGTGCTTCGACTGGAACAAAGACGGTCAAAAAACTAAAGGGATCTACATAGCAGAAACATTCCAAAAATATAGGAAAGAATCATTAGAAAACATAATATCCGACCAAGGAATAGAAGAAAGACTAAACAGGTCTATTCAAGCTGAGGGAGCATTTTCTAAAATAAAATCAGGGCTAGACTACAACAGATTCCATCATAGAGGAAAAGCAAATATAATAAGTGAAATATGTCTTCTATCAATAGCGCTCAACTTAAATAAACTGGCATCCAAAATAGAAAACAAAAACTTAGAAATCATAAAATACAAAGCTGCTTAAGAAAAAAACATTAATTTCATAAGCTCTATTAAGTGACCCTATTTTTAAGAAAAATGTGGAAAAGTTCACTCATATCTTAAAAAACTCTATAAAAATTAATGGCTTGATACAGATATACAAGAAAAAAAGTGATGAGCAGAATAGATTTATCTATTCTGCAACATCACCTTAAATTTTTAATATTCGCTATTGTCCAAGTCTTCTTTTATTGCTTTTGCTAAAGCTTTTAATTGTTCGACTTGTTCATCTTTTACACTAGAGTTTACTAGTACATCTTCACCTATATATTCGTGTTTACCTTTTTCTAGGATTTCTTTGGAAACTTTAAGGCTGGTACCACCCCAAGACCAGTTGTTTAAGAATGAGATGTGTCTGTTTTGGTAGCCTGTGCCAACTAATTCTGTCAAGAATGCTTCCATCTTGTAGTATAGGCCTGAGTTGTAGTTTATTGGTGCAAATACCGCATTAGAAAATCTGTGGCAAGCTGCAATCATATATGATGGGTCAGTATTAGATACGTCATAAATTTCTATATCTTCATTTACACCTAGGTCAGCAAGCTCAGCTGCAAGAATATCAGCAGCTTCTTCAGTATCTCCATACATTGAAGCAAAGCATATTACTACACCCTTTTCTTCTGGAGTATATGTTGCCCATTTAGTGTATTTGTCAAGGATAAAGTCGATTGATTCTTTATCGTCATATACAGGACCGTGTAGTGGAAGGATAGCATTTATTTCTAGTCCCTCTACTTTATTAAATAGGGCTTGAACTTGTTTGCCGAATTTACCTACTATATTGATATAGTATCTACGAGCTTGGTCTAACCAATCTCCTCTGTGGATAATATTTTTAGCCTTTAGGTGTCCCTCAATAGCATTAAATGATCCGAAAGCATCAGCTGAGAATAGGTAGCCATTGTTTGTTTCGTATGACATCATAACTTCTGGCCAGTGAACCATTGGAGCAAATACAAATTTAAGATTGTGTTTTCCAAGATTTAGTTCATCACCATCTTTTACTTCGTAGTATCTATCTTTGAAATCGTCGTTATAGAATTGTTCGTAAAATTGAAAAGTCTTAGCATTACCTACAAATTTTGCATTTGGGTATTTTTGTAATACAAAGTCTATATTTCTGCAGTGGTCTGGCTCCATGTGGTGGATTACAACATAATCTAAATCTTCGCCATCAAGAGCTTTCTCAATGTTTTGAAGATATTGTCTGGTAAAAGCAGATTCCACACTGTCAAGTAATACGTTTTTTTCATCTTTAATAATAAATGAACTGTATGCCACACCATTTTCTAATGGGAACATATTTTCAAATCTGGTAATACGTCTATCGTTTACCCCTACATAATATATATTGTCCAAAACTTCTCTAATGTTTTGCATAATACCTCCTATTTAAAACTTATAAATACTATACACTATTGGAGCAATATTTAAACAAAAATTTTCCCATTTAAACTTGGAATTTACAAAAATATTGGAAAATACTTTGCTAAACTAGTAAAGCAATATATTTTTAATTTTATTTGTAAATATATAGCTAATAGCTAAAGTGTCAAGTGGGTATAATAATAGAAAGCAAACAATTTCATATTTTGTTGTGCATATTTTTAATTATAAGGAGAGTATAATTATGGCTTTTAATTTACCAAAAGATTTAGAAGAATTTAGGACATATGTCAGAGACTTTGCCGAGAAAAAAGTTAAACCTATTGCATTTCAATTAGATCAACAAAAAGAGTTTCCAAAAGAAATAGTAAAAGAAATGGGAGAAATGGGATTATTAAGCATTCCATTTCCTGAAGAATACGGTGGAGCAGGACTTACAAACAAACACTATGCTATCGCTGTAGAAGAACTATCTCGCGTTGACGGTGGTGTTGGTGTTATTTGTTCGGCACATACTTCACTAGGAACATGGGGACTTAATGAATTTGGTACAGAAGAACAAAAACAAAAATACTTAAGACCACTTTGTGATGGAACACAAATTGGTGGATTTGGTCTTACTGAAGATAATGCTGGTTCAGACTCTGCAGGAACTGAAACAACAGCTGTAGATAAGGGAGACTACTACCTATTAAATGGCAAGAAAATTTATATAACAAATGCTCCAGAAGCACAAACATATCTAGTAACAGCAGTTACAGAACCTGGCAAGGGCAACCATGGTATATCAATGTTTATCGTGGATAAGGATTTCGAAGGTTTCACATTCTCAGAACCATACGACAAACTTGGTATTAGATCATCAGTTACAGCAGAACTTCACTTTAAAGATGTAAAAGTTCCAAAAGAAAACCTACTTGGAGAACTGGGCAAAGGATTCAAGTATGCAATGATGATTCTAGACGGCGGTAGAATTGGTATAGCTTCACAAGCCCTAGGTATAGCACAAGGTGCTTATGAATCAGCTCGTGAATATCAACTTCAAAGAGAACAATTTGGTAAAGCTATAGCTTACTTCCAAGCCAACCAATTCAAACTTGCTGATATGGCTACACAACTAAAAGCAGCTAGACTTCTAGTTTATGATGCAGCTGACAAGAAAGACAATCACGTTAAGGGTTATGGTAAAGATGCTGCTATGGCAAAACTATACGCATCTGATCTTGCAAACAAACTTTCAAGTGAAGCCCTACAAATGTACGGTGGATCTGGTTTCATCAAGGGTGTAGATGTAGAACGTCACTATAGAGACTCTAAGATTACTCAAATCTACGAAGGTACAAACGAAATCATGAGAGTGGTTATAGCAGGATATCTACTACCAAAACCAAATAAAGAAAAAACTGACCAGCCAAAACAAAAGAAATCAGTAGTTGGAGATAGAAAAAAACAAATCTTCAAGGGTGATGTAAAAGAATCTGTTAATAAGTTTGTTGAGGCTCTAAAAGCTGATGGATACACATTTGATAATCACAGAGCTGAAGCAGATACAGAATTTGAAGAATCTGACAGACTAGTAGTTGCTGGTATGGGTATTGGTGAAGAACAAAACTTAAATCTAGTAAAAGATTTGGCAAAAGCAGCTGATGCATCAGTTGGAGCAAGCCGTCCAGTATCCGAAGTTAAACACTACTTGCCACTTGATAGATATGTTGGACTTTCTGGTCAAAAATGGGCAGGAGACCTATATATCGGAGTAGGTGTAAGTGGAGCAGTTCAACACTTACTAGGAATCAAAGATGTTAAGACAATCTGTGTTATCAACAATGACGAAGCTGCACCATTCTTCGAAAATTGTGACTATGGTATAGTAGGAGACTTCCACGAAGTACTGCCACTACTAATCGAAGAAATCAACGGCTAATAAGAAATAATTGAGTCCGCAAATGCAGGCTCTTTTTTTGTGGTAAAATATGGATAAGAGGTGATATTATGCGAGAATTTATTAAAATAAGAACTACAAACTTTGATCTCGCCCTAGGCGATGTAAATAAAAACAAAGAAACTATAAAAGACTTGGTGAAAAAAGCAAATGAAGATGGTGTAAATATTTTATCCCTTCCAGAGTTATCTCTAACAGGAGCAAGTCTTTATGATGGATATTGGGATTTAGCAGAAATATGCGAAGATGCCATTATGGACTTGATAGAATTTTCTAAAAACTATAAGGTTCTATTTTCTGTTGGTTTTCCCTTTAAATACAATAGAAAAATTTATAATGCAATAGGACTTATTATAAATGGAAGTCTAACAGGCCTTACGACAAAGAAAAATTTAAGTACCATTGAAAAAAATGTTTTTTCAACTGATCTGCCAGATCATGATTTTTTAAACGCCTTTGATAGCTGGCCAAATATAAACATAGATTATAGTACAATAGATGGACTGGCAATTGATGTAACAATTGGAGAAGACGAAGAAATGATTATTCCTCGTAGTTTAGAGTATAAAGCAAAGCTAGGAGAAAGACATGAGATTATCCTACACCCTTGTGCCAATCCCAAATTTGCTCTTAATGAAGAAGATATAATAAATAGAGTTAAATTCTTATCCAAGGATGTGACCTATGTTCTTACATCTTCTGGCATGGGCGAATCTAGCACAGATTTTGTCTATGGCGGTCTAAATATTATAGCAAATGATGGAAAAGTATTTACTCATACATCAAATGCTCCTATTGATTATATTGGCAAATATTATATAAATGTTGACGAAGATAGTCTATTTCCGACAAAATTTACAAAAGAAGTAAATAAATGTGAGAAATTCCCTTATCTACCAGACTATGAAAAATCTGAAGCTTACGTCAATGATGTTTTAGACATCGGAGCAACAGGATTAATAACTCGAATGAAGCATATAGGCATAAAAGATGTATTTTTGGGAGTATCTGGTGGTCTTGACTCAACTATGGTCCTTTTAACATTGGTACATGCCTATAAGAAAGAAGGATGGGACTTATCAAATATTCACGCCTACACAATGCCAGCCTTTGGTACTAGCGATAGGACTAAGTCAAATGCCTACAAGCTTTGCCAAGCCTTGGGCTTGGAATTAGAAGAGATTAATATTTCCGAAGCTGTAAGTATTCACCTTAGAAATATAGGTCACGATGGAAAAACTAGCGATATAGCATACGAAAATGCCCAAGCAAGAGAACGCACCCAAGTCCTCTTTGACCTTGCTAATATGGGCAATGGCATAGTCATAGGTACTGGTGATTTGTCAGAAAATATGCAGGGATTTGCGACCTATAATGGCGATCATATGAGCAATTACTCACCAAATGCTACACTAATGAAAACTGAAATAAGATATATTGTAGGAGCAGTTGCAGAAAAAACTGACAATATCAAATTAAAAGATGTTTTGACAGATATATTAGACACTCCAATTTCGCCAGAATTAGTAAATGAAAATTCAGAAGAAATTAGCCAAAAAACTGAAGATATCATAGGACCATATGAACTTATTGATTTCCTTATCTACCACCATATGACTAAACATACAAGGCCAAGTGAAATCCTAGAAGATGCCTATAGCGCCTTTGAGGACACATATGACAAAGAAACCATTAGAAAATGGCTAATATCATATTACAAGAGATTCACATCTAGCCAATTTAAAAGGTCAGCTTCTGTGGATGGCCCAAATATAACAGGTAGATCCTTTAGCCCGAGAGCTGGATTTAAAATACCATCAGATATGGCATATGCTGCATACATTGAGGAATTAGATGAAAAAGAAAAATAAAATTATTACAGGCCTTGC